>NZ_JBXWMQ010000021.1:0-64548 GCF_059609905.1 Ruegeria sp. YTSA226
AGCCGAAGCCGAAGCCGAAGCCGAAGCCGAAGCCGAAGCCGAAGCCGAAGCCGAAGCCGAAGCCGAAGCCGAAGCCGCTCTTACGTCGCCTGATCAGACCGTCGCAGAACCGCCGGTCGAAAAACGCGGCGGCTTTATCCCGGCGCTTATTGGCGGTGCGATTGCTGCGGCGGCCGGGTTCGCTCTGGGTCAAAGCGGCGCGTTCTCCTCGGGTGAGTCCGACGCAATCGCCGCACTTGAGGCGAAGCTGACCGCACAATCCGATCAGATATCAACACTGTCGAAGTCTCTGACCAACGGGTCGGACCTGTCCCAGAAGATTGACGCGCTGACCAGCCAAATCGCGCCAATCACCGCTGATCTGGATGGGGTGAAGTCCAGCATATCCGATCTGACCAACAAGGTTGATCCGCTTGCCAGCCGTTTGGCCGAGTTGGAAAGTGGCGCGCTGACGCAGGGCGCTTCACCTGAAACCGGCGCGGCCATCGAGGCCGAGCTGAAAAAACTCCAAGACTCTTTGGCCGCGCAACGGGCCGAGGTGGAAAAGATGGTGTCCGACGCTCAGACGCTCGAGGCCGAGGCCGCAGCAAAATCACTGGCGGCGACCAATGCAGCCCTTCTGTCACGGGTGCATGAACAGTTGAATACGGGTCAACCTTATGGCGACCTGATTGCAGAACTGAAGGCCGCGGGCGTAACCGTTCCCGAGGCGCTGGCAGCACCGGCAACCGAAGGTGTCGCGACGATTGCAGCACTTCAGGACAGCTTTGCGCCCGCTGCGCGCACGGCGCTGGCCGATGCGCGGGACGCGGACAAGGGCACCGGAATTGTCGCGTTTTTGCAGCGCCAGACAGGTGCACGTTCGGTTACCCCGCAAGAAGGTGACAGCCCCGATGCGGTCCTGTCGCGGGCTCAAGCCGCTTTATCGGGCGGAGATGTCTCTGCTGCCCTGGATGAGCTGAAATCCCTGCCCGATGCAGCCAAAGCTGCATTTGAAGGGTGGGAACAGGCGGCCCAGACGCGGGTTTCTGCTGTGGATTCTGCAAATGCGCTTGCCTCAAGCGCGAACTCGAACTGAGGGGCCTGCTATGCTGTGGTCACTGTTTAAGATCCTTGTTTTTGTTGCGATTGTCGGCTTGTTGGCTCTTGGCGCCGGGTTCCTTATGGAAACCAAAGGCGGGGTGCAGATCACAGCGGGTGGCACGGAATACACGCTTGGTCCGCTTCAATCGGTCATTGCGCTGGGCGTGATGATCATTGCGATCTGGCTGTTCTTCAAGCTGCTGACCCTGCTGATCGCCACGCTGAAATTCCTCAATGGGGATGAAACAGCCCTGTCGCGTTATTTCGACCGCAGCCGGGAACAGCGCGGATATCAGGCATTAACCGATGGGATCATGGCGCTTGCCTCGGGTGAGGGGCGGATCGCGATGAACAAGGCGGCCAAGGCCGAAAAGCTGCTGAACAAACCCGAGCTGACCAACCTGCTGGTGGCCCAGGCCGCCGAGATGAATGGCGATACCCAAAAGGCATCTGAAACCTATAAGAAACTGGTGACGAATAATGCCACGCGTTTTGTGGGGGTGCGCGGTATTATGAAGCAGAAGCTGGCCGAAGGCGATGATGACACCGCCCGGAAGCTGGCCGAAAAGGCATTGGCCATCAAGCCACGCCATCAAGAAACGCAAGATATCCTGCTGGGCCTGCAGACCAAGTCGCAGGATTGGGCTGGGGCGCGATCAACGCTGACCGCCAAGCTGAAATCGGGGCATTTGCCCCGCGATGTGTTCAAGCGCCGCGATGCGGTGCTCGCCTTGTCCGAGGCAAAGGGCATTCTGGACGAAAGCTCGACCGTAGAACAGCAGGAACAGGCAATCGAGGCCAACCGCCTTTCCCCTGATTTGGTGCCTGCCGCAGCGATGGCTGCCCGTGCCTATATCGAAAAAGGCAAGCCGCGTGCCGCAACGAAGATTCTGAAAAAGGCATGGGAGGCACAGCCACATCCCGATCTGGCCCATGCCTTTGCCGATATTGCACCGGATGAATCACCGGCCGAGCGCATCAAACGCTTTGCGACGTTGACCAGCATACACTCGCAGAATCCGGAAACCTGTCTGATTCTGGCCGAGTTGAACATCGTCGCCGAAGATTTCCCCGAAGCCCGCCGCGCGCTGGGGGATGTGGTTGAAAAACAGGCTGATGCCCGCGCCTATACGCTGATGGCAGCGATTGAACGCGGCGAAGGGGCCTCGGATGTGGTTGTGCAGGGCTGGCTGGCAAAGGCGCTGAACGCGCCGCGCGGGCCGCAATGGGTCTGCGACAACTGCCATGACATTCAGCCAGAATGGGGTCCGGTCTGTCAGAACTGCCACAGCTTTGACACGCTCAGCTGGCAAACGCCGCAAACGCCAGAGATCGCCTCGGCCACTGGTGTTCACATGCTGCCATTGATTGTTGGCGCGCTTGAGGACAAGGCCGACACCGATATGGATGAGGTCGACGAGGCCGATGAGCCTGAGGTTATCGAGGCAGAGATCGAACCGGTTCGGCCTGATATCGAACCTGCCATCGACGAAAAGACCTAGCGCGCACTTTCCACGTCGAAGGCGTCGTTCCACAGCTTGAACAGCTCGGCCCGTCGGTTCTGATCTCTGGCTACCAATAGGGCCGGCGATAGGGCGATGAACCTTCGGGCGCTGGGCGTTAACCCCGTATCGGCGGTGTCCATCTGGGCGACTAGACCCGAAGTTGCCAGCAGGGTTTGCGCCTGTGGCGACAGGAGAAAATCCAAGAATTCCGTGGCGGCTTGTTTGTTCCGCGCCTGGCGCGGGATCATCAGGGCACGTGACAGGACCAGAGTATAGTCTTCTGGCAGGATCACCCCAATGCCCGGGGCCTTGGCATTGGCCACATAAGACCCCAAAACGTTATAGGCGATCAAAAAGCGCCCATTGGCCACATCGCGGATGATTTCCGCAGAACAGCAAGTGGCCACCGCGTCGATACGTGCAAAACCTTCGATCAAAGAGCCGAAAGTCGTGGCCTCAAGGCTGTCTCCATAGGCAAACAGATAACCCAGACCCGAGGCCGCGATGTCATAGGTTGCCACGCGCCCACGCAGTAGATCCGGCTGGGTTCGCATCATGTCCAGCAGGGCGAACCGGCTGCGTGGGACGTTCTGATCCTGTAACAAGGTCTTGTTGTAGACGATGACGGCGGGTTCGGTGGTGATCCCCCACAGCTCATCCCGCCAGCGTCGCGCGGCGGGCAGGGCATTGGTAAGGTCGGATTGAAACCGGTGTCCGCAGGCCGAATTCACCAGCCAGACCATCTGTTGAATCGCGGATGAGAACACGATGTCTGCAGGATTCTCACCTGATTTACAGACCGTGCGGCTGTGTTGGAACAGAGCGTTAGATCCCCATTGTTCATAAGTGACCTGCAGATTGGGGTTCAGCGCCGTAAATCGTTCGAGCACGGGGGCGATGATCGCAATGTCGGTGGTTGACCGGATCAACATCGGATCCTGACCTGCGCCGAATTCTGCGATGGCTTCTTGGGCGCGCGAAAGCGAAGGAATCAAACTCAGCACGACAAGGGCTAGGGCTCGGATCATGTGCTGCTCTCATCTGTTCTGGCCGGGAAACTCAGCGCAGCGCGAAACCCGGTTTCATCCCGCCCCATCTCAACTCGGCCGTCAAAGGCCTCAGCGGTGGATTTCACGATGGACAGGCCCAGGCCGGTGCTGTCCTCGCCCGAACCGGTGCTGCGATTGAACCGGTCCCCCAGCTGATCGGCGATTATGGTCGCAGGTCCGGGCCCCTGATCGCGCACCCACAGAACAGCGCGCGCGCCCTCTTGCGCGGCGCCAATACGGACGGGTGGCAAACCATGACGCAGAGCGTTGCCAAGCAGGTTCTTGGCGGCTTCGCCGATCGAAAAGGCATCGCCATTCACAAGAACTGGCGTATCGCCGATTTCCAGACGCACCTCGATGGTGGGGGCCATCAATTCATGATCGCTGTGTTCCAGCACGTCCAGCGCCACTTCGCGCAGGTCGACGGGCAGCCGCGGGGCGCTGTCGATACGGTGGATCACCATGGCGCGCGACAGCAACTGATCCAGCAGCGTGCCCAGTGACCGGGTGCGCCCCAACAACCGATCCAGCGCGCGCGTGCGGGCTGGAAGGTCGGGATCGTCCTGCGCAATCTCGGCCTGGACCCGGATGGCGGCCACGGGTGTGCGCAGCTGATGAGCGGTGTCGGCAATCAGGTTGCGCATCGTGTCTACCTGCCGGTCCAGCCGCCCCATGAACCGGTTCATTGCGCTTAGCATCACCTGCAATTCGCGTGGCAACCCGTCGCTGGCCATCGGTGTCAGGTCATAAGGATCGCGACGGGTCAGGTCATCGGACAGCGCCTCAAGCGGGCGCAGGGCCGAGCGGGTGACAAACCACGACATGATCAGCAGCAACATCCCGGCCACCGCCATGGGCAGCAAGGCATCGCGCATCAGGCCCACGGTCATGGATTGGCGCGCGCGCAGGGTTTGGCCGACCAGAATTTCCACCTCGCCCGAGAAATCGCGCTCGGCAAACAGGCGGGTAACGCGGACGAAACGGGCGGGTTCCCCGTTCAGATCAGAGGCGAAATAGACCGGCGCAGTGCCAGTCTGTGGCGGCACCTCGATCGCGGTGTCCCGGTCCAGCCCGGTTATGAACGGGCCATCAGGCACCTGTACCGCATAGAAAATCCGGTCATCCGGCGCCTGCGCCAACAGCTGAAAAGCTGAAACCGGAAGGTCGACAATGGGTTGGCCGTCCTGAATGCGAACGGATTCGGCGATGTCACTGGCCGCGCCCAGCAGCAGCCGGTCATAGGCCTGCCGCGCCGCCAGCCGACCATTGGCCCAGATCGACAGGCCAACCAGAAACCCGCCCAGAACCAGGATCAGAACCACCGCACTCAGAACGCGGGCCGTCAGGCTGTGGGGCAGGCGCAGCCTAGTCATTCAGACCGATCCGATACCCCACCCCACGCTGGGTGGTAATGCTGATGGCGCTGCCGGTGAATTTTTTGCGGAGCCGTGCGATATACAGCTCGATCGCGTTTTCCCCCACATCGGCGTCTTCGAACCCGTAAAGCGAGTTATACAGCCGTGATTTCGACAGATACTGACCTTCGTGCCGGATCAGGGCGTCCAGGACTGCCGCCTCGCGCGCGGTTAGGTTCAGGCGTTTACCGTTCAGCGTGGCGCTGCGATCCTTGGCGGCATAGATCAGCGGACCCAGCGTGATCTGTTCGCTTTTGCGATCGGCATCGCGCCGGACAAGGGCGCGCAACCGCGCCTCAAGCTCGCGCTGGTCAAAAGGCTTGCCCAAATAATCGTCGGCACCTTTGTCCAAAGCCGCGACACGATCTTCGACCGAAGTCAGTGCCGTCAGCATTAGCACTGGGGTGCGGTCGCCGCTGTCTCGGATTTTGCCCAGAAAGTTCAGGCCGGACCCGTCAGGCAGGTTTATATCCAGAAGCATCGCGTCATAGGTTTGAACTGCGCGGAAATCACGTGCGGATTCGACAGTGGTCGCCAGATCACAGACAACGCCCGACCGCGCCAGATGAGCTATTACGCCTTCGGCCAGATCTACGGCATCCTCGATCATCAATACGCGCATTGTCCCCCCGCGCCCTGCCCTGAATTTCTGTGACAGGTTCGTGACAGCATTATTCTGTAAACAGTACCAGCCCGCAAGGACAGTCCCTTGCGGGAACAGGTTTCGGTTGCAGGACGCAGCCCAAAAAGACCAGAGGAGGAGACACGAATGAAACTGTTTGGAACAAGCGGCGCGATTGCGGCTGCTGTTTTTGCCCTGTCCGGCGTGAGCGCCAGCGCACAGGAATGTATTGCCCCGGCCAACCCCGGCGGCGGTTGGGATTTCACCTGCCGTCAGGTCGGTAAATCTCTGCAGGATCTGGGTCTGATCGACCAGACCATGCAGGTTGTGAACCTGGCCGGCGGCGGTGGCGGTGTTGCCTTTGCCGAGGTCGTCAACAAGCGCGGCGAGGATAATGAGCTGATCGTAGCGGCCAGTGCGGCCACGGCAACCCGCCTGGCGCAGGGCGCCTATCCAGGCAACACCATGGATCAGGTGCGTTGGCTAGCGGCCATCGGTGCGGATTATGGCGTGATCGCCGTTGCTGCCGATAGCGCGGTTAACACGCTGCCCGACCTGTTGGATCAGATCAAATCCGATCCGACGTCTGTGTCCGTGGCGGGCGGTTCCGCCGTGGGCGGTTGGGATCACCTGAAGGTTCTGATCGCGGCCAATGCCTATGGCATCGAGGACGTACGGTCGGTCAAATACATCGCCTTTGATGGCGGCGGCGAAGCTGTGACCCAGCTGTTGGCCGGTTCGGTTCAAGCCTTTACCGGTGACATCTCGGAAGCCAAGGGTTTTGTCGACTCGGGCGATATCAAAGTCATCGCCGTATTGGCGCCTGAACGTCTGCCCGGCGAATTCGCTGATTTCCCGACGGCCAAGGAACAGGGCATTGATGCCATCGGCGCAAACTGGCGCGGGTTCTACGCCCCTGGCGGAATGAGCGATGAGGCCTATGGCGATTGGGTCGGTAAGATCGGTGATCTTTACGCCTCGGATGAATGGAAAGAGGTCATGGCCGCCAATGGTCTGGCCCCGCTGGACCTGCAAGGCGCAGCTTTCCAGGATTTTGTTGCGCAATCCGTGGGTCAGATCCAGACCATCTCGAAAGAGATCGGTATCATCAAATAAGACCAGCACTCACCTGAGAGCGGGGTGTCGCGCCGGGCGCGCGGCACCCCGACCAGGCCCATACTTCCCTTACATAGGAGATACCCATGAGTGATCGCATATTCGGGGTCTTCGGCATTCTTCTTGCCATCGGCTTTGCCCTGTCAGCGCTGGCGATTGAAGAGAGCTTTCTGTCAGACGCGGTTGGCCCCAAGGCCTTTCCACTGATTGTCGCCGCCATCCTTGGCCTGTCCAGCGCGGTCATCGCGTTGCGCCCGGATGCCGAGCCCGAGTGGCCCGCGCTGGGCCGGCTGGTCGAAGTCGGCGCCGCTGTAGTCGTGATGATCTTCTATGCCGAGCTGTTGCCGGTTCTGGGATTTGTAATCTCTACCGCCTTTGCTGCGGCTTACCTGGCCTGGCGGCTGGGATCTGGTCCGATCGAAAGCGTAATGGTCGGAATCGGTACTTCTGTCGGTATCTACGTCATCTTCCATCTGGTTCTGGGCCTGTCACTGGCTCGCGGACCATTGGGTTTCTAAGGGGAACGTCATGGAAACTCTTGCATCCCTTGGCGATGGATTCGCTATCGCGCTAACATGGCAAAACTTGTTGCTGGCCCTGTTGGGTTGTTTTCTGGGCACGATCATGGGCGCGTTGCCCGGTCTGGGCCCGTCGAACGGCGTGGCCATTCTGATTCCTCTTGCGTTCACGCTGGGGCTGGGCGCGACGCCGTCTCTGATCCTGCTGACCAGTGTTTATTATGGGGCAATGTATGGCGGGAGAATCTCGTCGATCTTGCTGAACATCCCTGGGGACGAGCCTGCGATGATGACCTGCTTGGACGGGCATCCGATGGCCAAAAAAGGCCTTGCGGGCGAGGCGCTCTCGCTGTCCGGTATCGCCTCATTCATTGGTGCGTTTCTGGCCACATGGGGCCTGATCTTTCTGGCGCCGCAGCTGGTCAAGATCGCGCTGCTGTTTGGACCGGCTGAGTATTTCGCCCTGTTCGCGCTGGCCTTCATGACGCTGGGCGGCGTGTCCTCGACCAATCAGGCGAAATCGGCTTTTGCCGCTGCGCTGGGCCTTGGGTTGGCGACCATTGGTGTCGATACCCAGACCGGCGTACCGCGGTTCACCTTTGGTGAGGTGCACCTGTATGATGGGCTGGATTTCCTTGTCGCCATTGTCGGCCTGTTTGCCCTGTCCGAAGTGTTCATCTTTCTGGAAAACCGTCATGGCGGGTCGGATGCCGCTGGGCGCAAGTTGAATATCGGGCGGCTTTACCCGCCGATGTCAATGATCAAGCAATGCATGCCGACCATGCTGCGCACCTCATTCCTGGGCTTTCTGGCGGGGGTTCTGCCGGGGGCCGGGGCGTCTTTGGGCTCGTTTATTTCCTATTCGATGGAGAAACGGCTGGTCGACAAGGACAACACATTTGGCACCGGTGATCCGCGTGGCGTCGCCGCGCCCGAGGCCGGCAACAACGCCGCCGCCGGGGGGGCCTTGGTGCCGATGCTGGCGCTGGGCGTGCCGGGGTCAGGGACCACCGCCGTGCTGCTGGCGGTTCTGTTGGCGCTGAATATCACGCCCGGACCGCTGCTGTTCACCCAGAACCCGGATGTGGTCTGGGGCCTGATTGCGGCACTGTTCATTGCCAACTTTATGTTGCTCGCGATGAATATCCCGATGGTGGGCCTGTTCACCCGCGTCCTGATGGTGCCCTCGCGTATCCTGATGCCCGTCGTGGCGATGGTCAGCTTTGTGGGTATTTACGGCATCTCGGGGTCCAGCTTTGATCTACTGGTGATGATTGGGTTCGGTGTCATGGGCTGGGTTCTGCGCAAGCTGGACGTGCCGCTGGTGCCGATCATTCTGGGCACGCTGCTGGGCAACTCGATGGAGAATAACTTGCGCCGCGCAGTCACCATCGACAATGGCAACTGGTGGACGCTGGTTGACAGCCCGCTGGCCATCGGCTTGTGGTCCATTGCCCTGATCGGATTTGTTCTGCCTCTGATCGTAGGCGCGCGTGTCAAAGCCAAGATGCATCAGCGCCGCGACGAAGAGGGCGCGATCAGCGACTGACCGCATTTGGCGTCACCGCAAACCGGTGGCGCCCGATTAGGTAAGATTTGGGGTCGCGTATCCTGATCTGAAACAAAAAATTGAAACATTTGGCAAAAACCGCGTTATTGATAGGCACAAAGCTGTTGTGCGAAGGATGCCAGAATGGAACTCAGTGACGAAATCCGCATCGCTGCCCCGCGGGACGTGGTGTATGAGGCGCTGAACAACCCCGATATCCTGCAGGAATGTATCCCCGGCTGCGAAGAGCTGACCCAATCTTCGCCGCAAGACCTTGAGGCAAAGGTGGTTCTGAAAATCGGTCCGGTGAAAGCGCGGTTCGCGGGTCAGGTCACGCTGGATAAATCCAAGGCACCGGACGGATTTTCGCTGCAGGGCGAGGGCAAGGGCGGGGCTGCGGGGTTTGCCAAGGGCGGTGCCGATGTGACCCTGACCGAAGACGGGTCCGAGACGGTTCTTGCCTATACTGCTAAGGTGGATGTCGGCGGCAAGATCGCCCAGCTTGGCAGCCGTTTGATTGCCGGGACTGCCAAGAAACTGTCGGGGAAATTCTTTACCCGGCTCGGAGAGATCGTCTCAGAACAATCCGGCAGCTAGCCAGTTTCGCGCATTTCAGTTGACGGCGACCTCATTCGGCGCAATCACAAGAAAAAC
Source organism: Ruegeria sp. YTSA226 (assembly GCF_059609905.1). NCBI lineage: Bacteria > Pseudomonadati > Pseudomonadota > Alphaproteobacteria > Rhodobacterales > Roseobacteraceae > Ruegeria > Ruegeria sp. YTSA226. The sequence continues at coordinate 9,512 of NZ_JBXWMQ010000021.1, forward strand.
TGGCGGGCCAAACCCGAAGCAGGAGGCCAGAGTGATGGATTACGCGCAGCTGGAACGTCTTGAGAAGCGGGTTTCACTCAAGCCCAATGACCGACAGGCCATCCGGCAGCTTGTGACGATGCTGGAATACTCCAACCTACCGAAACAGCATCTGGGCGCCTACAGCAAAGCGCAGCTTGAGGTGACGGGCGGGTTGAAAAAGGGCTGGCAGGCAGCCCTGGTCGACACCGGACGGCAGACCGCCGCCTATTCTGGTTGGATGAAAGCCCTGGACACACAGAAAATCCAGTTGGCCGTGCCCATCGCCCAGATCTATGTGGGTCAAACCATCACCATCAATGGCGAGCATGGGAATTGCGGCCAACGCCTGAATTTCTTTGAAGAAACCAAGGTGATCTGTGGACTGTGCCACGAGTGCTACAAGGTGCAGATCCTGCCTGAGAACCTTGAGGGGATGTTTCAGGTCTATTTCTTGCTGCTCAACCTGCAGCTGCCCAGGGACAATGCCAGAAAAAGCATGATCGAGCTGCGCGAAGCGGTCAAGTTTCCCTATAAGGCGTATATCTATTGTGAGTCGATCGCAGAGGCGAAAGAGTGTCTTGCGATTTTCCGTGCCGCACAGGCGGAATTTGAGATCACTGGGGTTCACTCAAAAATATCCCACGGATGTTCTGAATACAGTATGGAATACCCCGCGTTTAAGTATTCCGAGGGTGCGGGGGACGACTTTGAAACACCATCCGATTGGAGCGGGATCGAAGAGGCGTATTTCACGGACATTCCGATGCCTGCCCCGGAAAGACCAAGCAATTCCAAACCGATCCTCAGCTTGCGGGACGTTTTTGCCTTTCGGACATGGGTCAGGTTCGCTGAGCTGATCGGTGATAAATCCTGCGAAAAATATGGGACGCGCCTTGGCCCGGAGCTGCCTCAGCCCTTCGTCAAGCGTGTACAGGGGCAGGCGCGGGACCGGCACAGGGAAATGGTGGAGCTTTCTGCACAGGGTTAGCAGCTGTAGCCCATGTGCCAGTGCTGACGCGCGACCGTGGTCTAGACCGGAAAGTCCAATCCCAAATCCACGGTGCGCGCCGAATGGGTCAATGCACCTGAAGAGATATAGTCAACACCCGTTGCCGCGATTGAGGCGATGCGATCCAGCTTCACATTGCCCGAGGCTTCGGTCTTGAGCCTGCCATCCACCATCGCCACCGCCTCGCGCAGCATGTCATTGTCCATATTGTCTAACAGGACGACCGAGGCGCCTCCGACCTCAAGCACTTGGGCCAGTTGGTCCAGACGGTCGACCTCGATCTCGACGGCCATCATGTGGCTGGCATGGGCCTTGGTGGCCTCCAGCACCTGACGCACCCCGCCAGCGGCTGCGATGTGGTTGTCCTTGATCAGGATCGCATCTGACAGAGAGTATCGGTGGTTGAACCCGCCGCCATGCAGCACGGCCAGTTTTTCAACCAGACGCAGGCCGGGGGTTGTTTTGCGGGTGCAGGTGACGCGGGCATTTGTGCCTTTAGTTTCAGCCACGAAGCCGGCGGTCTTTGTGGCGATCCCGGTCAGGCGACCGGCAAAGTTCAGGGCCACCCGTTCGCCCGACAGGATTGAGGCGGCCGATCCCTTGATGGTCATCAGCGTATCGCCTGCCTTACAGGGTTGGCCATCGGCAATATGCGTGGTGATGTCCAATGAGGGGTCGATCAGGCGAAACGCCAGCGCCGCGACTTGCATGCCGGACACGACCGCATCCTCGCGCGCGTTCAGGCAAGCATCATAGGTGGTATCCGCCGGGATCACCGCGCGGGTGGTGACGTCGCCATAGCTGCCAAGATCTTCCATCAGGGCAATGCGGATCATCGGTTCAAGGACAAGATCGGGAACGGTAGAGAAGCTCATGATTGCTCCTTGCAGGCCTGCGCGCGGATGGCGAGTGCTTGGGAAAGGTACATTTCGGATCGTTTGCCGGGTCCGGCCGAGGGGTCGGGGAAATCGGATCGTTCATGCGCGCCGCGGCTTTCTTCGCGCGCCAAAGCGCCCGCCGCGATTAAAGTGGCGGTGGCGCACATGTTCAGGAAAGACGGGTTGTCGCTGTTTGCTGCCTCTAGCCGCGCGATGATGCCAAGCGCTTTGATCAGGCCCTTGCGATCACGGATAACGCCAACATAGCGGGTCATGGTCTGGCGCAGCTCTGTCACGGCGGCAGGGTCAGATGGGGTGCCGCCGTCCTGAAAGGTGATTTCCAGCGGCGGCGTCGCGCTAGGTGTTGGCAGGGTCCGGGCGATGCCTTCCGCGCAGATGCGGGCGTAGACCAGCGCCTCAAGCAGACCGTTCGAGGCCAGACGGTTGGCACCGTGCAACCCGGTCGAGGATGCCTCACCGCAGACCCATAAGCCGTCGATACTGGCGCATCCGCTGGTTTCGGTCGCGATGCCACCCATGTGGTAATGCGCAGCGGGGGCAACGGGGATGGGTTCCTGCGCCGGGTCGATGCCATTGCGGGCGCAATATTCGGCGACCGAGGGGAACTGTGCCTTGATCGCCTCGCCCAGAACCTCGCGCGTGTCCAGCATGGGACGGTTGCCCGCCTGAACCTGCGCATAGATGGCGCGGGCGACGACGTCGCGCGGGGCAAGCTCGGCATCCGGGTGGATGGCCTGCATGAACCGCGCGCCATGACGGTTGATCAAAATGGCCCCTTCACCGCGCAGCGCTTCGGTCGCCAGCGGCGCGGGGTCTTCACCTACATCCATCGCGGTGGGGTGGAACTGGACAAATTCGGCATCCGCAATCAGCGCCCCCGCGCGTGCCGCCATGCCAATCACCTGCCCGCGAATACGCGGCGGGTTGGTTGTCAGCGCATAGAGCCCGCCTGACCCGCCCCCGGCCAGCAAAACCGCAGCCCCGCGCAGCATCACCGGGGCTGACCCGCCATTATCCGCACGCTGAATGCTGACGCCGGTAACGCGCCCGTCTTCGACGTCCAGCCCAAGGGCCATGGTGCCCTCCAGAACCTGGATCGACGGGGTTTCGTGCACCTGTTCGATCAGGGCGGCCATGATCTGCGCGCCTGCCTGATCGCCCTTGACCCGGACGACACGGGCAAAGCTGTGCGCGGCCTCGCGCGACAGCACGTAATCGCCGCCCGCGGTCCGGTCGAAAGGCGTGCCCAGCGTGGTCAGGTCCAGAATATAGTCGCGCGCCTGACGCGTCACCAATTCAGCCACCTGCGGATCAACGGTGCCCGCACCGGCATTCACGGTGTCGTCCGCGTGGCTTTCCGGGCTGTCATCAGCGTCCATCGCCGCAGCCACTCCCCCCTGCGCCCAGGCAGAACTAGCACCCTCGCCCAACGCTTCAGGAGAGATCATCACCACCGGATGCGGGGCCAGTTTCAGCGCAGCATAGAGCGCGCCCAGCCCGGCGCCCACGATGATAACGCGGTCGGTGGTGAGGGTTTCCATCTCGGATCAGAGACCCAGCTTTCGCGACAGGTCGATCATCGCCTGCACCGAATGGCGCGCTTTTTCCGCGATCTCGGCGTCAACCTCGACCTGACCTTCCATCGTGTGCAGCACATAGAGGATTTTTTGCAGCGTGATCTTCTTCATGTAGGGGCACATGTTGCAGGGGCCGACAAAGTCGACCTCGGGCAGTTCATCGGCGATGTTCGAGGCCATCGAGCATTCGGTGATCAGCATCGCCTTTTCGGGCTTTTCGGTGCTGACATACTTAATGATCCCGCTGGTCGAGCCAGAGAAATCGGCCTCGGCCACCACTTCGGGCGGGCATTCCGGGTGGGCAATCAACCGTGTGCCCGGATTCCATTTGCGAAAATCGCGCAGGTCCTGGGCGGTGTATTGTTCATGCACGATGCACGAGCCCGGCCAGTACACGATGTTCTTGCGGCTTTCATTTGCCACGTTCTGCGCCAGATATTGATCCGGCGTCATGATGACGGTGTCGGATTCCATCGCATCGACGATCTGAACGGCGTTGGACGATGTACAGCAGATATCGGACGCGGCTTTCACCTCGGCGGTGGTGTTCACATAGGAGACGACCGGCGCGCCGGGGTATTTGGCGCGCATCTCGTCGATTCCCTCGGCGGTGATGCTTTCGGCCAGCGAACAGCCTGCGGCCATGTCCGGCATCAGCACGATTTTCTCGGGGCTCAGGATTTTCGAGGTTTCGGCCATGAAATGCACGCCCGCCTGTACGATCACGTCGGCTTCGACGTCGCTGGCCTTCATCGCCAGTTGCAGACTGTCACCCACAAAATCCGACACGCCATGGAAAATTTCAGGCGTCATGTAGTTATGGCCCAGAATGACCGCGTTCCGCTCTTTTTTAAGCGCATTGATCGCCTTGATATAGGGCGCATAGATCGCGAAATCCGGCGGCGTCACCACCCGGTCCATCCGGGCATAGGTCTCCTGCATTTCCTCAACCAATTCGGTCGAAGGTGTCAGGTCATAATGCTGTGAAAGCACATTGGTGATGCTCTGGTGAGTGACATTCATCTCGGCAGTCCTGCCTTGCGTATTGGGGTGGGAAAGGAGTCGGAATTCGTGCTGCCCGACCGTCCAAGAAAACGGTTGATTTCAAAGGCGCACGCCTCTGATCGCACAATTCGAGCGGTTTTGGTCATGCGATCTGGATCATTCCGCATAACCGATGCCTTCGGTCGATACACATGCATAGCAAATCGGCATGAAAAACCGCTCTGAATATCCTACTCAGTTGCGGGATGCATACGGTGAATTCCAGGCGCGGTAAACATACAAAACCCCAAGCCAATACCGGTATACGTGGATGAATGCGCTTACCTGCTGCAAATTTGCAGTTCGCGGAACAGTTTGTGGTCATCTCGGGTCGGGTCTCTGACGAGGTGTATGACCCGGGCGGCACGGCCCAACTTGTTACATTTCGTAAGAATTGAGAAAACATCAGGCAAAACTTGACGCTGATCGTGTCGACGTCCCTTAATCGGGGCGTTGGCGTCCGGGCCAGACCCGGACCCGCCATTTCCGGCCCGGGGAGGGGCCGGGTGGGGAGGAGAAAAAGATTGACTCAGACGCAGTCAGGCGCTGAAGGGATGCAGTCTCTTCCGGCGCTGCTACACCGCAATGTGGTTCAGTTCGGGGATGCCCCGGCCTATCGCGAAAAGGAATTCGGGATCTGGCAATGCTGGACCTGGGCCGAGGCGGCCAAGGAAATCCGCGCCATTGCGCTGGGGTTTCTTGAGATTGGCGTTGAAAAGGGCGACCATATCGCCGTCATAGGCCGGAACCGCCCGGCGCATTACTGGTCGATGGTTGCGGCCCAAATGGTGGGTGCGATTCCGGTGCCGCTCTATCAGGACGCGGTCGCCGAAGAGATGACATATGTGATGGAACATTGCGGTGCGAAATATGTCGTCTGCGGTGACCAGGAACAGGTCGATAAAGTCATCGAGATTCAGGAAAAAGTTCACCAGATCAAACACATCCTCTACACTGACAAGCGTGGGATGCGGAAATATGATCATTCCCAGATGAACGCGCTGGACGACATCAAGGCCGAAGGCAGCGCAGGTCATGCTCGCTTTGATGCCGAGCTGGACGCGCGTATCGCTGCGATCACCTATGACGACACTTGTGTGATGCTGTATACTTCGGGCACCACAGGCAAGCCGAAAGGCGTGGTGCTATCGAACCGCAATGTGATCGAAAGCGCCAAGAATTCTGCAGAGTTTGACCACCTGACCCGGAATGAGGACATCCTGTCCTATCTGCCGATGGCTTGGGTAGGTGATTTCATCTTTTCCATCGGTCAGGCCTATTGGTGCGGGTTCTGTGTAAACTGCCCCGAAAGCGCTGACACGATGATAACCGACCTGCGCGAGATCGGTCCGACCTATTTCTTTGCCCCGCCGCGAGTATTTGAAACGCAGCTGACCAACGTCATGATCCGGATGGAAGATGCGGGCAAGCTGAAGCAGCGTATGTTCCACCATTTTATGGCCCATGCCAAAAAGGTGGGTGGGTTACTGCTGGATGGCAAAGCGGTCGGGTTTGGTGATCGGATCAAATACGCGCTGGGCAATCTGCTGGTCTATGGGCCGCTGAAGGATACGCTGGGGTATGGCCGGTTCCGGGTCGGTTATACGGCAGGCGAGGCGATCGGGCCTGAGATTTTCGATTTCTACCGCTCGCTGGGGATTAACCTGAAGCAGCTTTATGGGCAGACCGAGGCGACGGTCTTCATCACCGTGCAGCCCGATGGCGAGGTGCGCGCCGATACGGTTGGTGTGCCCGCGCCAGATGTCGAGCTGAAGATCGCCGAAACGGGCGAGATCTACTATCGCTCGCCAGGTGTGTTTGTCGAATATTACAACAACCCGGACTCGACCGCCTCGACCAAGGATGCCGAGGGTTGGGTGGCCACGGGTGATGCCGGGTTCATTGAGGAAAGCAGCGGTCATCTGCGGATCATCGACCGCGCCAAGGACGTCGGAAAAATGGTCGATGGCTCGATGTTTGCGCCGAAATATGTTGAGAACAAGCTGAAGTTCTATCCCGATATTCTTGAGGTCGTGCTGTTCGGCAATGGCAAGGATCGCTGCGTGGCGTTCATCAATATCGACCTTACAGCCGTGGGGAACTGGGCCGAGCGCAACAACGTTGCCTATGGGTCCTATCAGGAACTGACGGCACATCCGCAAGTGTTAGAGACAATCAAGTCCCATGTGGAAGCGGTCAACAAATCGGTCGCCGCCGATGAAATGCTGTCGGGCTGTCAGGTGCATCGCTTTGTGGTGCTGCACAAGGAACTGGATGCGGATGACGGTGAGATGACCCGAACCCGCAAAGTGCGCCGGGGCTTTGTCGAAGAGAAATTCCACGACATCATCACCGCCCTTTACGACGGGTCTTCAAGCGTTTCGACCACTACCGAGGTGACCTATGAGGACGGCCGCAAGGGCTCGATCAGTGCCACACTTGAGATCGTGGATGCGCCGGTTGTAACGGTCACGCAACACAAGGTAGCGGCGGAATGAAGTCCGGTCCTGCGCCGCTCGACCTATGGTCATCGCCCGCCCGCCATTCCGTGTATTGCGTAAGTCAAGGAGGGGCTGATGTTGGATAGTTCCGAAGGATATGTCACCGAAGACGGCCGCAAGATCGGCGGCGTCGTGATGGAGATGAAGAACATCACTCTGCGCTTTGGCGGTGTGGTGGCGATCAAGGATATCTCGTTCGACATCCGTGAGGGTGAGATCCGCGCCATTATCGGTCCGAACGGGGCGGGTAAGTCCTCGATGTTGAACGTAATCTCGGGGTTCTATGTCCCACAAGAGGGCGAGGTCTGGTTTCACGGGGCCAAGCGCCCTCCAATGCGGCCCTATGAGGTCGCGCGGCAGGGGATTGCGCGAACATTCCAGAACATCGCCCTGTTCGAAGGCATGAGCGTTTTGGACAACGTCATGACCGGGCGCCTGAACTATATGAAGACCAATATCCTGCAGCAGGCTTGGTGGAAGGGTAAGGCCGAGGCCGAAGAGACCGAAAACCGAGAGGCAGTCGAACGGATCATCGACTTTCTCGAAATCCAGCATATCCGCAAGACGCCCGTTTCACGCCTGCCCTACGGCTTGAAAAAGCGGGTCGAACTGGCCCGGGCGCTGGCCGCTGAACCCAAGCTGTTGCTGCTGGATGAGCCGATGGCCGGGATGAATGTTGAAGAGAAAGAAGACATGAGCCGCTTTATCCTCGACGTGAATGATGAATTCGGCACCACCATCGCCCTGATCGAACATGACATGGGCGTGGTGATGGATCTGAGCGATCGGGTGGTCGTGATGGATTACGGCAAGAAGATCGGCGACGGAACGCCTGATGAGGTGCGCAACAATCAGGAAGTCATCGATGCCTATCTGGGGGTGAGCCATGACTGATCTACGGAACGGGCTGAGAAAATTCGACGAATTTTCCGGGATGACGCGCCAGATGAAATCTGTTCGGAGGACATAGGATGCCTGAACAACTCGTATTTGCGATGGAAGTCATCCTCAACGGTCTTATGGCCGGGGTGCTCTATGCGCTGGTCGCGCTGGGCTTTGTGCTGATCTACAAGGCGTCAGGGATTTTCAATTATGCGCAAGGGGTTATGGCCCTGTTTGCCGCGATGACTCTTGTCGGAATCATGAACGGGCAGGTGCCGTTTGCACATCTGATCAATGCGACTTTCGGGACGCATATCCATTACTTTGGCTGGAGTGTCCCTGCGCTGCTGGCGATTATTCTGACTATGGCGGTGATGGTTCTGCTGGCTTGGGCGGTGCAGCGGTTCGTGATGCGCCATCTGGTTGGCCAAGAGCCGATCATCCTGTTCATGGCCACCATCGGGCTGGCCTATTTCCTTGAGGGCGTGGCCGACCTGATGTGGGGGTCCGAGATCAAGACGCTGGATGTAGGCCTGCCGCAGGGCATCAACCTCTGGCTCGATGAGGCGACCTTTAACGTCTTCGGCTATGGGTTCTTCATCGACAATCTGGACATTGTGGCAACGGTAATTGCGGCGCTGCTGGTGGCAGCGCTGGTTGTGTTCAGCCAATATACCAAGCAGGGCCGGGCGATGCGCGCTGTGGCGGATGACCATCAGGCGGCGCTGTCGGTGGGGATTTCGCTGAATTTCATCTGGATCATGGTCTGGTCTGTGGCCGGGTTCGTGGCTCTGGTCGCGGGCATCATGTGGGGCACCAAGTCTGGCGTGCAGTTCTCACTGTCGCTGATCGCGCTCAAAGCGTTGCCGGTGCTGATGCTGGGCGGGTTTACCTCGATCCCCGGAGCCATCGTCGGAGGGTTGATCATCGGTGTGGGTGAGAAACTGTTCGAGTTCGCCATTGGCCCGATGGTTGGCGGTGCGACCGAGAACTGGTTTGCCTACGTGCTTGCGCTGATCTTCCTTGTGTTCCGGCCGCAGGGCCTGTTCGGCGAGAAGATCATCGAAAGGGTGTAGTCATGACCAAGCTCATCGCCATTCTCAACGTGATCGCATGGGCCGGGTTCTGGGCGTTTGGGTATATCGCCCTGACCTCGGACGATCTGACCGACAGCCAACTGACGATCGCCGCGATCCTGGCTTTTGCCGGGTTGGTCACGGGTGTCATGGCCTACATGAAACTTGTGCGCGCCTCAGAGGCGAGCGGATATGCCAAAGGCTCCAGCCAACTGAACACTGCTGCACGCGACCGGGCGCAGGAAGAATGGGGAAAGTAAGACATGTTTTATCGCGAGGCCGGAGATTTCAAAACCTCTTACGTGGAAGACAGCCAGACCTTTCCGATCAAATTTGACCGGTATCGGTACTATGTGGTGCTGGCAGTGGCATTTGGGATCATTCCATTCATCATCAATGACTACTGGGCGAACGCGCTGCTGCTTCCGTTTCTGATCTATGCGATCGCCGCCATCGGTTTGAATGTATTGGTTGGCTATTGCGGGCAGGTGTCGCTGGGTACCGGTGGGTTCATGGCTGTGGGGGCCTATGCCTGCTACAAGCTGATGACGGCCTTTCCCGAAGTCAGCATGTTCATCCATGTCATCCTTGCGGGCGGGATCACCGCCATTGTCGGTGTTCTGTTCGGATTGCCTTCGCTTCGGATCAAAGGGTTCTATTTGGCCGTGGCCACGCTTGCGGCGCAGTTCTTTCTGGTGTGGCTGTTCAACCGTGTGCCGTGGTTCTACAACTACTCGGCATCTGGGCAGATCAACGCGCCCGAGCGGGATGTGTTCGGCATCATCATCACAGGGCCGAATGCTCCGGCCTGGGCAACTTATCTGTTCTGCCTGATCTTCCTGACCTTCTGCGCCATCATTGCACGGAACCTGACTCGGGGAACGACCGGCAGGACATGGATGGCGATCCGCGACATGGATATCGCGGCCGAGATCATCGGGGTAAACCCGCTTAAGGCAAAACTGACCGCCTTTGCTGTCAGCTCATTTTTTGTGGGTATCGCGGGGGCGCTATTCTTTGCGGTCTATCTGGGCGCAGTTGAGGTTGGCGAAGTCTTTGGCATCCAGAAATCGTTCCTGGTCCTATTCATGGTCATTATCGGCGGATTAGGGTCTATCTTCGGCTCCTTCGCCGGGGCAGCTTTCTTGGTATTGCTGCCGGTTGTTTTGAAGGTGGTCGGTGTCGATCTACTGGGCTGGCCCACTGATATCGTTGCGCATCTCAATTTGGTGATCGTCGGCGCACTCATCATCATGTTCTTGATTCTGGAACCGCATGGACTGGCGCAGCTTTGGCGTGTGGCGAAAGAGAAACTCAGACTCTGGCCGTTTCCGCACTGACGGGCAGGCCCAAAGACAAGACGGGTGCAAAGCCCGAATTCAACATCGGACCAATCAAGGGAGGAGACACCCGATGAAGACGAAACTGGCAACCCTGGCGCTGGGCGCCATGATGGCCGCAGGTCCGGCCATGGCCGACCTTGTGTTCCCGTCGCTCAGCTATCGGACGGGACCATATGCGGCAGGCGGTATCCCGTTTGCTGACGGCTATGCCGATTATTTCACACTGCTCAACGAGCGTGACGGCGGCATCGGAGGTGTTTCGGCCAATGTGATTGAATGCGAAACCGGCTATAACACCGAAAAAGGCGTGGAATGCTATGAATCCACAAAGGGCGAAGGCGCCTTGGTATATCAGCCATTGTCGACCGGCATTACATACCAGCTGATCCCAAAAGTGACTGCAGATGGCATTCCGCTGCACACGATGGGCTATGGCCGGACCTCTGCTGCGAACGGCAAGGTATTCAGCCACGTGTTCAACTATCCGGCCAACTACTGGAACGGAGCTTCGGGCGCGATCAACTATCTGCTGAGCGAAAACGATGGTGACCTGAACGGTAAGAAAATCGCACTGGTCTATCACAACTCGGCCTATGGCAAGGAACCGATCCGCACGCTGGAAACCCTGGCTGAAAAGCACGGGTACGACCTGACGCTGCTGCCTGTTGACCACCCCGGTCAGGAACAGAAATCGCAGTGGCTGCAAATTCGCCGCGAAAAGCCTGATTATGTAATCATGTGGGGCTGGGGCGTGATGAACCAGGTCGCGGTGCAGGAAGCTGCGAACATCCGCTTCCCGATGGAAAACTTCATCGGTGTCTGGTGGTCTGGCGCTGAATTTGACGTGCAGCCCGCGGGCGACAAGGCAAACGGCTATAAGGCACTGACCTTTACCGGGCTGGGCATGGACTATCCGGTCTATGACGATCTGCAAAAATACGTGGTGGATGCAGGCAAAGCGGCGGGTGCGGGCGATCAGCTTGGCTCGGTTCAGTATAACCGCGGTCTCTATGCCGCCATGCTGGCCGCTGAAGCTGTGAAGACTGCGCAGGGAATCCACAATACCGCTGATATCGACGCATCCATGATGCGCGATGGTATGGAGGCGCTGGAAATGACCAACGCCAAGATGGAAGCGCTGGGCATGACCGGTTTCGGGCCTGAATTCTCGGTCTCGTGCGAAAATCACGGCGGACCCGGCCTTGTCGGCGTTGTGCAGTGGGATGCTGCGGCCGGAACCTGGAACCCGGTTCAGGACTTCCAGCCGACCGATGCAGATGTGATCAACACGTTGATCGAAGAAGATTCCGCAGCCTATGCAGCGGAAAACAACATCACACCCGGGTGTGAATAATGGCTGGCCCCGGTCTTGATCCGGGGCCGCGAAACTGACCAGAGCGGCGGGCAGCCGCCGCTCTATCCCAACGGTCCCTCGCGGGACAGTCATGAGGACACGCGCTGATGCTGGATGCGGCACAAACCACTGACGTGCAGGCGGAAACCCTGCTTGAGGTCAACAATATCGAGGTGATCTACAATCATGTGATCCTTGTGCTGAAAGGCGTCAGCCTAACGGTGCCCAAAGGGGGCATTACGGCCCTGCTGGGCGGCAATGGGGCAGGCAAGACCACCACACTCAAGGCTGTGTCGAACCTGCTGCATTCGGAACGGGGCGAAGTCACCAAGGGATCAATCAAGTATCGCGGGACCAGCGTGCATGAAAGCGATCCTGCAGATCTGGTGGAAAAAGGCGTCATCCAGGTGATGGAGGGCCGCCATTGTTTCGAACATTTGACGGTCGAGGAAAACCTGCTGACCGGCGCCTATACCCGCAAAGATGGTAAGGCCGCGATCCAACAGGATCTGGACCTTGTTTACACCTATTTCCCACGTCTGAAGGAACGCCGCCGCAGTCAGGCGGGTTACACGTCGGGCGGAGAGCAACAGATGGTTGCGATGGGTCGGGCGCTGATGTCGCGGCCCGAGACGATCCTGCTGGATGAGCCGTCCATGGGACTGGCCCCGCAGCTTGTCGAAGAGATTTTCGGCATCGTCCAAGATCTGAACGAAAAAGAGGGCGTCTCGTTTCTGCTGGCCGAGCAGAACACCAATGTGGCGCTCAGGTTCGCACATTATGGCTATATTCTTGAATCCGGCCGCGTTGTGATGGATGGCCCAGCTGCCGAGCTGCGCGAAAACCCCGATGTTAAGGAATTCTATCTGGGCATGTCGGATGACGGCCGCAAAAGCTTCCGCGATGTGCGCTCATACCGCCGCCGCAAGAGGTGGCTGTAGGCGGATGGAGGATTTGGCGATGACGAAATTCTACGATGCGCTAGAAACCCGCTCGGCCGACCAGCGCGCCTCTGAACAGGCTGAGGCGTTGCAGGTACAGATCACGCGCGCGAACTCGGCTCCGGGGTTTGCGGCGCATATGGCGGATGTTGATACGGCAGCTGTAAAGTCGCTGGACGACCTTGTGAAGCTGCCAGTTCTGCGCAAGTCCGATATGGCTAAGGCGCAGGCGTCGCGCCCGCCCTTTGGCGGGTTTACCGTCAAACCGGCCCGGCATTTCCATCATGTTTTCCAGTCGCCCGGCCCGATCTATGAGCCCGGCAGCACCGATCACGACTGGTGGCGGATGGGGCGGTTCCTGCACGCAGCAGGTGTCGGGCCCGGAGACATCGTTCAGAATTGCTTTGGCTATCACCTGACCCCGGCGGGCATGATCTTTGAAAGTGGCGCGCGGGCGGTGGGGGCTGCGGTGCTGCCTGCCGGCACAGGCCAAACCGAACTGCAGGTAACCGCCGCGCGCGATGTCGGCTGCACCGCTTATGCGGGCACACCGGATTACCTCAAGGTCATTTTGGACAAGGCCGATGAGATGGGCGTGGCACTGGATTTCGTGACTGCCGTTGTTGGCGGCGGTGCTTTGTTCCCGTCTTTGCGTCAGGAGTACGCCAATCGCGGTATCGCCTGTCTGCAATGCTATGCCACCGCCGATCTGGGCAGCATCGCTTATGAAAGCCCGGCGATGGACGGGATGATCATTGATGAGCATGTCATCGTCGAGATCGTCACCCCCGGAACCGGAAACCCGGTCGCGCCGGGTGAAGTGGGTGAGGTTGTCGTGACCTCACTGAACCCCGATTATCCGCTGATCCGGTTTGCCACCGGTGATCTGTCGGCGGTTCAACCTGGTCAGTCACCTTGCGGTCGTACCAACATGCGCATCAAGGGCTGGATGGGACGCGCGGATCAGACAACCAAGATCAAGGGTATGTTCGTGCGCCCTGAACAGGTCGCGGCGCTGGTCGACAAGCATGATGAAATCGTCAAGGCGCGCGTCATTGCCGCCCGCCAGGGTGAGATGGACACGATGACGGTTCAGATCGAAAGCGCCGGCGGAAATGACTTGGTTTATGCGAAATCCGTCGTCGAGGTGCTGAAGCTGAAAGGCGCGATCGAAGTCGTGGCGCCGGGATCGCTGCCGAAAGATGGTTTGGTGATCGAGGATCAGCGCGTCTACGAATGAAGGCTGTGCAACTCTGCGGCAGTATGTGTCGCAGATTTGTTTCGCTGCCCACTGGTGTTTCCGAGCGTTTTGGTCGATTAAAGACGGACTCTGCGCCTTAGCCAGTTAAAGCCGGGATCATGGCCGATATCGAAATCTCTGAGCACGGACGGCGCAACCGCGGCGCTGTAGGTACACGCCTCGTCGGCGTAGTGGCCTGCCTTGTGGCGGCAGCCTGTCTGTTGCCGATGCTTGCGGTTGTTCTGGCCGCTACGACGGGCGGCACGGATACGGTTTCGCATCTCCTGGAAACTGTTCTGCCCGGCTATGCTATGACGACGCTGATACTGGTCGTGCTGGTGGCCACGGGCACGCTTTCCATCGGCGTGGGCGCAGCTTGGCTCGTGACGATGACGCGGTTCCCTGGCGTGCGCATTCTGGAAATTGCGTTGGTGCTGCCGCTGGCCTTTCCGGCCTATGTGCTGGCCTATGCCTATACATTCATTCTTGATCACCCGGGCATTGTCCAGACCACCCTGCGTCAGGTAACGGGCTGGGGCCCGCGCGACTATTGGTTCCCCGAGATTCGGTCGACCGAGGGTGCGGCGGTGATGTTGATCTTGGTCTTGTATCCTTACGTCTACCTGTTGGCCCGGGCCGCTTTTCTGCAGCAGAGTGCAACGGCCTTTCTGGCAGCGCGCGCGTTGGGCAAAAGTCCGTGGCTGGCCTTTTGGCACGTTTCGCTGCCAATGGCGCGCCCGGCGATTGCGGGTGGCGTGCTGCTTGCCATCATGGAAACCATCGCCGATTTCGGCACCGTGGCCTATTTCGGGGTGCAGACATTTGCCACGGGCATCTATACCAGTTGGTTTTCGATCGGTGATCGGGTGGGTGCGGCGCAGCTGGCGCTCTGCCTTCTGGGCTTTGCGCTGGTCATGGCCGTGGCAGAACGGATGCAGCGCGGGAAGGCCAAATACTATCAGGCAGGCAAAAGCCACGCCTCGCTGCCATCCGCCCGGCTGAAGGGCTGGCAAGCGGGCGCGGCTTTTGCCCTGTGTGCCATACCGGTGCTGTTCGGATTTCTGTTGCCGGTGTTCATTCTGGTTCAGATGGGGATGGAGTCCGAACAGAACCTTCTGTCACGGCGCTATCTCGGGTTCATTCAGAATTCGCTGACGCTGGCCGGTGTGGCGGCGTTTGTTACGGTCTTTGCGGCCATCAGCGTTGGGTTCTTCCAGCGATTGCGGCCGGGGAGGGTGTCCTCTGGTGCCGGGTACATGGCGCGGCTGGGCTATGCGGTTCCAGGCGGTGTGATTGCCGTCGGGCTGATGGTGCCTTTTGCCAGTTTCGATAACGCACTGGATGCATGGATGCGGCAGAATTTCGACCTGTCGACCGGGTTGCTTGTTACCGGTTCGATCTGGCTGTTGGTAGCCGCTTATATGGTGCGGTTTCTGGCCGCCGCGCTCAGCGCATATGAGGGAGGGCAGAGCACGGTGCATGCCAATATGGATGCGGCCTCGCGGTCTTTGGGGCAGACGCCGCTAGGGACGTTGCGCCGGGTGCATTTGCCGATTCTGACACCCTCCTTGCTGACAGCTTTGTTGATCGTCTTTGTGGACGTGATGAAAGAGCTTCCCGCGACCCTGATCATGCGGCCTTTCAATTTCGATACGCTGGCGGTGCAGGCCTATAGGCTGGCATCAGACGAGCGGTTAGAGGGCGCTGCTGTGCCCTCGCTGGTCATATTGGCAGTGGGGTTGCTGCCGGTGATCCTGATCTGTCGGCAAGTCGGGCGACAGCGTTAGACTTGACCAAAAAACCACACCTATTTGCGGATGGGCTTGATTCGAACGCGTTTTCCGGCAAGGCTTGAACCATGAACATGCAGCCTCCCAGCCGGTATTCTGCAAACTCGACCCAGATGCCCGTCGCGTTCGATCGGCACGAGATGTCCCAAATCCTTTCTGTCTATGGCCGGATGGTCGCCGCCGGAGAATGGCGCGACTACGGGATTTCGAACCTGTGTGATATGGCGGTGTTTTCCATTTTCAGGCGCACAGCAGAACATCCGATCTATCGGGTTGAAAAGGACCCGCGTCTGCGGGCACGACAAGGGATGTATTCGGTGGTCGGTATGGATGGTCGCATCCTGAAACGCGGTCATGATCTGCGCACGGTTCTGCGGGTATTGGAACGCAAGCTGATACGGTCGGTCGACTTGGATTAGAGCCTTTTATGGGCGGTCACGGGCCCATCGCCCTGTTCCAGAATGCGCGTGATTGCAACATCCATCGGCTCAAAGGTCACGTCCATGTGGAACGCATTTGCGTGCAGCAGCATATTGTCGCCGTAGACCCAGGCCACATGCCCTTTCCAGAACAACAGATCACCGCGCTGAGCGGGTGTGCCAGGGGTCAGCGCCTGACCCAGATCACGCTCCTGGTAGCCACTATCACCGGGGCAGGGCAGCCCACAAGCCAGCATTCCGGCCTGAACCAGACCTGAACAATCAAGTCCGAACCGGCTGTTGCCGCCCCAAAGATAGGGCGTTCCCAGAAACAGCTCGGCCACGGCGACCGGATCGGTCAGGGTTACGTTGATCTGTTTGGCGTGTATGGCCGGGATAAAGCCTAGTTCCGTCTCAAGAAATCCATTCTGTTCGGACAGGGCCTGAACCTTGCTGCCAAAGCTTAACGAGGTTCGGTCCCGGGATTTCATCGCGGGCTGCTCATAAGCATGGGTTGAGGGCGCGGTGATCCAATGGGTGGCAGGCAATTCGGGAGCCAGACAGTCTGACCGGACCCAGCCCGCATAGCCGTCCTTGTCCGAGGTGATCCGGCTCCAGCCCTTGTTCTCTTCATGCGTGCAAACACCATCCCCATACAAAAGCTGGCGATCTCGCGGCCCGTCCGGGGCGCGCAACAGGTCGATGACCGGTTGTATGATGCGGTGCCGGGTCATATGTCCAAAATCTCAGGCAGGGCCGTCAGAAGGGCGCGGGGCCCCTGACCGAACCCGCCCTTGCTGCGTCCGGGTTCCTTGCTGCGCTGCCACGAGAAGATGTCGAAATGCATATAGGGGCTGTCACCGACAAACCTGCGCAGGAACAGCGCGGCGGTGATCGAACCGGCAAAACCACCTGCCGGAGCGTTATCCAGATCGGCAATGCCGGGTTCGATCAGGCCCTCATAGGGGTCATGGAAAGGCATGCGCCAGACAGGATCGGCTGCTCTGCCTGCAGCGTGGGTCAAGGCATCAGCCGCGGCATCGTTGTCGGTATAGAACGGCGCCAGATCGGCGCCCACTGCCACACGTGCCGCCCCGGTCAGCGTCGCCATCGAGATCACCAGATCCGGTTCGCCCTCATCCGCCAGCGCCAATGCATCGGCCAGAACCAAGCGCCCTTCGGCATCGGTATTGTTGATCTCAACGGTCAGCCCCTTGCGCGAGGTCAGGATGTCGCCGGGCCGGAAGGCGTTGCCCGCAACGGAATTCTCTACTGCCGGGATCAGCACGCGCAGCTGCACGGGCAGCTCTAGGGCCATGATCATCCGGGCCAGCCCCAATACATTTGCGGCCCCGCCCATATCTTTCTTCATCAGCCCCATCGAGGCGCCGGGTTTCAGGTTTAGCCCGCCAGTGTCAAAGCAGACGCCCTTGCCGACAAGGGTCAGCTTTGGGCCTGTCACGCCCCAGTTCATCTCAATCAGACGGGGCGCTTGTGCGGCGGCGCGGCCAACCGTGTGGATCATGGGGAAGTTCTGCTCTAGCAGGGCGTCGCCCAGAACAACCTCGAAAGAGGCGCCGAATTCCTGTGCCAGGGCTTCGGCTGCGCTATGAAGCTGTTCCGGCCCCATATCAGAGGCCGGTGTATTGACCAGATCGCGGGTCAAGGCCTCGGCCCCGGCCAGAATTTCAAGCCGGGCGGTGTCGATGCCGTCGGGGGCAACCAAACGAGCCTTGGCCGGGGATTGGCTGGCATAGCGGTCAAAGGCATAACCGGTCAGCAACCACCCCAGGCATTCGATTTCGAGATCCGCTTGGTCTATGCCCGATGCGATGTGATATGTGCCTTCGGGCAGGGCTTCGGCGGCGGCGGCCAGCGGAAACCGCTTGCGGGCCCGGCCTGTGGTTGTGCCATACCCCGCCAAAGCAGACTGTACCGCACCGTCAGCGCCGGGAATCAGTAAGACCTGACCCAGTGCACCGGTAAATCCACTGATCTTGGCCCAGGTCGTCACGGCTTCGGGCTGGCCCGCCAGCCAATCGTCCAGATCCGGCTGGGCAATGACGTGAAGGGAGACAGATGCGTCCGACGATGGAGCGAAAGATAGGGTCATGGAAATCTCGACTGTTGTGGCTTATGCCCAACCTAGCCGTCCATGGACCGTCCGCAAGCCCTGTCAGACCGAAAGATCTTGCTGATCCCAGATCACAGTCAGCGATTTCTCACCCACCCTGATCAGCCGCGACAGGGTGGCCCCGGCGGCGACCGAGTCGCCCGCATCCACATTTTGTGCCACATCATTGGCCACACCGGCTAACGCAGTCATTCCGATCTGTTCGGCAATCGCCACAAGGGATCGCGCACATTTGCGCAGCCCGGCCCAGTCACGCTGTCGCCAAAACCGCTCGCAATTCGACAGGCGCACCGCCAATTCCTCGACCGTGCGACACAGCACGTCCAACGCGTTTTTCTCACCCAGTTGTCGATACAGCCCATTCAGACGATCCGAATCCAGCCGCACTGTTTCTTTGTGTTCAAGCGTGACGATCTTATCCACCACATTCACCCCAATTCCATACGCCCCCACGGCATAGCCCGAATGTGGTGCGCAATTCCTTTGCAAAACCTTGCCATGGGGCAGGATAATGGCTCGAATTTTCTTCGAATTCAGGTTACAGCAGTCCACCGAGACACGAACAGGGACACAAGAATGGAATTCGCCAAACCTTTGCCAAACTATCTGGTCAATCGGTATCATGGCTGGAAAGCCACCACATATTCGGAAAACCAGGTCTGGTATCGCCGTCTGGCCACCGAAGGGCAGCGTCCGCGGGCCATGGTGATTTCCTGTTGCGACAGCCGGGTTCATGTCACCTCGATTTTTGGGGCGGATCAGGGTGAGTTCTTTATTCACCGCAACATTGCCAATCTGGTGCCGCCTTATGCGCCCGACGGTGATCATCACGGCACCAGTGCTGCCATCGAATACGCGGTGACCGCGCTGAAAGTGGCGCATCTGATCGTGCTGGGCCATTCCCAATGCGGTGGTGTGCAGGGCTGTATCGACATGTGCAAGGGCCAGGCACCACTGCTGGAAGCCAAAGAAAGCTTTGTTGGTCGCTGGATGGATATCCTCAAACCAAAATATGATCTGGTTGCCGATATCGAAGACAGCACCGACCAAGCGCGCCAGTTCGAACGGCAGGCGGTTGTTGCTTCGCTCGAAAACCTGATGACCTTCCCCTTCATCTCCGCGGCGGTAGAGAGCGGCTCGCTCAGCCTGCACGGTTTGTGGACAGATATCGGTGAAGGTGGCCTTCAGTGTTATGATCCCGGCGAAAAGAAATTCGTGGTCGTCTGACCCGGCGGATTTTCGACAATTTCAGGCAGCGCGGATCAGACTACTGATTCCGCGCTGTTTTTTTGATAAGTTTGGGATGTCATTTTAGGGATTCGGAGCATTCCATGCGATTGATCAAACGTGTTCTTGTCACCTTGCTAGTCTTGATTCTGGTTCTGGTAGGGGTGTCCTTTATATTGCCAGGCAAAGCAGATGTTTCGCGTAGCATCACGATTGATGCCTCGCCCGAGGTCATCTTTCCTTATGTCAACTCCATGCAGGAGACCGAGAAATGGTCGCCATGGTTATCTCGTGATCCCGAGACGAAGCTGACCTATGGCGGGCCTGATTCCGGGGTCGGGAATGTGCTGAACTGGTCGTCGGATCACCCGCAGGTCGGCACCGGTTCGCAAGAGATCACCGAAAGCGTTGAAAACCAGATGGTCAGAACCGCCTTGGATTTTGGTCCAATGGGCACTGCCATTGCCATGTTTGAACTGCAGCCGGAGGGCAGCGGCACCAAAGTGACCTGGGGGTTTGAATCCGAATTGGGTATGAATCCCATGTCCCGCTGGATGGGGCTGATGATGGATAAATGGGTTGGCGGAGATTACCAGCGCGGGTTGGATAATCTGAAAACGCTGGTCGAGGGGCAGGGGTGATTTAGAGGACCCCGAGGTGTATTCGGATGGCGGCTTTGAGCCCCGAGCAGTCGTTACAAAGCTGGCTTTGAGCAAAGGACTTCATCTGGAACTCAGTCCAGCGTGTTCTTGTAGACTTTGCCGTCTTTCATGATCAGATCGAAATTCTCATGCGGGTCTGCGATCAGGTCGATATCTTGCAGCGGATTGCCGTCCACAAGGATTAAGTCGGCATAAGCGCCCTTTGCGATTACACCCAAATCGCCTTGTTGATAGGGGTGGCGCGGGCCTGAGAGTTTGAGCAGTTCAGCATTGGTTGAAGTCGCCATTTTCAGCACCTCGTATGGCGTGTACCAGCGCTGCAACTTGGCAAGGAACGCGCCTTGACGTTCGGCCAGTTTGGGATCGAACAGGATGTCGGTGCCGAAAGCGACTTTCACGCCAACTTCTTTCGCCGTTTTGTAGGTGAAATCTGTACCGTTGGTGACGTCGATCCATTTCTGCTGGCTAACAGGGTCGTCGAAAGAAAAGCCATCCTCGTCATCCAGAAGAGGCTGCACTGACAACCACACGTCGTTGTCGCGCATCAGTTCCATCGTTTCGCGGCTCATCAAGAAGCCATG
Organism: Ruegeria sp. YTSA226; assembly: GCF_059609905.1. NCBI lineage: Bacteria > Pseudomonadati > Pseudomonadota > Alphaproteobacteria > Rhodobacterales > Roseobacteraceae > Ruegeria > Ruegeria sp. YTSA226. Next base: position 30,212 of record NZ_JBXWMQ010000021.1, read on the forward strand.
CTCGATGGACTTAACGCCAGCGGCAACGGCTATCTCCACTGCCTCGTCCGTGAAGACATGAGATGCAACATAGGTGTTGTAGGTGTCAGCCACCTCTACGAATGCCTCGATTTCGGCCTTGGTGTATTGGCGTACATCCAGAGGGTCATAGGTAGATGACACCCCGCCACCGGTGGAAATCTTAAGCTGGCTTGCGCCCATGCGCATGATTTCACGCGCGCGTTTGACCACTTCCGGAACACCATCAGCCTGCGCCATCAAACCAACGCTGTACCAGTACCATTGCGAATCCGCGCCGTTCGTCGGAACCGCTTGGTAGGGGCGATAGTCAAAGTGGCCGCCGGTTTGTGTCACGGGTGGGCCGGACGGCAGAATACGGGGGCCTTCGATCTCGCCTGCGTCAATCATCCGTTTTATGGCAAATGAATTGCCGCCAACGTCGCGCACCGTTGTAAAGCCGCGCATTAACGTGCCTTCGGACCCGATGGCACCCCGCACCGCGACCTCAAGAATATCGCCGGTCACAACCACACTCTGCGGATTGCAACAGTAAAGCGTGTGCCAGTGCACGTCGATCAGGCCCGGCATCAACGTGCGCCCGCCACCGTCGATGACGATACCATTGGCGACGGCGAGGGGTTCTGAGGACACATCTGTGATCAGATTGTCGGTTACAACGACATTGGCATTTGCAATCATTTCCTCATTCACACCATCAAACACGTTGACGTTTGTGAACAGTATCGGTCCCCCATCCTGGGAGAGCGCTTGCGAACTGGTTATTGCAAGAGCAATCGACGAAACTGCGGCAAGTTTGGGAAAATGCATTCGAAATTCCTCAGAAAATTCTGTCGGATAAACCATCCCAGCGGAAGCAAGATTTTTCAAGCATTACCTCGCTTTTCTCCAAGGTCGGCTTTGTCCGCCTAGCCGACGTTCAATAAAAAAAAACCCCCCGCTGACCATGCAGCGGGGTTTACTTAATCAATGCTAAGGGTTGTGCGTATCGCTCACCCCTTCTTCAGGACCTCACGGCCCAGCAATTCGGCGATTTGTACCGCGTTCAGCGCTGCGCCCTTGCGCAGGTTGTCACTGACGCACCACAGGTTCAGGCCGTTCTCGATGGTTGAATCCTGACGGATGCGGCTGATGAAGGTGGCGAAATCACCTGCGCATTCGATCGGCGAGACGTAGCCGCCCGGTTCGCGCTTATCGATCACCATGATACCTGGTGCTTCGCGCAGGATGTCACGGGCTTCGTCTTCGTCCAAGAATTCCTCGAACTCGATATTCACGGCCTCTGAATGGCCGACAAAGACCGGAACGCGGACGCAAGTGGCTGTAACCTTGATCGAGGGATCGACGATCTTCTTGGTTTCGACAACCATCTTCCACTCTTCTTTAGTCGAGCCGTCTTCCATGAAGACGTCGATCTGCGGAATGACGTTGAAGGCGATCTGCTTCTGGAACTTGTTCGGCGGAACTTCGGTGGTGGGGTTGTAGATGGCTTTGGTCTGATCCCACAGCTCATCCATCCCTTCTTTGCCCGCGCCGGAAACCGACTGATAGGTCGACACGACGACGCGCTTGATCTTGGCGCGGTCATGCAGCGGTTTCAGCGCGACAACCATCTGCGCGGTCGAGCAGTTGGGGTTGGCGATGATGTTCTTGTTCTTATAGTCGTGGATCGCCTCGGGGTTACATTCCGGCACGATCAGCGGAATTGCAGGGTCATAGCGATACAGGGACGAGTTGTCGATCACCACGCAGCCAGCCGCCGCCGCCTTGGGGGCGTAGACCTTGGTCGCCTCGGATCCCACGGCAAACAGCGCCATGTCCCAGCCGGTGAAATCAAACGTGTCCAGGTCTTTGGTCGTGAGTGTCTTGTCGCCAAAGCTTACTTCGGTTCCCAGCGACCGACGGCTTGCCAGCACGGCAAGTTCATCGATGGGGAACTGGCGTTCTGCCAGAATGTTCAGCATTTCGCGGCCCACATTACCTGTGGCGCCGACGACTACGACGCGATAGCCCATTTCATGTCTCCAAAGTTAAGGACGCGCGTTCATAGCCGCGTTGCAGCAAAGAAAAAAGAGGTTTCACGGGATATTTCCCCCAATGACACCGATTTGACGCGGTGCATCGCCTCAGGCGTCGGTTAGAAGCCGTTCATAGAGCGCCACCAAGGTCTTTGCCTCGCCGTAGATGTCGAAATTCTGTTCCACATGGACGCGGGCGGCGCTGCCGGATAGCGCCAGCGACTCGGAGTTCGACAGCATTTCAGCGGCGGCATCAGCCAGGGCGGGAATGTTCCCCGGTTCGACCACATGGCCCAGTGAGGGGTCGGTCACGATCTCTGCAAAGGCACCAACATCGGTTGCCACCACAGGCACGCCGCAGGCCATCGCCTCGAGCGGGGTCAGACCAAAGCCTTCCCAGCGTTGCGGCGCGATGAACAAGTCCAGCACCTGGTACCACTCGGCGATCTGATCCACAGTGACCTCGGGTTTGAATAGGATGCGGTCAGACAGGCCCGCCTTGGCGACCTTGTCTTTCAACTCGGCCAGAAAGCCGGTGTGTTTTTCGGTCGCGCGGCCCATGACGATGCCATGGACGTCTTCGAAACGGCCACAAAGGTCGATCATCGCATCGACGAAAGCATCGGTGCCTTTCTGGTGCCGGATACGGCCATAGCACCCAAGCAGCAGACCACTGGGCAGGCCAAGTTTGCCCCGCAGGGCGGCTTTGTCCACGGGCGGGGTGAAATTCTGCAGGTTGATGCCATGCATGATGACCTGCGCGTCCCGCTCAAGATATCCGGCGGTTTTGCGCGAGGTGGCAACCACCGCGTCCATCTGGTCGATCAGCCATTTGGTATAGCCCGTATGCGACCGCTGCGAGGCGCTGGTGAATAGCAGTTTCAGGCGCAGACGAAAGACATTGCGCAGGAACAGGCCCAACAGCATCTCGGTATTGCGGCGCGCATGCCAGACGCGCGTGGTCTTGCGCGACAGAAAGGGCAGGCGGCCCAGCGGGATATGGGGCAGGTCGGCTGGAAGGCCCGGTCCGGTGGCGGCGATGTCGATCCATTGCACCTGCAAAGGCACCAGCCGCGCAATCGTCGCGGTCACGCCGGACAGCCTGCGTTTGAGGTTGGGTGCGATGACAACAGGGTCGGACATGGGCTCTCCCGATGGTTCCAGCGTCAGTCAACGCTGTCGCGGCTGAATAGGTAAATCACGCATCCAATGGCAAGCGTGACTGCAAAAAAGCCGAATATCGCTGTGTAGGGCGCGGTTGGACTGATGTCCACTGTCGCGGCATGGACGCGGCCGGTGACAAATTGCGCCAGTCCCACTCCGCCGATGCCGAACAGATTCAACAGGGTCATGCCACGCCCGACCAGATGCGGCGGCACGAAGGCGCGGCCATGGGCCATGATGACCGGAAAGCTGGCGCCCATGAATCCGATCACCGCCATCAGACTTACTGACACCCAGACCGCCATGTCGATCCACAGGCACAACAGCCCCAGCGCCGCCGCGCCCAAGGCATTGCCGCCAAAGATCACCCATTTCCGTGTTCCCAGCAGCCGGTCCAGTGGCCCATAGGCAAAGGTACCGGCAATCATAGCCGCCCCCATGACCAGCGTCGCGGTTCCGATCTGCGTAGTGCTGAGGGCGAAAACGTCGTTCAGATATGGACCCGCCCACAGGCCTCGTGTCGCAGCCGCGGGGGCGTAGGCCACCAGCATCAGCGGCAGGATGGCCCACAGGGCAGGTTCTTTCAGCAGGTCCAGCACTGACCCGCGATGCTCGGTCTCAACCGGTTTGGGGTCGTGAACGCTGATCCAGATGCCCGTTGCGATAATGGCCGAGACGATGGCCAGTGTAGCCATTGTGGCGCGCCAGCCCATCAGTTCGACCGCAAGTGCTGTGGGGTAGGAGGCCACAAGATTGCCGACCGACCCAACGCCCAGCATGATGGCTGCTAGCGTGGCAAAGCGGGCGGGCGGGTATTCGCGGGCAAAGATGTAATAGGATGCCATCAGAACGGGCGAGCACCCGACTCCGATCAGCCCCATCGCGATTGCGATATGAAACGGGGTGCTGGCCACTGCAAACAACGCAGCGCCGCCCGCGCCACCTGCCAGCAACAAAACCGCAGCCGTCAAACGCGGCCCGATCCGGTCCAGCGCCCAACCCACTGGCAGTTGCATGGCGGCAAAAACCAGAAACCAAAGCCCCGAGGCAAAGGCCAGATCTTCGGGCCTTGCCCCGATGTCACGCCCCAGATCGACGCTGAGAACGGCAAGAAAGGCGCGAAAAAATTGGCTGAGCACATAGCCCAGACACAGAACCACCAGTCCGGTTTTCATGAGACGCCTCTTTCGCCCAACCCGCCAGCAAATGCTTGGCATGTCCCCGTGATATGTACAAGCGCGTGTGCTATGATGTTTTCAGCGGACATCGAACAAATTTGGGCTATCTGAAGGTCTATTCATATTGTCGAGGAACCAATGAAAGATGCACAGGCCGCATTTTATGACAGCCTTCCGCTGTTGCGGGATTTTAACAATCTGACCGATCCTGAACGCTTTACCGCGGTGCCGACGGAATGGGTTCTTGGTGTCGCAGATGTCGTGGATTCCACCGGTCAGATAGAGCGGGGACGATACAAGGCCGTGAACATGGTTGGGGCCGCGGTGATCTCGGCCATGATCAATGCGCTTCGCGGGCAAGAATTTCCCTATGTCTTTGGGGGTGATGGTGCCGGGTTCGCCGTACCGGCAAGCGCGGCAGAGGCAGCACGTAGCGTTCTGGCCGATTTGCGGCGCTGGGCAGAAGAAGAGTTCTCGATCGCGTTGCGTGGGGCCGTCGTGCCCGTCACCGAAATCCGGCAGGCGGGCAAGGATCTTCGGGTTGCGCGTTACGCGCCATCCGAGGGGGTGGATTATGCAATGTTCTCGGGCGGTGGTCTGGCCTGGGCCGAGGCCGAGATGAAAGCAGGCCGGTTTGAGGTTCCGTACGCAGCCCCTGGTGCGCTGCCGGATTTGACCGGGCTGTCCTGCCGCTGGTCCAACAGCAAGGCGCAGAATGGTCAGATTGTCTCGGTGGTGGTTCAGCCAACTGCCCGCGCTACCGAGACCGATTTCGCCGACCTGTCAAGGGCTGTTCTAGTGGCCGCTGAAGGATTGGACCGGTCCGGCCACCCGATGCCGGAAAGCGGCCCTCCGATCCGCTGGCCTCCGCCTGGTTTGGCGCTGGACGCCCATGTGTCCCGTGCGGGTCGCAATCTTTTGCTGCAGAAAATCAAGCTGTTGGCGCAGAATTTGATGATCGGGCTGCTGTTCAAATCCGGCAAGCGATTGGGGAATTTTGAGCCGGAACACTATAAGCGCACGGTCAGCCGCAATGCGGATTTCCGCAAATTCGATGACGGGCTGAAAATGACCCTGGATTGTGACCCGGCCACCCTGAACCAGATTCAGACCGTTCTTGAACAGGCCCGGAAACAGGGCAGGATCCGATACGGGCTGCACGCGCAGGATGAGGCGATGATGACCTGCTTTGTCCCCTCAGCCACCCGTGACGATCACGTCCATTTCGTCGATGGTGCCTCGGGCGGGTATGCTCAGGCGGCCTCGGCGATGCGGGCTTAGGCCTTCCACCTTGCGGCCAGGGCACGCGCCGCCTGTGTCAGCAGCATCACGTCGATCCCCACCGCTTGGAACTGGGCGCCCATGTCCTTATAGGCCTGCGATGCCTCATCCGTGACACCAAGAATGCCCGGGGCTTTGCCTGCTGCAACGATGCGCTTCATCGCGTCGGCGATCACCGCCTGGACTTCGGGCGCGGCGCTGTTTCCCTGAAAACCCATGTCAGTGGACAGGTCAGACGGACCGATAAACACGCCATCCACGCCTTCTACCTGTGCAATGGCATCCAATGCGGCGATACCGGCGCGGTTTTCCACCTGTAACAGCAGACATATCTGATCGTCTGCGGTCTGAATGTAGTCCTGAACCGTTCCATATTGCGTTGCGCGTGAGGCCATCGCGCCGACGCCTCGCACACCTTGGGGCGGATAGTGGCAGGCACGTACCAGATCGCGCGCCTGTTCGGCACTTTCCACCATCGGTACCAGGATTGTCTGAGCACCTGCGTCCAGTACCATCTTGATCAATGCGGTGTCGCCCACCGGGATTCGCACGACGGGATGTGTCGGACTGGCGGCCAGCGCGATCAGCTGATCCCGGATGGACCGGATATCATTCGGCGCGTGCTCACCGTCGATCACCAGCCAGTCGAATCCGGCAGTGCCCATGATCTCGGCTGTTACCGCCTCAGCAAAGCTGGACCAACACCCAATCAGATGGTCGCCGTTTTTCAGGGCTTGTTTGAACGTGTTGACGGGTGCGGACATGTGGAACCTCTAGTTTAGCGAGCGGGCGATTTCAGTGATCACGTCAAATGCCATTTGGACGTCTGCCTGCGTGGTCTCAAACTGACCGGCCTGAAAGCGGATCACCAAGTCGCCATCAACGCGGGTTTGAGTCAAGTAAATGCGGCCATCATCATTGATCGCATTGACCAGCCGTAGGTTCAGATCGTCCAGATCGGTTGATCCAGGGGGGGCATAGCGGAATGTCCACAATGACCACATAGGGTTAGTGGTGATTTCGAAATCGGATTCAGCTTTCAGCCGGTCATGCAGAGCCACTGACCATGTTATATGATTGCGCAACCTTTCACGTAGCCCTTCCAGACCATAGGCGCGGATGACGAACCACAGTTTCAGGGCTCGGAACCTGCGGCCCAGCGGTACCGACCATTCAGAATAATTTATGATCCCGTCCTTGCCGTGGGTCTTCAGGAATTCCGGGCTGATCGCGAGTGTCCGTACCAGATCATCGGGGTCCTTCAGAAAATGGGCGCAGCAATCGAACTGAACACCCAGCCATTTATGCGGGTTGAACACGATGCTGTCGGCTTGCTCGACTCCCTCCCAGTAATGGCGGTATTCGGGGCATATCATGGCCGAGCCAGCCCAAGCTGCATCGACATGCGAATATAGCCCGTATTTTTGCGCAATCTTCAGACATTCCTCTACTGGATCGGCCGCGCCGGTTCCGGTGCCGCCGACGCAGAGGATCACGCCGGTTGGTTGATAACCAGAGTCTAAATCGGCTTGGATTGCTGTTTCCAGCGCCTGTGGGTCCATCCCGCGCCAGTCGCCTTGTATGGGCACCCGCACCAGATTTTCCTGCCCGATCCCCGCAACCCATATGGCACGATCAACCGAGGTATGGACCTCGGCCGAGCAATATACGCGCAGCGGTTTCTGTCCGAACAACCCTTGTTGGTTGCCCTGCCAATTCAGCGCCTTTTCCCGCATGGTCAGCACAGCGGCCAGGGTCGCGGACGAGGCGGAATCCTGAATGACACCTGCAAAGCCCGTGGGCAGATCCAGGGCCTGCCGCAACCAATCCATCATCCGCGTCTCCATCTCGGTCGCGGCGGGGGATGTCTGCCACAACATGCATTGCGGAGCGATGGCGCTGGTTAGAAACTCGGCCAGAACCGACGGGGCCGAGGCGTTTGCATTAAAATAGGCAAAAAAGCGAGGATGTTGCCAATGGGTAATCCCAGGCATCACGATCTGTTCGAAATCGTGAAAGATTTCCTCCATCGCCTGGGAGCGCTCGGGAGGGCGCGCGGGTAAGGCGTTAAGAATATCACCGGGTTCCGTTCTGGCCCGAACCGGATTGTCGCCGACAGTCAGATGGTAGTCCTGTGCCCACTCAGCAATCTTGGCGCCCCAATCCGAGAATTCATCCCAGTTCATTTTATCTTCCAATCTTCTCTGAACACCGCTTTCGATCCTGTGCCAGTGATGAATATCCGGGTTGAAACGTCAACGCCCTTTGCAGGAATCCAGTGGTCTGAGGTTTTTCTGAATATGTTTCCGCAGAGAGAAATGGAATAATTTAAGCTCTAATAAGCGATAAATGCCTGGAATTCCAAACACGGAAAGGTCAGTTGAAGAATGAACCGAATTCGGCCAGAATTTAACATGGCTCATGAAATTCCATTGACGTCCCGGTCTTTGCCTATTGCGCTGCTGCGCGCGAGGGAACGGGTTATGGGGCCCATCCGTAGAATGCTTGTCGAGGCAGGTGTAACCGAACAGCAATGGCGGGTTCTGCGAGTGCTGGAAGAGGAAGGCCCGCAAGAGCCCACCCATATTGCTGACCGTGCCTGTCTGCTTTTGCCCAGCCTGACCCGCATTCTGCAAAAGCTTGAGGCCAAGGGCCTTGTCGTGCGGAAAAGCCATCCGGTCGACAAGCGCAGGCAGATTGTTGAGATCACGGTCAAAGGGGCAGGGATTATCCGGGATAACATCGACTATACGTTGCTATTGGCTGAAGAAATCCGCAACACGCTGGGACCAGAGAGGCACGAGGCGTTGCTGGATCTTCTCAACGATCTGCACGAGTTGAAATTACAATCAGATTCTCGGGACTAACGGTGTGTGGGCTCCGCCAGAGGGCCTTTGTGACCTCTCTGGCGGAGTGGCCAGGCCCGAGTGGACCATGTGCCTGGCCTACAGCCGGATACGAGGGGTGTTCAAACGATCCGGCAACGTTTCAGAGAACATCAGACCCCGAAAATCGGGGTTTCTCAGGCGCAAACTTACCCAGGGGGATGGGTGTTTAGCCGTGGTCCTCTGAATACTCGCACCCGGATTTTAGCGATTTCTGCCGTCCACGCGGGTGTCTTCGCAAGAAGGCGAAGGATTGGTGGTCCGCCGCCTTTGTGAGTGGTGACGTCTCAGTGCTGAACGCTTTCTGTTAGCAACAAGCTAGCGCGATACAGCGGTTTTCCAAGGTTTAACGGCTAAAAACTGAATGAGCTGTCGCAGTGTTTTCAGCCGCATGTTGAAAGTAAGCCCAGCGCCATAAGTAGCCATGCCTGCGAATTTTGAAACACGCGCAGGCTTACCGGTTCGATTTGGGCAAGCCTGTGCCGAATCATCCCCGAATTGTCGGCAAAAACCGGCGTGCGGGTTTCCAAGGATTGCGACTTGCTCTGGTTTATGCCCTTTAATATCCACTTTAACTAACCTGTGTTATGGCGGCATGATGATGGGTAGCCTGTTCTCTATTCCTGATCCGATCGCTTTGCCGGTTACCGGCGAGGACGACACATACCCGGTTGGGCGAATCTTTTGTGTGGGCAGGAACTATGCCGCACATGCGGCTGAAATGGGACATGAGGTCGACCGTGAGGCCCCTTTCTATTTCACCAAGGCCGCTGCAAACGCGGTCCTGTCTGGGGTGACGACGGCTTATCCTCCGGGGACCGAAAATTTCCACCATGAGATGGAGCTGGCTGTTGCAATCGGAAAGCCGGTTTTTCAGGCTGATACTTCTCAGGTGCAGGAAGCGGTGTTTGGCTTTGGCTGCGCCCTGGACATGACCCGACGTGATCTGCAAATTCGCGAGCGCAACAAACAGCGCCCTTGGGATCTTGGAAAAGATTTCGAGAATGCAGCCGTATTTGCCCCTCTGACCCGCGTGAGCGATTGGCAACCCGACCCGCAAAAACGCATCATTTTGCGCGTTAATGGCGAAACCCGGCAGGACGCAACCTTGGATGAGCTGATCTGGTCGATTGACGAGATCATAAGTCACTTGTCCGGCTATTATCATCTGCGACCAGGGGATTTGATCCTGACCGGAACGCCGGCCGGTGTAGGGCCGGTTCATCCCGGAGATTCACTCGAGGGTGAGATTGACGGGTTGCAGCCGGTCAAATTGATTATATCAGACCCTAAATAGGGTCTTTTTGCCAATTCTCGGCAAATTCTATGTCATCCAACCCGGCAAAGCGACGAACCCGGTCCAGTTCGGCCTGTAGGCGGCGCGTGCGGGCATCTGACCACCGTACTGTACGTTCTGGCCACAGGGCGCTGACCCGCAGCACCGACTGATCGCGATGGGCCTTCATGTCGATCCGGCCAATCAGCCGGTCGCCTTCGAGAAGCGGGAAAACATAATAGCCATAGGTGCGTTTAGGGGCAGGAACAAAAACCTCGATCCGGTAGTGAAACCCAAACAGCCGCTGCGCGCGATCACGGTCCCGCAGCATGGGGTCAAACGGGCTCAGCACTCTGATCCGACCCGGCGCTGGGGGGATCTGCGCGGCTTGTTCAGCAACATCCGGGCGTGCAAACAGTTTCCTGACCTGACCATTGGCACATTCGATCTCGATCTCTTCGACATGGCCCTCGGTCAAGGCGGTTTTGCACCAGCTTCGGGCTTCTGCGGTGCTGACCGTATCCCAAAACGCCGCCAATTCGCCCGAGGTCGCAAACCCCAGCCGGTCAAGTGCCGCATGGCACAGCCAATCCAAGGTATGTTCGGCGTCACACGGCATGTTGCCGGGGCAAAGATGCGTCTCGATCACCCGCTCGGTCAGGTCATAGCGTTTCTGGAACCCTTGCCTGCCGATCACGGTCAGCGCGCCCGAGCGCCACAGGAACTCCAGCGCGGTTTTCGACGGGTGCCAATCCCACCATCCGCCGGAGCCTTTCTTTTCGTCTTTTCCCACATCCGACGAGGAAACTGGCCCATGATCGCGTATATGCTGCAATACGGTTTCAAATTGCTGCTCGAACCCATCGCGACGCCAGTTTTTCCAGCGCGATTTCAGCAGGTCAGCGTCGCGCTGAAACCGCAAGTGCCAATGGGGGTAGAACTCCATCGGAATGACTGCGGCATCATGGGTCCAGTGTTCGAACAGCCCACGGTCACGTTCATACACATGCTTGAGGTTTTTGGCGCGATACGCGGGCCTGCGCGAAAACAGGATCATGTCATGGGCGCGGGCGACCGTGTTGATACTGTCCAGCTGAACAAATCCCAGACGCCTGATCAATTCAAGCAGGTCAGGCCCTTTCGCAGCCCCGGACGGCTGTTCTGCCAGCGCGTGCCGGTCCATGAACAGGGCGCGGGCCGCCCGATTGTTCAGCCTTTGCATCGCCATGGGTCAGCGGCGTTTCAGCGTATCGCCATAACTGATCTTGGGGGTCAGAGTTATGCGGTTTTCGACCTCGGAAGTGGGATCGGAAAGCTGAACGGCGATTATCTCGGCTGCCTTGCGCCCAATCTCGTGTCGACATGCATCCATTGTGGCCAGCTTGCGCGGCAGACCCTGTAACAGTTCGACATTGTTGAACCCTGCCAAACCGATCTGGCCTGGAATGTCTATCCCCTGGTCCAACAGATACAGCAACCCGCCAGCACCAATCATGTCGTTGGAATAATACAGGAAATCCAGATCCGGTGAGCGTTCCAACATGGCTTGAGTCATCTCGCGGCCTTTGGCCAAGGCCGAGCCCCCGGAATAAAACTCGCGGTCTTCGATCTCGATCCCATGCTTGCCCAGCACTTCGGTAAAGCCTTCGAACCGTTTCCGAGCGCGGTGATCCAGGGGCATTTTGGTGCCCATAAAGCCGATATGTTCATAGCCCGCTTTCAGGATCGCCTGTGCCATCTCACGTCCAGCGCGGCGATGGGAAATCCCGACCATCGCGTCCACCGGCTTACCATCGGTGTCCATGATCTCGACCACCGGAATCCCCGCCGAATCCAGCATGGCGCGTGCGGCATCGGTATGTTCCAATCCGGCGATGATTACGCCCGAAGGCCGCCACGAGAGCATCTCGTACAGGACTTTTTCCTCTTTTTCGGGCAAATAATCGGTGACGCCGACCACTGGCTGTAGCTCGGTATCCTCAAGAATCTGATTGATGCCGGTCAGCACCTCGGGGAACACCATGTTCGACAGCGACGGGATGATCACTGCCACAAGGTTCACCCGGCTTGAGGCAAGTGCACCAGCGATTTTGTTCGGCACGTATCCCAGCTCTTTTGCTGCGGCCAGAACGCGTGTGCGGGTCGCATCCGACACGTCACCCCGATTGCGCAGAACCCGGCTGACCGTCATCTCAGACACTCCGGACGCTTCAGAAACATCACGAAGGGTGAGTGGGCGTTTGTTTTCTGTGGTCACGGGGTGCACCTGCGTTGTTGTTTTGTCCGATGGTAGCGTGAACAGGACGCATTTTACAACTGCCCTTCAAAGCCGATGACAACCCGAAAAAACCACGCTACAGAGAGTTTTGCGCGGCCCCGTGGCTCAACTGGATAGAGCAGCCCCCTCCTAAGGGGCAGGTTGCAGGTTCGAATCCTGCCGGGGTCACCAAAAACATCTGAAAAATATGGCTTATTTACAGGGCTTTGTGCGGGAGCGTGCAGAAAGTCCCATGAGCTTTCAGGCCGAAATCGGCTGAAACGGCCGATTTCTCGTACAAAACCTGTACAAAATTCGCACGTTTGTGCGTATTTCGGGGGTCAGTCATGAGCCGCCATAGCTTTGATCCTGAAATCGCCGGACGTGTCGGTCTCAATGCAGCTGTGATCTTCCAGAACATCACCTTCTGGATCGAGAAGAACCAAGCCAATCGCCGCAATCTTCGCGACGGGCGGTATTGGACCTACAACTCGATCTCGGCCTTTGGTGAGCTGTTCCCGTATCTGAGCGAGAAGCAGATCCGAACAGCGCTCGAAAAGCTGGTCAGCGCGGAGCTGATCATCAAGGGCAATTTCAGCGATGATCGTTATGATCGGACCTGCTGGTATGCCTTGGGCAACTCCATTTGCCCAAATGGGCAAATGGATCCGACCGAAAGGGAAAATGATGCATTTGCCCCTGAGGGCAAGCCATCTGCCCCAGAGGGCAAATCCTATAAGAACAGATATAAACCATATCAAAAACCAAATCCTTCGCACGCGAAGGCGGCGGTGGAGGATGAGATTTCAGAAAAAATTTTGTCCGCCTATCCCGAAGATCGCATTCGCGGCAAAGCGGTTTGCCTCTCACAAATCCACCACGCGCTGGCCGATGGTGTGGATGCTAAAGACCTCGAGGAAGTCGTGCGGGCCTATGCAACCGAAAGCAAAGGCTTCACCCGTTCCAAGGTGTGTTTCTCCGACAATTGGTTCACGTCTGGCCGTTGGTTGAAATACCTTCAGGACGTTGAGGAGGCGCGAGAAGCAGGCAAAGCCAAAGAGGCCGAACTGCTGAAGGGTTTGGCCGAATGGGTCACAGACAAACATCCACTGTGCCGCCACATCACACCCGGCCAAGTGACCGCGTTGCTGGCCGCAAACTTGGTTAGCCGGTCCGAAATTGAGGCGGCGGGACTCAGAGCATGAACGCGACCGATCCCAACAAAGACCAGAGAGCAAGGTTACCCACCGATTACATCGGCGGGACTTGTGATGGGCGGCAAGCCTCCCCTTCAAACCCCAACCAGACGCGCGCAAGCGGCGTCAAAGAGGGCCATTCCGAGAGCGTGATCTTTCGATGCACCCCGTCGGAAAAGGCAGCGCTTGTGGCCAAAGCGCGCGCCGCTGGCCTGCCCAATGCCACGCTGATGCGCGAGGCCTTGGGGCTGGTTGAGGCACGTCGGCGCAAGCCCGTCCCACGTGTTGACCCAAAGCTGACCTTTGCGATTGCCCGTGTCGGCGGTAACCTCAATCAGCTCTCCCGCTGGATCAACGGCGCGGTCAAATCTGGCCGTGCGAGCCAGATCGATGCGCTCAAGGTTGCGGCGCAGTTGGTGGTCATCGAACGGCATTTGGCGCAGATCGTGGCGGCACACACAGGCGGTGACGCATGATCATTTCGTTTTTCTCCACAGGCACCGGTGGCGGTGCGGCCCCCGTTGACTACCTGACCGCGCGCGAAGTTCTGGCCTATGACGAGAACCGCAACCTCATCCGCGACGACACCGGCCAGCCGCAAACCAAGATCCGCAACCCGCTGCCCGAGGTACTGCACGGCAACCCCCACCAAACCCGTGACTTGATCGATGCGAGCCCTAACAAATGGAGCTACACGGCGGGCGTAATCAGCTTTGCCGAGAGCGATGATCCCAGTCCCGCCGCCCAGCAAGAGGCCATTGAGCTATTTGAGGCTCTGGCCTTTGCTGGGCTGGACAGGGATCAATACGATTGTCTCTGGGTGCGCCACTCGCATGAGGGTAACGTTGAACTGCACTTTTGCGCGCCACGCCTTGAGCTCAGCACCGGCAAGGCGCTTAACATCGCACCGCCAGGGCATGAGAACGCCTTTGCCAGCCTTCGCGATTTGATGAACAAGACCCACGATTGGGCAGACCCTTTGGACCCAAAACGCGCCCGTGAAGTGAGGGCGACGATTGAGGCCCCAACCCGCGCGCAAGGTCGCGAAGCGCTGCACGATTGGATCCTCGATCAGATCAGCGTTGGCATCATCACGGAACGCGCCAGCATGATCGATGCTTTGGCCGATGCGGGCTTCGAGATCCCGCGTGCCAACAAGAATTACATCACCGCCAAAGACCCCGACACCGGAGAGCGCTGGCGTTTGAAAGGAGAGATTTTCCATGACGACTGGCAAACCGAACCGCCTCGCCGAGAAATTGAACGCGGACCTGGAGACAGTACGCAGCGACCACGCCGCCTTGATGGCATCTCAGCTGGAGAGCTTCAGGAGCGATTTCAGCAGCATTGCGACCAGCGCGCTGCATATAATCGAGACCGATATCAGGTTCTTTCTCAGCGACAGCAAGAGCGAGTTGGAGAGGCGGAGCGAGACGATCAGGCGCTGGCTGACGATCTCCCCATGGGTGATCGTGGCGATGGTCTCGGCCTGGATCGTGACGGTGCTGATCGCGAGTTGGTTTTGGACGGGTTTGATGACGCGCTCGGAGTTGAAGGAACTGGGTCTAACCCCGATCGAACAATCCGGGCAGACATGGGTGACGCTGGACCCGAACCGGACAGAACTGAAGACCTGCACGATGGCGCAAACGCCCATCATCTGTATCGAGATCAAGGAGCCTTAGATGACCAATCCACCGACAACACCCCTGACAGCTTTGGAGCGCGAATTGCTCGCATCCGTCGAACGGTTGGTGACGGCCTGCGAGAGCTCAGCCAAGGAATTGCACGCCTTGGAGAAACGCTCGACCAGCAGGATCGAAAGCAAGGTGAATGGCTTGGCGCATTGCGTGGCGCTATTGATGAAGTCACATCTCACGTCCGTCACCACATTGGCCGACTTGCTGCGCGAGGAGCAGAATTACGACACGCTGCAGTCGGGGTTAGAGACCAGCTGGAAGCTAGCGAAAGACGCCGAGAAGCGGCTGAACGAGAGCTAGATGCCCGCAATAATCACCGTAGCGCGGGCCACTCGCTTTAATCTTACTGCAAGTGATGCCGTGTTTGGGAGATCTGTAGCGGCAGTCCTAAACGCGTTCTGCAGCATTCAGCGACATGTCTGCAATGTACTCCGTGGATGCACATGCGGAAAAGCCAGACATTCAGGCGCCCGGGGTGGACGACCGTGTTGCGGACAAACCGGACTTGTGCAGGCGCAGCGAACGTGAGTGTCAGAAGCATTCGCGAATGCAACATTGTACATTCGGCGATGCAGCAAGTTTTCTCAGATCGATCTTTTGAAGTTCTCGAAATTCGCTAAATCGAGAATACCTTTGCGCGGTGATGTATTCGTCCAATTGGGAGAATGGGACGACAACGAACATGGTGCCGCCAGTTGCTGGCTGCGCTGCCCCGGACCGAACTGCGAGCTGGTGATCGCATAGAGTACGACACCGCAACCAACACATCGGTTTCGATCTCAAGGATCAGCACTGCCATGGTCAGGCGATCCTCACGCCCTGGCGGAGCAGCTCGGCCTGAATCCCAGCCATGTCCACCCGCGACACATCACAGCCCGCCTTGATCGCCAGCGCCGCGGCGACGCCCGCGCCCTGCCCGGCGACAGCGCAGCAGGCCATGTTGCGTGTTGCCGCATGGGCGATCCGGTCGCCACCGATGGCGCGGCCCGCCACCAGTAGGCCCTTGACCTTGCCTGGCAGCAACGCGCGGTACGGTATTTGCATGTAGCGCCCGGTGGTCGGGATGATCAGCACGCCATAGCCGTCGATGAACTCGGGGTAGATGCCGATGGAATCCTCGAACCGGCCTTGCTGGCGCACGTCGGTTTCCGTCATGTCATAAGCGGCACGGATCTTGCGCGTGTCGCGAATGCCGATGGTCATGCCAAAGTTGCGCAGGCGCACGCCGTCGCAGCCCGGCATAAAGCGGCGCAGCGCTTCGATGGCCAGCATCGCCTGGCGGCGCCCCTCAATCTCGCCCCGCGTCAGGCTGTCGGGATCGGTGCCATCCACCCCCGCCAGATGCACGAGGTTCATGTAGGTCAACTCGCCCGTGTCATGCATCGCGCCCCAGGTGCCCGCGATGGTGTTCAGATGCGCCGGAATCACACCCTCTTCGATTGCCCTGGCGAAGGGTTTCTTGAGGAAGGGAGAGAACATTTCGTCTTCTTTCCCATCGGTTTCGACCGTCCATTCGCCGGTGGACCAGTCCTTGTAGGTCTGCGGATCGCGGCGCACCTCGGCCATGAAAGCGGCCTTATCCACACCCGCGAGGTGAAACATCACGCTCGCGGCCTGCATGTGTTCGGCGGGTGTCTTGTACGTCGGTGCGCCTGCGCGATGCGCCACGTCGGCGTCTCCCGTGGCGTCGATCACGACTTTCGCCAGGATCGCCTCGCGCCCGGCCTTCGATTCCACGATGATCCCAGCGATACGGTCGCCATCCATCACCGGGGCCACGAACTGGCGATGCAGCATGCCGTGGATTCCGGCCTCTTCCACCAGCCGATCCGCGACGAGCTTGAAGCCCTCGCTGTCGATCTCGTAGCTCAGCGACTGGCTTTCGGGCACGGCAGCGCCCATGTCGCGCGCGCGGTCCTCGAATTCGCGCCCGATCCCGCCGGCCTCGACAGTCGCTTCGTGGCGATACCAGGCAAAGCCTTCGACGCCGACGACCGTGATGTTGCCGCCGAAGCATCCGAACCTCTCGACCAGACAGACCTCGACCCCGGCCCGGGCAGCTGCCAAGGCTGCGGCAAGCCCTCCGGGGCCGGATCCGACCACAAGCACGTCCGTATTGTGTATGACCGGCGTCTGCCGGGCGGGTTCCGTGATGACAGTCATGTTGCCCTCAGAGGAATGGCAATTCACACAGGGTACCTTCGACGGCTCCGGCCGCGCGCCTTACGACGACCCGGTCACCGGGTTTTGCAGAGGTCGCCACAAGCGCGAACCCGATGTTTTTCTTCATGCGGTAGGACCAGACACAGGTGGTCATGTCGCCAATGCGCGTGCCATCCATGTCGATGTCGTTCCAGGTGAATTCCGCCTTGACCGGTTCCGAATTCTCAAGGACGACACCCAACTGATGCCGTTTCGGCCCCTCGGCCGCGATGCGGCGCAAGGCCTCGATCCCGATCGTGTCGTCGGGCACATGAAGATCGACATACTTGCCCATCCGAACCTCGAACGGATTGGTTTGCCCATCCGAGTCGCCGCCATACGAGACCAACCCGCTTTCGACACGTTCGCACCAGTTGGGGTTGCCCGGCCCGATGCCGTGGGGCTGTCCGGCTTCCTTGACGATGTTCCAGAGTGCGGTGCCTTTGGTGCCATCCATCAGGTAGATTTCGAAACCGCCCTGCTTGGACCATCCTGATCGGGCCACCGCGACGGGGATTCCGTCGATTTCTGTCTCGCGGAACCAGAAGTATTTCAGGTCGCGAACCCAGTCGCCAAAGATCGAGGCGACGACGGTTTCCGCCTTTGGCCCCTGGACTGCGAGGGGCGACACGTCTGGTTCGCTCACCTCGACATTCAGACCGCGCTCGCGCGCGATGGCCTCGGCCCAGAACCAGATATTGCTGTCTGCGATGGACAGCCAATAGCGGTCTTCCTCCAGCTTCAGCAGGATGGGGTCATTGATCAACACGCCGTGGTGATTGCACAGGGGGACATATTTGCCCTGTCCAATCTTGCATTTCGACAGATCACGGGGCGCAAGGATCTGTGCCAGCCGCCCTGCGTCGGGGCCTTTCAACTGCACCTGGCGTTCAACTGCCACGTCCCACATCGAGACGCCGTTGATGATGCGCCAGTACTCCTCTTCGGGATGGCCGTACGAGGTAGGCATCAGCATGCGATTGTATGTTGTCATGGCACAGACGCCATCCGCCAATGTCGCCTCGTAGAAGGGCGAAGGACGCAGACGTGTGGAAGGCGAGATCGAAAGCATGTTTGCTCCGGCTATTGAGTGGAAGAGAAATGAAAGGCCGCCGATCCGGGTGGACCGGCGGCCAAAAGTCAGCGGGCAGTTACCTCTGACAGGGAGAATACCGGCTTATGCGAGCCAGACGTTGCGCAGCGTCTGCCCGAACCCGCCCAGACCGCCGACGGAATGCGGTGTCCATCCCATCACATTCTTGGCGGTTGCTTCAAGCTGGTTTTGGAAGACCGCGTTCACGAAGCCGCCGTCGTCGTTCATCATATGCAGCATGTCACAGTACATCTGTGCCCGCTTAGCCTCGTCGAGCTCCGCACGTGCACTGATGATCATTGCGTCGAATTGCTCGGAGCCCCACATGGTTTCGTTCCAGCTGCCGCCGTTCATGTGTGCGATTGTCAGGAAGGCATCGACAGTCGGGCGCGCTTGCCAACCCGACATGGTCATCGGCTTCTGCATCCAGATATTCGACCAGTAGCCATCAGACGGGGTCTTGATGACGTTGATATCAGCCGCACCTTTCGCGGATTGCTGGAAGGTCAGCGCGATGTCGTTGGCTGAACTGCCGGCAGTTTCCGATGTGTAGAGGTCGATCGCGTTGACGCCCGCCTTGTCGAAGTAGAACTTCGCTTTATCGAGGTCGTATTCGGCGGGCTTCACGTCCTCACACCAGTATTTGTAGGTCGGCCCGATCGGCGTGTCGGCCGAGATCGTGCCGATGCCTTTGAACACCTGCTGAAGCACCAACTCGCGATCCAGTGCGTGCTTGATCCCCTTCCGGAAGTTCGGGTCATTCGTCGGCGCCCGATCCACCATCATCACCATGTTGGTGAAGGCGCCTGTGGGCGTGTTATGAAGCGTAATGGAGTCGTTGCTACTCAACTGCTCTACGGCGAAAGCGGGCACATCGCGGATGGCGTCGACGTCACCGGCCAGCAGCGTGCTGAGCGTGGCGTTGGCATCCGGTACCGGGATGAAGTCGATCCCGTCAAGATAGGGCTTGCCCTCTTCGTAGTAGTTTTCAAACCGCTCAAGGACCACACGCTCGCCGGGGATGAACTCCATCACCTTGAATGGACCCGAACCGATAGCCATTGCGAAATCGGTATGGCCAGCAGGGTGGATGGCGAGATGGTAGTCGGACATGATCACCGGCAGGTCGGCATTGCCCGAGGACAGTGTGATCTTGACTGTCGTGGCGTCCGGCGCCTCGATCGCGGTGACGGTCGAGAGCAGCGCCTTGGCAGGAGATTCCGAACCCTCAGCGATGTGCCGTGACAGGCTTTCGACGACATCAGCGGCGGTGACCGGCTGGCCGTTGTGGAAGGTCAGGCCGCCACGCAGCTTGAAGCTCCATTCGGTGGCCGCGCCGTTGACGCTCCATTCTTCAGCCGCGTCGCCTTCGACCTCCAGCGTCGGCGCGAAACGGGTCAGGCGCTGATAGACGCAGTTCGAATAGATGCCGTCATCGGTATCGACCATGCGCACAGGCTCGAGCGTGTTGTCCGTGTTGCCCTGTGCAATCCGCAGCCAGCCGCCGCGCTTCGGTTCTTCGGCACGGGCCGGTCCGGCCATGGCAAGGATACCGCTTGCCGCCGGCACCAAAAGGCCGAAT
This sequence comes from Ruegeria sp. YTSA226, assembly GCF_059609905.1. Lineage (NCBI taxonomy): Bacteria > Pseudomonadati > Pseudomonadota > Alphaproteobacteria > Rhodobacterales > Roseobacteraceae > Ruegeria > Ruegeria sp. YTSA226. The sequence continues at coordinate 50,062 of NZ_JBXWMQ010000021.1, forward strand.
GCGCCCGCGCGCTTGAAAAAACCCCGGCGGCTGAGCGCGCCGGCCTTGTATTGCCGTACCAAGCTGTCGATGTCGGACATATCTTTCCTCCCAGATGACCGATGACGGGCTGCCCCCGCTATTCATTAGAGATTGCGGGGGACAAGCAGAGTGCACAAACAACCGATTTCATGACTTTGCCATAACTGAGGTTATGGGTCCGACTTTCACCGCGCGCGCGTCAGGAATGGTTCTGCGGTCATGCCTGTTGGAACAGGCACACCCATTCGCGTCAGAATCGATGGCGCAAGTGCCAGCTGATCCAGCATCGTCTCTTCTGGAGGCAAGTCACTGTCACCGAAGTAATAGAAGGCAACGTCCTGTTGATCCTCTCCGGCACCGCCGTGATGGCCAAGGTCATCCTGACCATGATCTGCTGTGATAATGACGTCATAGCCAAGGTCGCGCCAACGAGTTACGTAGGGCGCAAGTGCTGCGTCAAGATAGTAGCAGGCGTCGCTCATCTCTCGTTTCCCATGGCCAAACCGGTGTCCCATGCTGTCAAGTGTCGACGTATGCAGCAGTCCGTAGTCGATCCCCTTGGCCTCGCAAAGATATGTCAATGTGGCGAACAGATCGGCGTCGGACGGGCTCATCTGGTTGGCTTCCGTCGCATCGGCCATGGTGTGGAAACGGCCATGGTGGATCGGGCCTTGCGGGCTGTCGAGTTCGATGTCGCGCACGGGGTCGAACGGCATCCGGTGGAACAGTTCGCTCCACCAACTCAGCGCCACGGCACCGGTCTTGCGCCCCGCTCCGGCCAGTTCCGAGAACACATCCGGCGCCTCAAGACGCTGGCGGCGCTTGTTCCCGGTGACGCCATGGAGGTGCGGCGGAAAGCCGGCTAGCTTCGATGCATAGCAGGCCGAAGAGGTGGACGGCAGGACCGAACGCATCCGCTGTATCCGCGCCTCGCCCTAGTCGACCCAACCTTCCAGATTGCCGAACAGGCGTCGAAAACTCCCGTAGGGCACGCCGTCCAGGATGATGAGAAGAAGCTTTTCGGGATTCGCCATCAGGCCACCTCGAACAACCCGGCAGCCCCCATTCCGCCGCCGATACACATCGTGACAACAACGTATCGGACACCGCGTCGTTTGCCCTCGATCAGTGCGTGGCCAACCAGCCGCGCACCTGTCATCCCGTAGGGGTGACCCACGGAAATCGCGCCGCCGTTTACGTTCAGCTTGTCGGGATCGATCCCTAGTTGGTCACGGCAGGGAATGGCTTGCGCGGCGAAGGCCTCGTTCAGTTCCCACAACCCGATGTCGTCGACCGTCAACCCGGCCCGCTCAAGCAAGCGCGGCACGGCATAGACCGGGCCCATGCCCATTTCCTCGGGGGCGCAACCGGCAACGGCCATCCCCCGATAGACCCCAAGCGGCGACAGCCCGCACTTTGTGGCCGCTTCTGCCGACATAAGGACACAGGCCGAGGCTCCATCCGACAACTGACTGGCATTGCCTGCGGTGACCAGCCCGCCCTCTACCACGGGCTTCAGGCCCGCCAGCGTGTCCGCCGTGGTGCCCGGGCGGTTGCCCTCGTCCCGCGTCAGCGTGACGGTTTCTTCGTGCACCTCGCCGGTTTCGCGGTTCTTGATCAGCTTGGTGGCGGTCACCGGGACGATCTCGTCATCGAAGGCCCCGGCGGCCTGCGCGGCGGCGGTGCGGGCCTGCGACAGTGCGGCGAATTCGTCCTGTGCCTCACGCGTGATGCCGTGCAGCCGCGCCACGTTCTCGGCCGTCATTAGCATCGGCAGATAGGCGTGCTCGGCCGCGCAGGTCACGGCGGGGTCTTTCTCGGACATGACCCAGTCGAAATACCGCGCCTGGACCGCCGAGATATTTTCCTGACCACCGGCCACCACGACGCCCATGCCATCGACCGCAATCTGCTTTGCTGCTGTTGCGATGGCCATCAGCCCCGAGGCGCATTGCCGGTCGATGGTCTGTGCGGCCGCCGTGGCGGGCAACCCGCCCGCCAGCGCTGCTAGCCGAGCGACGTTTAGCCCGGCAGTGCCGGCAGTCAGGACCGAGCCCATCACGACGTCTTCAACCTCGGCAGGATCTACGCCAGACCTCTCGACAGCCGCTCGGATCGCGTACCCTGCCAGCGTGGGTGACTTGATGTTGTTGAAGGCCCCCCTGAAGGCAGAGGCAATGGGTGTGCGGGCGGTCGAAACGATGACGGCGTCTTTCATGGCGGAGGTTCTTTCTTAACAGTAACGAGTTCTCAGGGCTTTCTTGTCCAGTTTTCCGACCGAGGTCTTGGGCAGCGCTTCGACGATCTCGATCCGGTCGGGCACGGCCCATTTCGACAGCGTCCCGTCTGCAACCGCTACTGCAAAGGTGGCTTTAAGCTGCGCAACGGTTCCACCCGCGGCTTCGGCGCACGCGATCACCAAAAGCGGGCGTTCGCCCCATTTGGCGTCTGGCACTCCGATAGCGGCGGCATCGGATACGCCCGCAACCTTGCTAGCAAGGTTTTCCAGTTCCAGCGAGGATATCCATTCGCCGCCGGTCTTGATGACATCCTTCAATCGGTCGGTAATCCGCATAGTCCCGTCCTGATCGAACAGCCCCACGTCGCCGGTATGCAGCCAGCCGCCGTGCCAAAGCGCCCGCGTGCCTTCTTCATTCTTGAGATAGGCCTGCGTCAGCCAAGGGGCGCGGGCGACGATCTCGCCGGTAGACTTTCCATCACGTGGCACGTCGTTCATCTCGGGATCCACAACCCGGATCTGGACCATTGGCGCCGGTTTGCCGGTCGCAGTCCGCACCTCGATCGGCGCCTCTGGGTCGCGCGTCGCCATCATGTCAGCCACGGTCAGGAAGGGACAGGTTTCCGACATGCCGTAAGCCGCATGAACGTCGACGCCCCGCGCGAGTGCCTGGCTTGCCAGTCCTTCGGGCAGGGCCTAGCCGCCGATGATGACCTTCCAGCGGCTCAGGTCCGTGGTTGCCGCCTCCGGTGCATTCAACAACATCGCCAGGATCGTCGGCACACAATGCGAGAAGGTCACGCCATGCTCGGCAATCAATCCTAGAAGGCGCGCGGGATCGTATCGCCCCGGATAGACCTGCTTCAGCCCCATCAGCGTCGCGACGTAGGGAATGCCCCAGCCGTGAACATGGAAAAGCGGTGTGATCGGCATGTAGACATCGCCACGGTTCAGCCCGCCTCCGGGGATCGGACCCAGGCCCGATGCCACAGCAAGCGTATGCAGCACAAGCTGGCGCTGAGAATAACTGACCCCCTTGGGGTCGCCCGTCGTGCCGGTGGTGTAAAACAAAGTTGCACGAATATTCTCGTCGAAGTCTGGAAAATCGCTGACCGGCGTGGCGGCGTCCAGAAGGGCCTCATACTCGCCCTCGGCTTTCACGTCCGGGGGTGTCTGGCCGTCATCGCTCATCACCACCAGGCGCCAGGGCCGCTCGATCCGGTCAGCGATCCCCATGAGCATCGGCAGGAAATCGACATGGCATAGGATCAGCTCATCCTCGGCATGGTTGATCGTGTAGAGGATTTGTTCCGGCGACAGGCGGATGTTCACCGTGTGCAGGGTCGCGCCGATCATTGGCACGGCAAAGAAGCATTCCAGATAGCGGTGGCTGTCCCAGTCCAACACCGCGACAACGCTGCCTTCGCTAGCGCCAAGGGCGCGTAAGGCCCCGGCGGCGCGTCCGATCCGCTTTGCGAAAGTGTGGTAGTCGTAGCGCATGGTGTCGGAATGAACGATCTCCTGCCCAGAAGCTTGGGAAAGCGGTGCAGACAGAATCTGCTTGATCAACAGGGGGTATTCGTAGGCGGTCATGGGCTTCTCCGGTTTTGAAGTTTGTGCCGCTTTAAGGTTGCATCAGGCAAACAACAAAAATACGGGCTTTGCCATGATCCAGAGCGACCCATGCCCGACCCATAACGAAAACACACCCATCATGCCTTCTATGGTTGTTTGTCGAAAACGGCGCTTTCCCTGAAACTGCGATCAGCCTTGAGGGAGGAACGAGGTGTATCGCATCATATTAACGCGCCTGGCGCAGGGTTTGCTGACCTTGCTGCTGGCATCCATCATCATTTTCGGTGCCACCGAGATCCTTCCCGGCGACGTGGCCGAAGCGATCCTGGGACAAAGCCGCACAGAAGAGGCGTTGACCACATTGCGCGAGGAAATGGGGCTGAATCGCCCCGCGATCGTGCGGTATTTCGACTGGCTGGGCGGGATGGTGCGGGGTGACCTGGGCACTTCGCTGGCGACAAAGCGGCCTGTGGCCGACATGATCGAAAGCCGGATGTGGAACACGCTTCGACTGGCGCTGCTGGCGGCAGCAATCTCGGTTCCGCTGTCGCTGGCTTTGGGCCTCTGGTCGGCAATGCGGGCCGGTGGCAAGGTTGACAAGACGCTGGCCATGACCACGCTCGCGCTGATTGCAGTGCCCGAATTCTTTATCGGCCTTATCCTGATGAAGGTCTTCGCGGTCGAGCTGAAATGGTTGTCGGCCTCTGCCAATACCCGACCCTATTTCGATTTCTGGCAGAATTTCCGCGCACTTGCCCTGCCAGTTGCCACGCTCAGCTTTGCGGTTCTTGCGCATATGATGCGGATGACCCGGTCATCGGTGATCAACATCTTCACCTCTCCATATCTCGAAATGGCCGCGCTCAAGGGTCTGCCAAAGCGCCGTCTGGTCATCCGCCATGCGCTACCCAATGCGCTGTCCCCGATCCTGACCGTGATCGCGCTGAACCTCAGCTATATGGTGTCCGGCGTGATCATCGTCGAAACCGTGTTCGGCGTCCCGGGTCTGACCCGTCTGCTGGTCGATGGCGTCACGCTACGGGACATCCCCCTGATCCAAGCCTGTGCCATGATCTTTGGCGCTGTCTATATCCTTTTGAACCTGCTGGCCGATGTCCTGTCCATCATGGCCAATCCGCGCCTGAGGTACCCCAAATGAGCGACGCAACCGAAATTGCCAAGCCGCGCGCCTCGGTCTTTGCGGGTCTGCGCCTGACCTGGACCGCCACCATCGCAGGCTCTGTTCTGCTGTTCTGGCTGGTGCTGGCGCTCTTTGGCCCCTGGATCGCGCCGCATGGCGAGGCCGAGATCATCTCGGGCACGACCTTTGCACCAATTGGCGAAGGCGGACTGTTGGGGACGGACAAACTGGGGCGTGACGTCTTTTCGCGCCTGATCTACGGGGTGCGCACCACGCTTCTGCTTGCGCTGATAACGACAGTGATCTCATTTGCCTTCGGCGTAACGCTGGGTTTTGCCGCCGCGATCCTCAAAGGCTGGTTCGACATCGTCGTCAGCCGCATCGTCGAGGCCTTCATGGCCTTCCCCTCGACCCTCTTGGCACTGGTGGTCATCGGCGCTTTCGGCACCTCGATCACGGTTCTTGTGCTGACGGTCGGGCTAGTCCTGTCGACCAGCGTCTTTCGAGTGTCACGCGCGCTTGGCTATGACATCGGCGTCATGGATTTTGTCGAGGCGGCGCGCGCTAGAGGTGAAGGAACATGGTGGATCCTGACGCGCGAGATCCTGCCAAATTCAATGGCCCCGCTGATCGCCGAATTCGGCCTGCGCTTTACCTTCTCGATCCTGTTCCTGTCGGGCCTGTCCTTTCTGGGGCTCGGCGTTCAGGAACCCGCCGCCGACTGGGGGCTGATGGTGCAGGAGAACGTCGGCGGCTTGTTCCTGGGATCCTCCGCCGCGCTGATCCCGGCCGCCTGCATCGCCTCACTGACCGTATCAATGAACCTGCTCGTGGACTGGTTCCAGCAGCGTCAGCAGGGTGAAACCGTTCTGGAGAAAATCGACCAATGAGCGATATCCTGACCATCAAGAACCTGCGCGTCGAGGGTCGTCCACCCGGGGGCAGCTATGTGCCGATCGTCAAGGGCGTGTCGCTGAACGTTGCCAAGGGTGAAGTGCTGGCTTTGATCGGTGAAAGCGGGTCCGGCAAGTCCACGATCTCGCTGGCGTCGATGGGCTTTGCCCGTCCCGGCTGCCGCATCGCGGGCGGTGAGATCTGGCTCAATGGGCGTGACATCATGCAACTGTCGCCGCAAGAGCGCCATACGCTGCGCGGTGACGAAGTGTCCTACGTCGCACAATCGGCGGCTGCCAGCTTCAATCCGGCGCTGCGGATCGGCAAGCAAGTGATCGAGGCACCGCTCTGGCACGGCGCCGGTGACGCCGCGACCCTTACCGCCACCGCGGTTGATCTTTATCGCAAGCTGGACCTGCCGAACCCCGACACTGTGGGCGACAAGTTCCCGCACCAGGTTTCGGGCGGTCAGTTGCAGCGCCTCATGGCGGCGATGGCCATGTCTTGCGGACCGGATCTGCTGATCCTCGACGAACCGACAACGGCGCTGGATGTGACGACGCAGATCGAGGTGCTGAAAGCCTTCAAGGACATCATCCGCGATCAGGGCACGGCGGCCATCTATGTTACCCACGACCTAGCGGTTGTGGCACAGGTGGCAGACCGCATTCTTGTTCTCAAGAATGGCGAAAAGGTCGAGGAAGGCCCAACCGCCCAGATCCTGAACGATCCGAAGCACGAATATACCCGCTCGCTGATGGACGCCGTCAGGCCCGCACCGCATCTGGTCGACCATGTTGACGGCAGCGCGGCGCAAGCGCCGGTCATCTCCGCACGACACGTCACGGCAGGCTATGGGGCGTTGACCATTCTTTCGGATGTGTCAGTCGATGTCCCTGCGGCATCGGTCGTAGGGGTGATTGGTGAAAGCGGCTGCGGGAAAAGCACGCTGGCGCGGGTCGTGGCCGGCCTGACGCCGCTGCGTGAGGGAGAAATCAAGCTCGATGGGAAGGTTGCCGCTCCCAGCGTGAAGGATCGGTCGCGCGAATCGCTCAAGGATTGCCAGATCGTGTTCCAGATGGCCGATACCGCGCTGAACCCGCGCCAGCGGATTGGTGATATCCTGGGCCGCCCGCTGGAGTTCTATCGGGACCTCAAGGGTCGCGCGCGGGCCGAAAAGGTGGGCGATCTGCTGGAACTGGTCGACCTGCCGCGCAGTTTTGCCTCGCGCTTCCCGGGAGAATTGTCAGGCGGGCAGAAGCAACGGATCAACCTTGCCCGCGCATTGGCTGCCGACCCCAAGGTGATCCTGTGTGACGAGGTCACCTCGGCACTGGATACCGTGGTTGCGGCGGGGGTGATCGAACTTCTGAAATCGCTGAAGGACAAGTTGGGCGTGGCCTATATGTTCATCAGCCACGACCTTTCTACGGTCGCCTCTTTTGCGGATGAGGTGGTGGTGCTTTATGCCGGACGGGTGGTCGAGAAGGGACCGTCAAAGGCCGTCTTCAGCCCGCCTTTTCACCCCTATACCAAACTGCTCCTCTCCTCGGTCCCCGAGATGCGGCAAGGCTGGCTGGAGGGGGTGGCCAATACCGGCGAAGCCAAAGCCGCCAGCGCCGGAAGCGTTGTCATCGGCGCCAAAGGCTGTCCCTTTGCCAATCGGTGCACCCATGTGATTGCCGGCACCTGCGACAGGGTCACGCCACCGCTGCGCGACCTTCCCGGAGAGTTGTCAGTCGCTTGCCACCTTGACACTGACGCACTTCCAAGCACTTGAACGGTCAGTCGACAAGCGCCTGGTAGCTTAGCACGCGCAGTTGACGGCGCAGGGTATAGGCGCTTGAGGGAATGAGCTGGGTCATCAGGATCACGGTCATTTCCTCGACCGGATCCACCCAGAAAGCCGTCGAGGCCATGCCGCCCCAGGCGAATTCCCCGGGTGAACCGACGATCTTCGCCTGCGCCGGGTCCAGCATCACTGAAACCCCAAGGCCGAACCCGATCCCCTCGAATGTGGTTTCGCTGAAATGCGCCTGCCCACGGCTGGCCAGATCGCCGCCCATGTGGTTCGTTACCATCAGATCGAAGGTCTTGCGGCCAAGTAGCACTCCACCGTCAAAGGCACCACGTCGCAATAGCATCGTCGCGAAACGCTGGTAATCCGCCATCGTCGAGACCAACCCTCCCCCGCCGCTTTCCAGCGTCACCGGCGCAAGGCACCGGTCCTGGTTCACTGATCGTTCGAAACCCACGGCGGTATGATCATACAGCGTGGCAAGGCACCTCGCCTTTTCCTCAGACACTGAGAACCCGGTATCCATCATGCCAAGAGGGTCAAAGATACGGACCTTGAGGAATTCGCCAAGCGTTTGCCCGCTGATGACTTCGACCAAATGGCCCAGAACATCGGTAGAAAGGCCGTAGAACCAGCGTTCACCTGGATGAAACGCCAGCGGCAACGCGGCCAGCGCATCGACGGCTTCTGCCATGGTGACAAAACTGCGGTCGAAATCGAGCCCGGCTGCCGAAAGGGCCTGTTCCAGAGCATTGCCCTTTGGGTCTCCATAAACGATACCGGCCTGATGGGTCAGCAGGTCATGGATAGTTATTTGGCGTCGCGCTGGTTCGGTCGCGTCCAGCGCATGGCCCGACCCCTTCCAAACGCGCGGCGCGCCAAAGGCCGGTAGGAAATCGGCAATGGGCTGATCAAGCTGGAATGCCCCCTCTTCATAGAGCATCAGTAGCGCGAGCGAGGTGACCGGTTTGGTCATCGAATAGATCCGCCAGATCGTATCGGGCGCGACTAGCTGGCCGCTTGCCGAGTCCGAATACCCCGTACGTTCAGAAAACGCGATTTCCCCACGTCTTGCGATCTGGACAGCCAGCCCGCTCAGCCTCCCCTCGCGGACATGTGTCTCCATCCACTTCGAGATGCGCCGCAGGCGCTGCGGGTTAAAACCCAGATTGCTGTTAATGGGCAAGGCGGCACCTCCGGTGGTTTTGGGAATCATCTTGCGCCTAATCGATTAAGGCTTTCAAGCGACCTATAATCACCCTATAACCAAACAGTAATTATGCATGAGTTGGCCATGAATACCCGACGCCTTCCACATCTGACCTGGCTGCGCGCTTTTGAGGCATCGGCGCGGCATCTGAGTTTCACCAATGCCGCCCAGGAACTAAACCTCACCCAGGCCGCGATCAGCAAGCAGGTGAAGCTGCTGGAACATTACCTTCGCGAACCCTTGTTCGAGCGTAAACCCCGTAGCCTCGTGCTGACCAAGGTCGGCGCGGCTTATTTGCCAAAGGTCCGCGACGGTTTTGACCGTCTGGCGGCGGGCACCGAAGAGGTTTTCGGGCTCAGGCGCTCGGAGGTGCTGACGGTGCGCGCACCAGTTGGCTATTCTGTCAACTGGATCGCGCCCCGGCTCCAGAGTTTCTTTGATCGCTACCCTGATACCGAAGTCCGTCTGGTCTCCAGTGTCTGGGGCGACCAGTTTGACAACGAGCGATTTGACCTCGACATCCAGTACGGCACGGGGCGCTGGCCGGGTTTCAAGGCTGATCGACTGACCTGGGAAGTGATCAAACCTGTTTGCGCACCATCACTTCTGGAAGGGGAACACGCGATCAAGGAGCCGAAGGACCTTGCCCACCATCGTCTCCTGCATGTGCTTGGCTATGAGGAAGGCTGGGCCGATTGGCTCAGATATGCAAAGGTAAGTGGAGTAAACTCGGGACAGGGGCTGCAATTCGACACGTCACTGTTGGCATTCGAGTTTGCATCACGCGGTGGCGGGGTGGCACTGGCCAGATCCTCTATGCTGGGCGTCGAGATCGAGCGAGGTCGGCTCGTCGCGCCATTTGGTATCGATGCGCCATTGCAGGAGGCGTTCCACCTTATCTCGCCTGAAACGGGTCGCGACCATCCAGACGCCCAGAAGTTCCGGGAATGGTTGATCGAAACGGCTGAAAGCGACCCGGAGAACAGGCGAAACCGCGAGGCTTATCTCGCCTGAAGCCGAACGCCGGCATCGAGGCGAATGATCTCGCCATTCAGCATCGGATTGCGGATGATGTCGACGGCCAGCCGGCCGAATTCGGCGGGTTCACCGAACCGGTTCGGAAACATGCGGCCATCCAGCATCCCGTCGATGACCTCCTGCGGAATGTGATCGGCAATAGGTGTCTTGAACAGACCCGGCGCGATCGTCATGACCCGGACACCCCGCGGCATGAATTCCCTTGCGGCCTGCAGGGTGAGACTAGCGATTGCCCCCTTTGAAGCCACATAGGCCCCTTGCCCGATTTGCCCTTCAACGGCAGTGATCGAGCCCGTGTTGATGATGATTCCTCGCTCGCCATCCTCGTTCAGCGGCTCCAGCGCCATCATTCGGGCGGCGCATTTCGTCATGACGCTGACCGTTCCCATGAGGTTGACGTCGACGACCCGCGCAAAAGCGGCCATGTCCACCGGACCGTCGCGGCCAACGAGACGCATTCCGCCTGGAATACCGGCGCAGTTCACATTGACGCGGATCGGTCCGATGCGTTCCTCGGCATCTATCAATGCATGGGCTACTGCGCCTGTGTCGGTAACGTCACAGGCGACACCCACGCCGCCGATCTCATGGGCCACCCGAGCCACCTTCTCTTCGTCAAGGTCCAGAACGGCGACCTTGGCGCCGGCGTTTTTCAAAGCCTCGGCGGCAGCCAATCCCAAACCGGAGGCCCCTCCAGTAACCAGCGCGGAAAGACCGTCAACCTGCATCGCACATCACTCCTGTTCTTCGTTATGTGATAGCCCGGCATCTCCCGATGTTCACGCGACGAGTGTTTACCCTTTGGCCAACTGGAACCACTGGGATCAGGCTCACCAATCACAATGCCAGAACATTAAGGTCTCGAATTTATCTCCCAGTGGGACTAGATCGAATGCCCGGTAGAGAGCGTTTTCCGAGCCGGTGCGGCCTGATCCTTCAAACTCTCTGTATCGAGAACGAATGGCCATAAATCACGCTGCACGGCGGCGCTAAAAATGATTGATTCGACGCAATTTTCGTGCTGCGAGCGCACGCAGCGAAAAAACGCAATGACGGGGTTGGGCTCGTTCCGGCCGTTAGCTGCGTTTTGCGCCAAGGTCCGCACTGAGTGTTTAGTGCTTGAAGCAATTCTCTCTGTGCCAGGTGACGAACTCAGACCTTGGCCGGTTGGCGAGGCGGTCCGGCACCAAAATCTTGCCGGACGAGTTGATCATCGACGTCACGGCTTCGATGTCGTTACTCTGACGGGTGACCAGAATAGTCAGGTCGTCCGCCAACCCAACGAGACCGCGATCAAACATCCAATGCGCAGTACCGGACAGGGCGAGCCCGTTGCTGACTATGTCGGGGCCGTCATGCTCCACCGGTCTGATATGGGCGGCTTCAACCTCAGCGCGGCCACCGCCATTGATCAGCCGCAAACCAGTGATAGCGCAGCGCTCGCCGTAGGCGCGCAGGACGTTCTTTCTGAAATTACGATCGCGAACCGCGCGATTGGTTAGCTGGTTGACGCGTTCCCGAGTAGGCATGTGCTGGAAAGGTGTTTGCGCGTCCTGGAACCCTGGCAACTGCATCGTGTCGCCCACGCGAGGCAGGATGTCCTCATCTCGTCCAAGACCACGTTCGACTATTCGGGCAAAGTCTTCAGCTGAAAGGGTTCTTACTGCGGCTTGCGCGCGTCCGGATATCTTGCCTTGATCGTTCAGCAAACCTCTTTCGATAATTGAATTCTCGTCCCGGAATGAAACAGGGTCGCCGAAATCAAGATACGTTCCTGGCTCTATCACCGCCAAGAACATGTCTGGCTTCCTTGGATCCGGAATGATTTCCTGAACCTTGGCGACAGCAAAGTACCCTTTAGTCTCTTTTACCTTGCTTGGCTCGAGGTAGACGATCCAATCCCCTTCGCACTGTTGGGCGCGTGAAAGGTATTGCTTGGGAAACTGATACCGCTCCGACGGAATGTCGTCGTAGATCGAGTCACTGCGATGGATGAAGATACCGAAGGCCATCCGATCACCCGCGTTGAAGGCGTTCCAGCTTTCGATCGGCCGCGCGAAGGGTCAGTACCGCACCTGTCAAAAATGGAAGCGCCAAGCCAGCTGCGGCGATCGCAAGAATCAGGATGGCAGCAAAAACCGAGTATTCGGCGGTCTGTTGTGCCAATAATAGTCGGCCCAAGCCAATCAGGTAGAACACGCTGGTTCCCAGGAAGATCAGGTAAAGCGGGCCAAAGGGTTCAATCACCTCTCGACGGGTGCGCTCCAAGACTGATTGTCGCAACATGTTCCAGCGTTTGCTTGCCTTGTTCACCAGATTACTCCCTTACCAACTCGATCCATGTGTGCACGTCGTCATCCGTCACTTCGCGGCCTTCGACATGCGATTGATACCAACGGGCGACGATGGCCCCGCGCTTTTCGCTTTTGATTTTTATGCCTACTTCGGTGAGGTGCTTATCCAGCGAGCTTTCAATGTGTTTGAGCGCTTCGAAATCATGCCCGGCCCGAATTGATTTGGTGCCTAGTAGTAGCCACGGCACGTCCACCTCGAACCGTTCACCCATCGCGACTAGGGCTTCTACAGGCATTCCACGCTGGCCCTTTTCGTAGCTGTGATACGCGCGCGGTGAGACACCGATAGCTTCCGCCATAGCCGCTTGTGAGAAACCGATTTCATTGCGAGCAATGGTGAGACGAGCACCCATTGCAGCAAAAAGACCAGCATGTTTCTGCGGCATTAGCATTTTCCAATTGACTACTTCGCCAAAATTCGCGAACTTTGCAAAAAATGACGAACTTCTACGACTAATCACATCTGACCACGTCAGAAGATGCAGAACAAGCGATTCCATGCGTGTCGTCGATTCAACTTAAACGGACAAGGACCACTGAAATGGCAGAGACCAACTATTCAGACAGCTCTCAGATCCTGGGGCTTGGGAAGACGCCCACACAGTGGGTCGAAGTTATGGCCGGGATGGGGATCGATATTTCAGAGCGCACATTGCGTGAACGCGCCAATGAGACGGGCGCATTTTATCGCCTTGGGCGGACTATGCTGATCACGCCCGCGCAGATCGACACGATTTTTGAAGGAGGCCAGTCATGCCGCTCCAAATTTACAAGAGGGGCCACGTTTACTGGGCCAAGGGGTGGATCGAATACAACGGCAGGCCAATCGCCGGCCCATACCGGCGAAGCACTAAGGCATCTTCAGAAGAGGGTGCACGGGACTGGATAAACCATGAGACCGAACGGCAGATCCGTCGCTATGTCGTGGGCGACGAACCGAGCAAGACGTTTGCCGATGCAATCATGCTCTACAACGCGTCCCCAAAGGCGGCGAAGCAGTTGATCCCGATTGTCGAAGCAATCGGCGACTTGTCGCTAGGCGCGATTTCTGGTGCGCTACTGAAGAGCCTTGGGCCAAAGCTGAAGCCCAAAGCGTCGACCGATACCTGGTGGCGTGAAATCGTGACGCCCGCGAGTGCGGTGATCAACAACGCGCACGAGCTGGAGGGCACGCCGCTCATCCGAGTGAAGCCTTACGATAAGTTTGAGCGGATTGCGCAGGACAAGCGACGAGGGAAGCTCAGCCGCGTCGAGCGCACGCCAGCTGATAAGGAATGGATCGAAGCCTTTTGCCGTGCCGCCGATCCGTACAACGCCGCGCTAGTCCGTTTCATGTTTGAGACGGCAGCACGGATTGATCAGGCTATATCTTTGGAGCCTGATGACCTTCGACCGCACGAAAACAAAGTCCGCGTGAAAGCGCAGAAAGGACATCCGGAAAGTTGGATTGCTGTCTCGCCTCAGATGATGGATGAGCTGCTCGCGTTGCCGCCAAAACGCCCAAAGAACCGCAAGACTGGCAAACTGATGAAGGCGCGTGTTTTCGGCTATGGCAGCTCGACAGGCTACAACACGCGCTGGAAGACAATCTGCAAGCGCGCGGGCATTCCGTACCTGTCAGCGCATCCCGCCGGTCGGCATGGGTTCTTCACTGAGCTAGTTGTGCGCCAAGGTGTAGACCCGGTCACCGCAGCCAAGGCTGGCCGCTGGTCAGACCCGAATCTGCCCATGCGGATCTATGCCCACGCAGAGACAGATGAGGCCGACATCAGGGCCCGTTTTCGTACAAACCACGTACAGGATGACCCTGTACAATCACCCAAGCAGCAGAAATCACAAAAGGAATAGCGCTATGAACGGTTCCCTCCTAAGGGGCAGGTTGCAGGTTCGAATCCTGCCGGGGTCGCCAAGATATCTAATGAAATCATTTATTTTCCATACTTTAGACAATTCACTCGCTTCGAAAGGTGACACATGACTAAAAATTGGTTCGGATGAGCCAATCAAAATATCCATCGCCGAGAATGAATTTCTTTTGGGGCGAGTGCGGCAAAACAAATTACTGGTCCGAAAGTCGACCGGATATTGTCCATTCTTGCTCTGTGACGGGGCCAGCCTCGCGAATTTGTGGCATTCGCCAGCTTAGGTTCTGGACCTATTAATTTGGTTGCCGTCATCCCGCCTGCGTGATTCATACCCGTGAGTTTCAGGGGTATA
>NZ_JBXWMQ010000022.1:0-61225 GCF_059609905.1 Ruegeria sp. YTSA226
CCAATCTCCTGAATCGGCTTCTTCTTCGCCTCACGCGCAATTTCGATGTCAGATTTATAGCTCATTGGGTTTCGGTCCCTGATTGAATTCCGTGCAAACCCGACGCAGAACGCCGGCGCTGCTCACTCCATACCGTTGTGTACCAAATTGGTGGCTATGGATTCCGACATAATTGCGCCTTGAAACGTCGTAGCGTCACATCGGCACCTTCCGATCGGAAATTGCGGTCCCTTATGGTGTCCAGGCTCTCTGATCGGGGACAAACAGTGTAAGCTCATCGCCCAGGTTCAGCTCTCCGGGTCTTTCGACCCAAGCCGTAACCCCCCGCCGTCCCTGCGCTGCAGGCTTGAAGGCCGCACCATACCCGGGCAAGTCAGCCTCGATCTCGCGCCCCGGCAGGATACAGGGCCGGTTTTCCATGTCGATCGTCAGCGTCACGCCATTTTCCACCTGCAAACGAGACGAGGGCGGAATATGGGTGAAATCCGGAATGCCGCGCAAGACAATGCTGACCCCCAGATGGGACGGGTCCAGCTTACCCAAGCCCATTTCCTGCGCGATGGCATCAAGTTCTTCTGCGGACAGGATCGATAACTGCCGCACATTGCGAATTTCGGTGCCTACCGGGTACAGGTTTTTGACTCGCACGCAAGAGGTACGATTCACGCCTTCGTGACGCGCGCCTTGATCACCCGAGAAACCCAAATCCAGACTGTCCACGGCATTGGCCCGGAGAGTTTCACCTGCTGGTACGTGGCCCAACCAAACAACTTCTCCCGTGAATTCGGTTTCGCGCAATACCGGCATATTTATCCCTTTTTCAGAATTGGCATCTGATGCGGAATAGAGGGCAAACCTTCGCGATTGAAAAGAAAAAAGACCCGGGACAGGCCCGGGTCTTTGAAAGTTTAAGCCGTTGGTTCCGGCTCCATCCCGCCATCGGGCGGAGTTTTCTTAACCTTGGTTTTCGGAATGGCTGTCACGCTGGGGGCGCTGCCCTCATCAGGTTTGTCGCCCTCGTCATCGCTTTCGCTGGGCGGCTCGCCATTCATGACGCGTTTGATCTCGTCACCGGTCAGGGTTTCATATTCCAGCAGCCCCTGCGCCAGACGTTCCCATTGCTCGTTCTGTTCCGACAGGATCTGATGCGCACGCTCATATCCTTGCTGGATCAGGCGCTTGACCTCTTCCTCGATCAGTTCCTTGGTATGGGCCGAGACCGAGAACCCGGCAGTGTTGCCCGAATAGCCATCATGCGCTTCGGCATAGTCGATATTGCCGACCTTGTCCGACATGCCCCAGCGCATCACCATCGCGCGCGACAGTTGGCTGGCCTGCATGATATCGCCCGCCGGACCGTTCGAGACATGGTCCTCGCCATATTTGATCACCTCAGCCGCCTTACCGGCCATAGTCATGGCCAGCTTTTGCTCACACTCATCGCGGTGATAGTTCAGGCGGTCCATTTCTGGCAGTGACACCACCATGCCCAGCGCACCACCACGCGGAATGATCGTTGCCTTATAGACCGGATCACACAACGGCAGCGTCATACCAACAACGGCATGCCCTGATTCGTGATAGGCAGTCTTTTCCTTCTGGTCCTGGGTCAGCACCATCGAGCGCCGCTCGGCACCCATCATCACCTTGTCCTTGGCATTCTCGAAATCTTCCATGGTAACAAAGCGGCGACCGACGCGGGCGGCCATCAGCGCGGCCTCATTCACGAGGTTGGCCAGATCAGCACCCGAGAAGCCCGGAGTCCCGCGCGCGATGATGCGCAGATCGACATCAGGTCCGAGGGGCGTCTTGCGTGCGTGAACGCCCAAGATCTTCTCGCGGCCTTTGATGTCGGGGTTGCCGACAGTCACGTTGCGGTCGAAACGGCCTGGACGCAGCAGAGCAGGGTCCAAAACGTCCTTACGGTTGGTGGCCGCCAGAATAATCACGCCCTCATTGGCCTCGAACCCGTCCATCTCGACGAGCAACTGGTTAAGCGTTTGTTCACGTTCGTCATTACCCCCGCCATAACCGGCACCACGATGGCGGCCAACGGCGTCAATCTCGTCAATAAAGACGATACAGGGAGCGTTTTTCTTGGCCTGTTCGAACATGTCGCGGACACGGGATGCACCGACACCGACGAACATCTCAACAAAGTCCGAACCCGAAATGGTGAAGAAGGGCACACCCGCCTCACCCGCAATGGCGCGGGCCAGCAGCGTTTTACCGGTCCCCGGAGGGCCCACCAACAAAGCGCCTTTTGGAATCTTGCCACCCAGACGACTGAATTTCTGCGGATTGCGCAGGAATTCTACGATCTCTTCCAGTTCTTCCTTGGCCTCGTCGATGCCAGCGACATCATCAAAGGTTACACGGCCATGCTTTTCGGTCAGCATCTTGGCCTTGGATTTGCCAAAGCCCATCGCGCCACCTTTGCCGCCACCCTGCATCCGGTTCATGAAGTAGACCCAGACACCGATCAGCAGCAGGAAGGGAAGAAGAGTGACCAGGAAAGACTGAATGCCCGATTGCTGTTGTTTCACAGCCTGGACCGGGATGCTTTCATCGATCAGCAGTTTGGTCACCTCGGCATCGCCGGGCTTGATCGTGACATAGCTTGCGCCGCTTTGCGTGGTATAGCGAATTTGCTCGCCATCCAATGTCACGTTTTTGACTTCGCCGCCTTCAACAGCGGTCACGAAATCAGAATAGGTTCTTTCATTGCTCTGAAGCGTTCCACCTGGTCCGCTGAACAGATTGAACAGTGCAAGGATCAGCAAAAACAGAACGACCCAAAAGGCGATGTTACGAGCGTTGCCCAAGAAAAATCTCCCAAAAGATTTCGGCAGATGGGGATCTGCCGGGTTGCTCTTTAAAATAGAGATGATTCAAGCAGGTTCAATGCGATAAAACCGAAGAGTGAAACTCGGGCTCTTCTGGCGTCAGTTCTGCAAGCCAACCATTTGAGAATCCCACCATAGGTGCAGATACCAAGACCTCTCCACTCCAGACGGACGGAGACGCCAGAAGCGCGGCGCGCGGTTTTCCAAGTGCACGCCAATCTGGCACGGCCTTCAAACCAGCCGCACCTAACGGGTGAACCTGCGCGTCGGGAATCGCTGGGCCAGACAGGATCCACCGTCCATCCCAAATCTGACCGGGTGCGCCGGGTGCGCTCTCAACGGCATTTAGCTCTCTGCAAATCCACATTTTATCGGCTTTTGGGATCAAGAGGCATCCACCAATCGTTGCCGCCTCACCCTGATCAATCGCGAGCAGCGCCCGGTCTGTTGCAGCCTGACGCGGTGGATATCCGCGGCCCGCAATCCAGCGGACACAACCTGTAAGAAGACGACGTCGAATTTCCGCAGGCAGAGTGGAAAATTGCGCGCGATCGACACAGATATCGCCGCCATCGACACTCAGGACCTGACGGGCGGAATCCTGCGTAATCTGCTCTAATGCTTCACGGGCTTGAGCAAGGTTTTCAGCAACGCGGGACAGAGAATGCGCCGAAATCCCAATTTCGGACAAGCCGGTCAACGCGTCGCGCGCCTTGATACGATCAAACCGCCGGTCGTGATTCGATGGATCCTCGATCCAATCTGCCCCAATCTTGGCAAGATAATCGCGCAGTTGTTGCCGGGTGATCCCCAACATCGGCCGCAGCAGCATGATCCCTTGATAGTTCCGCATTGCGGGCATGCCGGACAATCCCGTCACACCAGCAGCGCGCGCCAATCGCATCAGCATGGTTTCGGCTTGATCATCGGCGGTGTGTCCCAGGGCAATCGCGCCGATCTGCTTGTCACGCGCCCAGTCTGACAGCAACTGGTACCGGGCCTGCCGCGCCCTATCCTGCAGGTTACCTGTCTGGTCCCACCCCTTCCAGTGCAACGTCTCATGTGGAAGGCCCAGACCCTGGGCAAGCTGCGCCACCCAATCTGCCTCCGCCACCGCTTCGGGGCGCAGATTGTGGTTCACCGTGGCGACAAACAGCTCAACCTGTTCCTCTTGGGCGATGTGCTTCAACAAACTCAGCAAAGCAACCGAGTCACCGCCACCGGACACCGCAACGCCTAGACGGCGCGGAAGATTTTCCGGCAATCGCGCCCGGAGTTCGGATTTCAGGAGTGTGCCTTGTGTGGTCAAGTACAACCCAGTGACGTCATTTCCTGCGTGGCGCTGGAGGCCAATGCCGAGGCCGGGAACCGGACGCTAACCTCGCTCAGTGTGATACACGCCTGTTCGGTCTGTCCCAGACGGCCCAGAGCAGCACCCAGTTCGAACAAAGCCTCAGGCGCATAGGCGCCTTCGGAATCACCCGTGAAGCTGGCCAGAAAAGCCCTTGCAGCTTCGCGGGTGTCGCCAATGCCTTCCAACGCCTGCCCGCGCTTTAGGTGTGCTTCGGGCGCAAGCGGGCTTCCGGGATATGATGTATCGAATACTGCGAACTGATCCGCAGCGGCCTGGAAGTTTCCATCGGCCAGCGCCTGAGCAGCAGCATTGAAATCCGCTTGCTCGCCTACTGCCAACTCACCCAGGTCGGAATCGGTTGGCGCTGTCGGAGCAGCAGGGGCTGCGGATGTGATGTCCGTTTCTCCGCCCAGAGTTGTTGTATCACCGAGCGTACTCAGGTCGCCGCCTTCCAGTTCGACCAACCGAAACTCAAGATCACCGATGCGGTTGGTGCCGTCGGTTACAATATTCTGTACACGCTGGTTCAACTGCTCGGTCTGGCGCGTCAGGCGCTGCAACTCGGCCTCTATGGCATCAACACGTTCAAGTATCGAACTGCCGGACAGGTTCGGGGCCGGAGAGCCGGTTGTTGAAAACTCGCGCTTGAGCCGCTGAATTTCCACATGCAGCACCGTCAGTTCCTGCCGGATATCCGCCAAGGTTTGCTGATCCTGTGCTTGTGCCAAACCGGCGGTCGCCAAAACTGCGGCCAGAACCCATCCTGCTAGTTTCATCGTCTTATCCCAAAGTTGATCCGGTCAGCACCGTCACCGCGCGACGGTTTTTCGAATAGCAGTCCTCGGTGCTGCAAATCTCGATCGGGCGTTCCTTGCCAAAGCTGACAGTTGTCAGCCGGTTGCCCGCTACTCCGCGGGAAATCAGGAACTCGCGGGCGGCATTTGCCCGGCGCGCACCCAGTGCGAGGTTATACTCACGCGTGCCCTGCTCATCCGCATGGCCTTCGATCGTTGCCACAAAGTCGGGGTTGGCCATCAGCCAGTCGGCCTGCCCCTGCAGCACTGACTGCGCCTGCGGAGTAAGCGTCGACTGATCGACTGAAAACAGAACCCGGTCACCAACAGTTTGCTGGAAATATGCAGGCGAGCGCGGATCACTTGGAGAGCCCGCGGCCAGCCCGCCATTTGCGCCATTGCCAAAGCCGCCGCCCAGCGCAGACGGATCGTTATTGGTGCAGGCTGCCAACGCGCCAAACACACCTAGTGCTAGGATTTTGCCCAATACGTTCATCTCAGGTGCCTCGTTGTTTTTTCTCTTTATTGCCGTCTCTGTAGCATAGTGCAGGTTCCTTGTGAACTTTTCCTGCCAGCAGCCGTGATCAATTCTGCAGTGGACCCCATGACGGATCGCTGCCCCCATCCGGGGTGCGGATCGGGCGCAGGTTGCGTCCCGAGATATCAACCGAATACAGCGTCGCCCGGCCACTTGCGCCCTGGGTTTCTCGGGTGAACATGATCACGCGACCATTAGGGGACCATGTCGGTCCTTCGTCCAGAAACGACGAGGTCAGCAAACGCTCTTCGCTGCCATCTGTTCGCATGACACCGATATGAAATCGGCCTTTGTTCTGCTTGGTAAACGCAACCAGATCGCCACGGGGGGACCAGACCGGCGTTCCATAACGGCCCTGACCAAAGCTGATCCGCGTCGCCTCGCCCCCGTTTGCGGGCATGATGTAAAGCTGTGGCGTGCCCGAACGGTCGCTTTCAAACACGATCTGGGAACCGTCCGGCGAATAGCTGGGGGCGGTTTCAATCGCAGGCGTATTGGTCAGCCGCACGCTTTGCCCGGAAGCCAGATCCATTTTCCACAGGTCCGTATTGCCGCCCTGAATAAGCGAATAGACGATCGACCGTCCATCCGGCGAAAACCGGGGCGAAAAGCTCATCGTGCCGCCCTGGGTGTTCAACTCGGTCCGCCTGACCCGTTCAATATCCAGAACATAGATGCGCGGCTGACCGGATTCGTAACTGGTATAAAGCAGTTGATCACCGGCAGGTGAAAAGCGTGGTGCCAGAACAATGGCGGCGCTGTCAGTCAGGTACTGCACATTCGCGCCGTCATAATCCATGATCGCCAGCCGTTTCAGGCGCTGGTTTTTGGGGCCGCTTTCCGAGACAAAGGCAACGCGACTGTCGAAATAGGCGCCCTCGCCCGTTACACGGCTATAGACTTGATCCGCCACTTTATGGGCCATGCGCCGCCACCCTTCAGTCGTCCCGGCAAACTGCAGACCGTTGCCCAGCTCCTGCCCAGAAAACACATCCCAGACCCTGAACCGCACCGTCAGGCGATTGCCCGACACATTCACAGCACCTGTCACCAAAGCCTCGGCATTGATGGCTTTCCAATCCGCGAACCGAACAGGATCTTCAAAGCTGGCCACTTGGCTGATGAAAGCATCAGACAGAATTTCGCGGAACAGCCCTGTTCCGGTTAGATCGGCGGCCACAACCCGCGAGATATCCTGGGCATATTGCGCAGCTGCTGTGCTGTCCGGCACAAAATTCGGAACCGAAAAGGGCAAGGGTTCGATAATCCCCTGATCCAATTCCAAGCGAAGCGGTCCACTTTGGGCGTGAACAGGTGCCGACACCAGTGTCAGGCCAAGCAACAGGCTGGTCAGAAGTCTCATCATTTGATCCGCATCCTCTCGGGATTGAATGTAATCTCAATATCCTGCCAATGCTCGTATTTATCGGTTGGCAGGTCATAACCTTTGGCTCCACAGCGCAAAATGGCACGTCGAGCGGCCTCATAGGCTTGTCTGGCTGCGCCGTCAGAACCGCCTGAGCTGTCGATCATGCGCAAGCTGCCACCAACCACCTTGCCATCAGGGGTCAACGAAAATCCGACAACAACAACTGTCTGCAGAGCATCCGTGGACAAGGACCCGACGTTCCAGCATTGGGAAACGGCCAATCGCATCGCGTCCTTTTCGCCGCTGGTCAAGGGCGGACCTGAGGGTTCACTCCCTTGTCCCAACGCCTCGGCCAGCGCATCGTTGATGGCTGTTTCCGTCCGCGCGGGCTCGGTGGGTTCGGGCTCGGGCGTCTCCGCCACTTCGGGCTCGACCGGTGGTGTCGGGCGGTTGGGACGGATCCGCGGGCGCGGCGATGTTCGGGGAGCGTTTTCTTTGGGCTCTTCCGCTTCGGTCACAATCTCGTCAGCCTTTTCCTCGGGGGCGGTCTGATCCTGCTGTTCCTGCTGGGTCTCGGCTCCCTCGTCCAAAGATACGGCCGGGGTTTCGATTTCATCAGGCGCGGCCTCGGGCGGAGGCGGCGCAACAGGCACCGGTGCGACATTCTCGGCGGGGCTGGGCTGTGCCTCAGGCCCGGAAGGCACCGTAAGATCGACAATCTCGGGGTCAGGCGTGTCCAACAGCGGAGGTTGTTCAATCACCACCGGTTCTGGCGGCGGCTCAACGGGTTCCGGCTCAGGATCCGGGTCCGGGTCGGGTTCAGCAGGTTCCGCCTCTTGCAACGAAGGCTGCTCCTCCACTACCGGTTCCGACGCTGGATCCTCTTCTGTTGGGGCCTCAGGCGGCTGTAGCGCTGTTGGCGTCGGCACTTCGGGCGCATCCCGCTGAGCGGTCATTGCCGCAAATTGCTCAGCCGAAATGACCGAGACATCCTGCACGGCCATAGGTAATGGTTCGGACCGGAAGGTGCCGCCGAAAAATGCCCAACCAATCAGACTGACATGGGCAATCGCCGAGATCTTGGTGCCGGTATCCACCGTGCGGCCTCACTCTCCACCGTCGTCCAGTGTCGGGCCGCCCGTATCGGTCACCAGCCCCACATTGGAGAACCCACCCGCATTAAGCGCGCCCATTACCTGCATCACCTGCGCATAAGGGATCGCACCATCCGCGCGCAAAAACACTCGGTCGCTACTGCGTTCTGCTGCGATGGCGCGTAGTTTGCCAATCAGCTCTTCGCGCAGAATATCCGTGGTTTGGATTTGCACCCTGCCATCCGCGGTCAGCGTGACGGTCAAAGGTTCCTCGTTATCGCCGGGCAGCGCACTGGCCGCCGTTTTGGGCAGATCAACAGGCACACCAACAGTCAGCAAGGGCGCGGCCACCATGAAGATGATCAGCAGCACCAGCATAACGTCCACAAAGGGTGTGACGTTGATCTCAGCCATCGGCTGCGCGCGACCGCGACGCCGACCCCGCCGGCGTCCATTCCCGCCCGAGGATTGCTGAACCGCAGCCCCCATCTCAGCTGTCCAGTTGGCGCGACAGAATGGTGGCGAACTCATCGGCAAAGGCTTCATAGCCTCCAACGATCCGGTCACTATCTGCGCTGAGTTTGTTATAGAAAATCACCGCCGGAATCGCGGCCAACAGGCCCAGGCCGGTGGCCAGCAACGCCTCGGCAATACCGGGGGCGACAACAGCCAGGTTGGTGTTCTGCTGCTCGGCAATCTCGATGAACGCATTCATGATACCCCAAACCGTTCCGAACAGACCAATGAAGGGTGCAGTTGAGCCGACAGTGGCCAGAATGGGCAGGCCCTTTTGCAGCGCCTCGGCCTCTTTCGCGATGGCCACATCCATCGACCGATCAATGCGTGCGGTGGCACCAGCTATCAGCCCGCCATCAGTGCGGTGCGAGCGGCGCCATTCGATCATGCCCGAGGCAAATATCTTCTCCGAACTGCCATCGGGTTGGGTACCGATCTGCTCGAACAGTTCATCCAAGGGGTTCCCGGACCAGAAAGCCTCATCAAAAACCTGAGCTTCACGCCTTGCAGCACGGTAATTGATCAGTTTCTGGATGATGATCCCCCAGGACCAGACTGATGCGCCAATCAGCATCAGCATTACCAGTTTAACGATAAAAGTCGCGCGGGCAAAAAGCCCCCACATGGAGAAATCGATCTCCTGCGCCAGCGCCAGCGTTTCAGCTTCCATGAACCTGCTCTTTGTTTTGCCTGACAGCCTTACGGCCTTGTTTTGTCAAACGCTAACGCAGATGGGGGCGAATTGCCAACAGAACCACCCGGGCCCTGCAAATTGTTACAACAATGCGCGAATCTCTGCCGGAAGGCGTACCGGCTTGCCCTGCGCATTCATACAGACGGCGGTAACGATGGCGCGAAAAATCTCCTCTTCGCCCCGTTTGACCACTTGCGCCATGATCAGACGGACACCGGACAGAGACTTGATTTCGGTCTCGATCTCCAGATCGTCGTCAAATTTGGCCGGGGCTAGGTATTCCGCCTCGATCCGGCGCACGACCCAAACGATACCTGCGTCACGCATGGCATTCTGGTCATTGCCCAGGCGCCGCACATAGTCCGACCGGGCGCGTTCGATGTATTTCAAATAGTTAGCGTGATAGACCACGCCGCCCATATCGGTGTCTTCGTAATAAACTTTAACGGAATAGGCGTGCTTCATTGCGGTTGATCCAATCTGGCAAACAATCTCAGCGCATGAGAGGCATCCTGCGCCGCGCCCGGCAGGACAGGATCGTATGCCGCCCGGATCAACCCGGCAATGTCTGGTCGCAATATCGTCGCGTCACCCGCCACTGCCAAGGGCGACTGGTTGCGAAAAGCGGTATCGGACCAGAGCAGCACCGTTTGCACCACCTGGCTGAGCGCAAGCGTTTCAGCGGGGATTTGCGACAATTCATTGTCCATCCGCAAAAACACAAAGGCCGCACGAATGGCGCCTTCTTCTTCAAAACGGAATATCCGGTACTGGTTGGCATCGGCCGCGATCAACCGATCAACCAACGGTCCCAGATCAGGGACCAAACGGTCCAGATCGGGCACTTCTGTCAGTTCTTTCCAGTCGCGGAAGAAAAAGACCATGCAGTTGGCGCCAAGCTCGGGGTCGGTTTCTGCCATCTGATGCCCTGCCAGTGCTACCACTGCCTCGAACGCGCCTTTGACCGTGGCCAAACTTTCATCTTCGACCCCAAAGACGATCGGCACGATGGGGCGGCCCCAGCGCGCAAACAGGAACTCTCCGCTTTCGCGGGTGAACAAGGCTTGAATGTCTTCGGGTGTCACGCGCAATCCTCGGCAATCGGACATTGTTTGGCGGAACCCTTAAAAGCTCGCAGGCTCGGCTTCAACCAAACAGATCGTTTTGCCCCTTGGGTGCGGCCATGCCCAGATGCGTCCACGCCTTCTGCGCCAGCATCCGGCCACGCGGTGTGCGTTGGATCAGGCCTTGCTGCAAGAGGAAGGGTTCGATCACCTCCTCCAGCGAGTCCCGGCTTTCCGACAAAGCTGCCGACAAGGTTTCGATACCTACCGGCCCGCCCGCGTAATTCTCGGCGATCAGCTTCAGATACCGGCGGTCCGCGCCGTCCAGCCCCAGATGATCGACCCCCAGCCGCGTCAACGCCCCATCAGCCAAATCGCGGGTGATCCGTCCATCGCCTTCGACGATTGCGAAATCCACCACCCGCCGCAGCAGGCGCCCGGCGATCCGAGGCGTTCCGCGTGACCGGCGCGCGATCTCTCGGGCGCCGCTGTCATCAGCCGGTGCCCCAAGCTTGCGCGCGTTGCGGGTGACAATCTCGTGCAATTCATCAACGGTATAGAACTGCAGGCGTGTCGGGATCCCAAAGCGGTCGCGCAGCGGCGTGGTCAGCAGCCCCATCCGGGTGGTGGCCCCGACCAGAGTAAACGGCTGCAACTCGATCCTCACCGTGCGCGCGGCCGGGCCTTCACCAATCACCAGATCCAGCTCGAAATCCTCCATCGCCGGGTACAGGACCTCTTCGACCGCTGGATTCAATCGATGGATCTCGTCAATGAACAGCACATCGCGCGCTTCCAGATTGGTCAGGATCGCCGCCAGATCGCCCGCCTTTGCCAGAACCGGGCCAGATGTCATCCGAAAATTCACCCCCAACTCACGCGCGATAATCTGCGCCAGCGTGGTCTTGCCCAAACCCGGAGGGCCATGGAACAGCGTATGATCCATTGCCTCACCCCTTTGGCGAGCGGATTGGATAAAGATACGCAGATTGGCGCGCGCCTCGGCTTGACCGATGAATTCGTCCAGTCCCTGCGGGCGCAAGGCGCGGTCATTGTCTTCCGGCAACGGCTCGGGGCGCAGGGTGGGATCGGCATCTACCATTCAATCACCCTTTCGGAGCCAATAGCTTCAACGCAGCGCGGATCAGGTCCGCCTCACCCGCTTCGGGCAAGCTTGTCGCGGCTTCGGCCACGGCTGACGCGGCCTCGGACGGGCCATAGCCCAGATTGGAGAGTGCCGACAATGCCCCGGCAGATGCTGCTGCATTACCTGATGCGCTTATGGTGGGCCGCTTAGGCACAGGTGTCGGTTCAGTCAGTTCCACCACATCCAGCGCGGGGCCATCCATTGCCTCGGTCACCGTGCCGCCCATGGCCATAACGCCGGGCGCCTTGTCTTTGAGGTCCAGCACGATCCGCTGCGCGGTTTTTGGGCCCACGCCCTTGGCTGCCTTGACCGCCCCCCAATCGCCCAGAGCAATCGCCCGGCTAACACCATCGGGGCCCAAGGCGCTGAGGATTGCTAGCGAAACTTTGGCCCCGACCCCTTGCACCGAGCACAGCAGGCGATGCCACTCCTTCTCGACCAGCGAAAGGAACCCGTAAAGCTGCATCAAATCCTCGCGCACCACCATGTCGGTGTAGATCGAGATCGCCTCACCCACGCCCGGCAGCGCAGCCATCGTACGGTCCGAGCAATAGACCAGATAGCCGACCCCACGCACGTCGATCAGCACGTGATCCGCCGCGCGGTAATCCAACCGGCCTGTCAGCTTGCCAATCATGCCCGCACCTGTTTCATCCGCGACTGTGGCGTTGCCCCGTAAAAGGAATGACAGATCGCTATCGCCAGCGCATCCGCGGCATCCGCGCCCTTGGGCTGACAGCCCGGCAGTTGCAACTTGACCATATGAAGAACCTGTTCCTTTTCGGCATGGCCCACGCCCACAACCGTTTTCTTTACTCGATTGGGCGCATATTCTCCCACTGGCAACCCAGCCTGCGCCAGCGTCAACAACGCCACACCCCGCGCCTGACCCAGCTTAAGCGTACCGGCCCCGTCCTTGTTCACAAAGGTCTGTTCGATGGCGGCCTGATCGGGCTGATGCTCGGCAATCACTTCGACGATCTGATTGTGGAGCGATAACAACCGCTCTCCCAGATCATCCCCGTCCGATTTACATAACCCATTGGCAACATGACTGAGACGGCTGCCATGTGATTCGATGACGCCCCATCCCAGGGTCCGTAGCCCCGGATCAATGCCCAGAATTCGCATATATAGCCTCGGCCTGCTCGGGTTTGTGTGTTCTTTTTTACCGACTAGCACGAAACAAGAACATTTTCCAAGCGAATTGACTAATGGTCAGATTGCGGCACGGTCGTCCTGTCTCCGACAGAATGGGCTGATTACGACCGGAAAATGTCGGGTTTCGACCAGTTTGATGAAGGCAAAATTGCCAATAAATTAAGGCGTTTCCATGTTTTTCGAGCATTGCAAAAAACGCATAGGACACATGCAATTTCTATGCTTGTGCAGTCAGAAAACCATCCCTAAATGCCCGTCAGATCGCAAGATCAGAGTTTAACACAAACCGGAAGGAAACAGGATATGGCTGCACTGGACACAACCCGCACCACCACTGGCTCATTTGGCCTCGTCGGCCGTATCGGCGCGACTTTCGCAATGGTCGTAAACGCCGTTGTCGAATGGAATGATGCCCGCGTCACACGCAACGCGCTGAGCGGTCTGTCGGACCGCGAGCTGGAAGATATCGGCCTGTGCCGTGGCGACATTGAAATCGTCGTTGAAGGCCGCCGTTAAGGCAAAGCAAACCTACCGTTGATTTTCCCCTTCTCCCTCGGGGCAAAGAAGAACGCCGCGTATCCCCGGATACGCGGCGTTTCTATTCAAAACGGAAGAAACTTAGCGGAGAACTTTGCTGAGTTGAGACGAGAGGGCCTGTGATACCGGGTCGATCTGCATGATCCATGCCCCCGCCTTCTCCACTTCGGTCCCTTGCGCAAGGCTATCGACACGATACTGGTAGGCCGACGACCCCAAGCTGGTCAGCAAAAGCGTTTTGAAGGCGAACAGCCCAGCCAAGCAGATCAGCAGAGCCTTTGCAGGCACCGCGGACTGAACCCGCTGTGGTTTCATAACAACCAGGCCATCTTTGCGCATAGTCGCACGATAACCACGGGTCATCTTCGAATGTTTCTTGTTCAGCCGATGAACGCGCTGATCAAATTCAATTTGTTTTCCAGTCATGGCAGCCTCCAATTCAACCGCCCCCCAATTCCACGTCATTGACGGTAAAAACAGATTGCGACAAAAAAGAGGCGAAACCCCACAAAACTCCTGCAAATGGCCCGATTTTAGCCCTGTTTGGTTAAGACTAGCGACGTCCATTCACCAATTTGGTCATTTCTAGAGGCATTGAAGCCATTTTGGAGATAAACGGAAACAACGTCCTCGGCTTGCTCGTTAAGGATTCCCGATAGAATCGCCTTACCCCCGACTCGCAGATTCGCTGAAATTTCGGGCGCCAGGGCCACCAATGGGCCCTTGAGGATGTTGGCGAATATCAGGTCATAGGGCGCAAGAGATTTCAGCTCCGGATGATCAAACCCCGCAGCCTCGACACATTGAACCTTCCCTGACATGCCGTTTGCCTTCAGGTTGGCTTCAGCAACTTCGACGGCGACCTCATCAATGTCGCTGGCGATAATGTCGCCATCCCAAACGCGGGCTGCAGCCATCGCAAGAACGGCGGTGCCGCAGCCGATATCTGCAACTTTTGTCGCGGTAAAACCCTGATCGAGCAGAAAATCCAGAGCCTTGAGACACCCAAGGGTGGTGCCGTGATGCCCGGTACCGAAAGCCATTGCAGCCTCAATCAACAAAGGGATACGGCCTTCGGGCAGCTTGTCGGCATCGTGACAGCCATAGACGAAAAAGCGGCCAGCCTCGACAGGCGCCAATTCACGGCGGACATGGGCGACCCAGTCGGTTTCGGGCAGTTCCGAGATTACAAAGGGTTTGGATCCGAACGCAGCCGACAGAACCGCCAGTGCCGTTTCATCCGGCGCTTCGGTGAAGTAACCGCCAATCTCCCACAGGCCCGAGCCATCTTCGACTTCGAATACGCCCACGCCCGTGGGTTCGGGATCAAGACGCTCCATGGCTTCGCCCAGACCATCGGCGGACTTTTTGCCGGTCAGGGTGGTAAGCGCGGTGAATGTGGGCATGGGAGCCTCCTGTGTCAGCTGACACAGCGCCTAGGGTGCGAGCCCGCGAAGGTCAAGCATTGGCAGCTATTCCGCCGGAGCGGGCGCGTATTTCGACAGTATCGTCTCATTCCCAAGCTCTGGGTGGCGCGGGATCAGCAGCGACAGCGATAACGAAATCAACGCCATCGCTGCAGCCACCGCAAAGACCGCTCCGGGCGAGTACACCCAGAGCAGGCCCAGAAGCGCTGGTAGGAATACCGCGGCGATATGGTTGATCGTAAAGGCAACCGCTGCAGTTGGCGCAATATCTGCCGGATCGGCAATTTTCTGGAAATAGGTTTTAAGCGCCAGAGCCAGCGCGAAAAGCACATGGTCAATCACATAGAGAGTAGCCGCCAGAACAACGCCCCAACCGAACCAATAAATGCCGCCATAGGCTGCAAATACAACTGCCAGGCCTGCATATTCGAAAATCAAAGTGCGACGTTCACCGAATACGGACACAGCTTTGCCTAGCATCGGCGCAACCGAAATGTTGATAACCAGGTTGATCAAGAAAAGACCGGTGAGTTCGTGGACCTCAAACCCGAATTTCTCGACCATCATGAAACCGGCGAAAACGACAAAGATCTGACGACGCGCGCCCGCCATGAACTGAAGCGCATAGTACAGCCAGTATCGGCGGCGCAGCACAATTTTTTTGGTTTGCGGAGTCGGCGCGTCGAACTGCGGATAGGCGACCAGACAGAACAACGCCAGCAAAGCCGTCAGCCCACCCGCAGCCATGAATACAGTGTTATAGGACAGATCGAACCGATCCCACGTCAGGACAATCAGCCCATAGATAACCAATGTCGAAGCTGATCCCATGGCGACCATCCAGCCCAGAAATTGCGGCGCTCGGTCCTTGGGCAACCACTGCAGCTGAAGGGATTGGTTCACGGTTTCATAATAGTGGAACCCGATCGAGCTCAGCAGTGTGACGAACAACAAGCCACCAAGGCTTGGGAACCACGCTGTCACCGCAGTCGCAACACCCAGCATGATCAGCGAGATCATCGCCAGCACCTGCTCCCGAACAAACAAGATCACGGCAATTACGCCTACAGCCAGAAAGCCTGGGATCTCGCGCACGGTATGCAGCAGGCCGATGTCGGCACCGTCGAAATTCGCCACTTCAATAACGAAATTGTTCAACAACGCGCTCCATGCGTTGAAAGCAATGGGCATGGTCAGTGCCATCACGAATAAAAGCGTGATGGGACGGCGCCAGAACGGAAGGCTTTGCGCCTCGGAAAGTGGCATGGGTTTCAGCATGAGAGTCCCTCTACGCCCATTTTCTGGTTTTGGCGAGTGGGAAGAAGGGCATGCACATTGGCTCTGCATGAATGCAGAGGTCAGTAGAAATTTTGCGGGTCAATATCAACGGTCAGCCTGATGTCACCCTTCAGCCGCAGCGGTGCTATCCAACGGGCGATGGCATCCTGAATTGGCGCCCCTTTGGGGGCTTTGACCAGCAGCCGCACCCTGTGTCGCCCGCGGATACGCGCAATGGGCGCAGGCGCTGGACCAAAGACCTGCGCACCGATCTGCCGCAACGGGGCGTCGTTGCGGGCCATGGCGTTGCCGATGTCAAAAACGGGACCGACCTCGGGGCCAGACAGAACGATTCCGGCCATGCGTCCATAGGGGGGAACTCCGGCTGCCAACCGCCCGGCCGCTTCGGCTTTCCAGAACCCCTCTTCATCGCCCGACAGGATGGCGCGAATGACGGGATGTTCCGGCTGGAACGTCTGCAACAGCGCCTGTCCGGGCTTATCCGCCCGCCCAGCGCGGCCAGCCACCTGCCGCATCAGCTGGAATGTGCGTTCGGCGGCGCGCAGGTCCGCCCCATGCAGGCTGAGATCCGCGTCAATGACACCCACCAATGTCAGTTTCGGAAAATTGTGCCCCTTGGCCACCAGCTGCGTACCAATGACGATATCGGCGTCACCGGCAGCAATCTCTTCGATCTTTGCTTTCAATGCGCGCGCCGATCCAAACAGATCGGATGACAGCATGGCAATAATTGCCTCGGGAAATGTTGCCTCAGCCTCTTCAGCCAGCCGTTCGATCCCTGGCCCGACCGGGGCCAGCTTGCCCTCGACCTGACAGGAGGGGCAGACCTCGGGCATGGGTTTGGTCTCACCGCATTGATGGCACATCAGACGCTTGAGAAACCGGTGTTCAACCATGCGTGCATCGCAGTGATCACAGGCAATCTGCTCGCCACAAGCCCGGCACAGGGTGACCGGCGCATATCCCCGGCGGTTAATAAACAGAAGGGATTGTTCACCCCGCTCGATCCGCTGATGGACGGCCTGCCGCAGCGATGGAGAAATCCACGTCCCCGGCTGCATCTTCTCGGCCCGCATGTCGATGGGCTTCATCTCGGGCAACACCGCATCGCCAAAGCGCGAAGTCAAATCGAGCCGCTCATACTTGCCTGCCTCGGCATTGGCCCAGCTTTCCAGTGACGGCGTCGCACTTGCCAGAATAACGCGCGCGCCGCATATGGCGGACCGCAGCACAGCCATGTCGCGGGCGCTGTAATGCACCCCGTCTTCCTGTTTGTACGAAGTGTCATGTTCTTCATCGACCACGACCAACCCAAGATTGCGAAACGGCAGAAACAGGGCCGAGCGCGCGCCGACAACCAGCTGTGCATCGCCCTGCCCCACCATGCGCCAGACTCGGCGGCGTTCGGTCATCGTCGCGCCCGAATGCCACTCTGCCGGGCGCGCGCCGAATCGTGCCTCAACGCGCGTCAGGAATTCGGCGGTCAGGGCAATCTCGGGCAGCAGAACCAGCGCCTGCCGCCCCTGGCGCAACGCTTCGGCGACGGCCTCAAGATAAACCTCGGTCTTGCCCGACCCGGTGACGCCTTTCAGCAAGGTCGTGCCATAATCACCCGTTCGCAGGCCAGATTGCAGGGTTTCCACTGCAGAGGCCTGATCATCGGTCAACGCCTTGCCCGGCAGATCCGGATCCAGATGTGGATAGGGCAGATCGCGCGGGCTGTCTTCTTCGCGAACCGCACCGAGTTTGACCAACCCCTTCACGACTGAAGAGGTCACACCCGCCTGTTCGGCCAGTTCCTTCAGCGTAAAGGCCAACCCGCCGTAGTCGCGCAGCACCTCCAACACACGGGTCCGCGCGTCGGTCACCCTGTCAGGGTCCCTGTCGCCAAGCCGATAGACCTTGCGCATCGAAGGCGGATCGCCCAATCCGGGCGCGCGCGTGGCCAATCGCAACATCGCAGGCATCGGGGTCAGCGTGTAATCGGCGACGCGCCCCAGAAACAGGCGCATCTCTTCGCGCATCGGCGCGACCTCCAGAACCCGGATCACCGAGCGGGCCTTGGCAAGGTCAAAGCCACCCTGCCCCGGCCCCCAGACCACGCCCAAGACCTTGCGCGGGCCCAGCGGCACCTCGACAAAAGCGCCCAGAAAGCACCCGCCCTCGGGCGCCTTATAGTCCAGCGTCCGGTCCAGCGGTTGGGCGGTCAGCACCGCCACCAGCTCACCTTGGTCGAAAAACTCCTGAGTGCTCAATGCATATCCTTGGCAAGGGGTTCCAGCATGGGTCTCTTTGAGGTAAAGCCATCCGCGACCAAGGCCAACCCATCAAAGGACTGCCCGCATGAAATTCTTCGTAGACACAGCCGAGATCGACGCAATCGCCGAACTGAACGATCTGGGCATGGTGGACGGTGTGACCACAAACCCTTCGCTGATCCTGAAGTCAGGCCGCGATATTCTGGAAGTGACCAAGGAAATCTGCGATCTGGTCGACGGACCTGTCTCGGCCGAAGTCGTGGCAACCGAAGCCGACGACATGATCGCCGAAGGTCGCAAGCTGGCCAAGATCGCCCCGAATATCGCTGTCAAAGTGCCGCTGACATGGGCGGGCCTGAAAACCTGCAAAACGCTTAGTGACGAAGGCCAGATGGTCAATGTGACCCTCTGTTTCTCGACCAATCAGGCGATTCTGGCCGCCAAAGCCGGCGCAACTTTCATCTCGCCCTTCATCGGGCGTCTGGATGACATCAACCTAGATGGCATGGACCTGATCGCTGATATCCGTCAGGTCTATGACAATTACGGATATGAGACCGAAATCCTCGCAGCCTCGATCCGCACCGTGAACCACGTGACCGACAGCGCCCGCATCGGTGCTGACGTGATCACCGCACCACCCGCCGTGATCAAAAAGCTGGCCGATCATCCGCTGACCGATAAAGGCCTTGAAACCTTCCTGTCCGATTGGGCCAAAACGGGTCAGAAAATCCTCTGATTCTGCGCGAACCCGCGCGGCGCCCCTGGCGCCGCGCTCGGCCCAGCTGCTTTGAATCTGATCTCGGATCAGATCTCTGCAGACCGGAGTTTTCCCGACCACATTCCCCGCGAAATTCAAATTGACGCTCATTTTTCCCGAGGCAGATCCGGCAAGCCGTGCTATAAGGCCGAAAAATAAAAAAGACCGGACAGGACATGAGCAGCAACACCATACTCAAGGACACCTTGCGCGAGGCGATTCTGGCCGAACCAGATGCCATTCTGGATGACAAGGACCTGATGCAGGCCCTCGTCACCGCAAATGAGCAGGCGCGCGGGAATAACGTCATCGACCTGCGCGGCATAGCCATGCAACGGCTCGAGGCCCGGCTGGACCGGCTGGAGGATACGCACCGCTCGGTCATTGCGGCAGCCTATGAAAATCTGGCAGGCACAAATCAGGTTCATCGGGCCATTCTTCGGCTACTTGAACCGGTCGGATTTGAGGAATTCCTGCAAATACTTGGTGCAGATGTGGCTGACATACTGCGTGTCGAACGCATTACGCTGGTTCTTGAAACGACGGCAGTCCAGAAAGACCCGGCAATCTCAAGACTGGCAGGCGTGCTGGCCATCGTCGAACCCGGTTTCGTCGACAACTATCTGACCTTTGACCACAGCGGCCCAGCACGCGAGGTCGTCTTGCGTGAAATCATCCATCCCGCGCACAGGATATTCGGCAGTGATGCGGATCACCTGCGCTCCGAAGCTTGTCTGAGGCTGGATTTGGGCGAAGGCCGCCTGCCTGGCATGATCATCATGAGCGCAAAAGACCCCAGGCACTTTACGCCAAAGCTGGGCACGGATCTTCTGACTTTCTTTGCTGGTGTCTTCGAACGGTCGATGCGCCATTGGCTGTCGTGAGCCTTATTTCTCCGGCTTGTCGTGACGCACTGCAAAACTGGCTTGATGGCCTGGGGGCCTTGTCAGGCCGGTCCGAAAACACGCTGACCGCCTATCGGGGGGATGTGTCCGAATTTCTGTCCTTCATGACACTGCACCATAGCGAAAGCCAGGGGATGGCGGCGATTGCACGGATTACGATCTCGGACATGCGGGCATGGATGGCCGATCAGCGCGCATCCGGCGTTGGCTCGCGCTCGCTTGCGCGCAAACTCTCCGCCGTAAAAACCTTCTACCGTTGGCTTTCGGAGCGTGAAGGGTTTGAGCCGACCGCAGTTCTGTCGACCCGCGCCCCCAAATTTACCCAAAAACTCCCTCGACCCATGGCCGAGGATGCCGCACGTGCGATGATTGAAACGGTCGAGATGCAATCAGCCAGCGACTGGGTTTCTGCCCGCGACGTTGCGGTCGTTACTCTTTTATATGGCTGCGGCTTGCGTATTTCCGAGGCTCTCTCACTGACCGGAGCGGATACCCCTTTGCCCAACTCGCTGCGGATCACCGGCAAGGGCAACAAAGAAAGGATCGTTCCGGTCCTGCCAGTCGCGCAAACAGCTGTAGATCAATATGTAAAGCTGTGCCCCCACCCCCAATCCAGGGAGAAGGCACTGTTTCGCGGGGTTCGCGGAGGCCCACTGAACCCCCGAGCCATTCAGGGGGTGATGGCCAAAGCGCGCCAGCAGCTTGGGCTGCCCTCCACTGTAACACCCCATGCCATGCGCCACAGTTTCGCGACTCACCTGCTGTCTGCGGGCGGTGATCTACGCACCATTCAGGAATTGCTGGGCCACGCATCGCTGTCCACCACCCAAGCATATACTGCGGTCGACACGGCGCGCCTGATGGAAGTTTACAACCGCACCCACCCAAAAGCCTAAGCAAACACTATCCAAATTGACCGGGCTTTTGGTTTGCATCTGGCCCGCGCATCATTCAAGAGACACCATGACACACAGATTCAAAGCTCTTTCCGTACATCTATTCACCGCGACCGGCGCCGTATTTGCAATGCTCGCCATGCTGGCCGCCGTCGAAGAGAAGTGGAGCCTGATGTATCTGTGGCTGGTCGTCTCGTTTGTTGTGGACGGTATCGACGGCCCCTTGGCGCGGCACTATCACGTCAAAAAGAACGCCCCGGAATTTGACGGCGTGCTTCTGGATCTGATCATTGATTACCTGACCTATGTGTTCATCCCGGCCTTTGCCCTGTTCAAATCGGGCTTGATGGACGGCTGGACCGGCTGGTTCGCCATCATTGTCATCACCTTTGCCAGCGCCATGTATTTCGCCGACACGCGGATGAAAACGAAGGACAATTCCTTTTCCGGCTTTCCGGGCTGCTGGAATATGTTCGTCATCGTGATCTTCGCGCTCGAGCCCAATTTCTGGGCTATCCTGCTGCTGGTGACGCTGCTTTCGCTGGCAATGTTCCTGCCATTGAAGTTCATCCACCCGGTGCGCACGGAACGTTGGCGCAATGTGTCATTGCCGATGGCCTTTGCCTGGACCTTCTTCGCCGGATGGGCGGCCTGGGTCGATTTCCATCCCGAAAGCTGGGCCCATTGGGGTCTGGTGATCACCAGCTTGTATCTGGTGTTCGCGGGAATTGCCCAGCAGGTGATCCCGCCGCGCAAAGCTTAAGGTCACAGGACCTCCTGCACCTCGAACTCGGTTCCGTTATGGGCGAACACATCACCCTGTTGCAGGCCTGCCATCGCCAGGTAAATCGGGCTTTGGGTTGAGATGCCCATATAGGTTTTGCCGTCCACTTCGAACCGCGTGGTCGAGACGCAGACCACAAAGCGCCGGTTGTTGAACTTGACCACCGCACCCGGTTGCACCCTGTCGGTCAGACCAAAATCCGTATTCTCGATCACATCGATCTTGGCATGATGCGCATGAACCGGCGCATCGAAGGCTGCTGCCAGATCGGCATTCTCGCGCGAGGCTGCGATATCGTCCTTGTCATGCCCTTCCCGGTCATCAAGCTGCGAATCTTTCAGGAAAGCGTCGTAATGCGCCTGCGCGGTCGCAAGCTCTTGCTCCTCAAGCGACATAAGGCGGTCGATGATGGCCTTTTTACGAGCTGCCAGGTCTGGTTGATCGGTCATACCATGCGATCCTTTGAAATCTCTATTTGAAACAAATTGGGCATCAACCAGCGGGATTGCAACAGAATTCCGCTTTCTAGATCAGCAGACCGGCGGCGCGTTCATGGCGCAGCAGGGCGACCTTGGTCTCAATCCCACCATCACCTGAAAACCCGCCCAGCCCGTTTGCAGCCAGCACCCGATGGCATGGAATTATCACCGGAATAGGATTGGCGCCACAGGCCTGCCCCACCGGTTGCGGGGGCTGACCGAGTTCCTTCGCGAGATCACCATAAGTTCTGGTTTCGCCCAGCGGAATGGCAAACATCAGGTCGCAAACCTGACGCAGGAATTCCGACCCCTCGATACGGTAAGGCAGATCGAACCTGTCCAACCGCCCCTGATCATAGGCGCGCAGCTGCGCGGCGGCCTCCTGCAACAGGGGCGTGACTTCGCCCTGATTGCCGCCATTCCAGATCAGGCGCGTCACCGCGCCATCTGTTTCTTCAACACCCAAAGTCCCGAAACGGGTCTCAACCGCAATCATTCCCATGCGAACAGGCTGACAGAAACCGCGCGCATCACAACCCGAATTCTGCGAATCCGGATCTTCATCTGGCCAAAAATACCTCGGAGCGCGAGGCAGAGCCTCGCAAAAGACTCCGCCTCAGCCGCAGAACACTGATTAGCTCAGCGCGTCGTTACAGCGCCCGCACACGCCGTCATGTGCATGGCGCCCCACATCAGGCAGGATTTTCCAGCAGCGCTGACATTTCTCGCCCTCAGCCTTTTCGAACACCACGGCCACGCCCTCGATTTCCGGCAGGCGGAACGCCTCGGCCGGGGCCGGATCTCCGGTGACGGTCAAACCGGACGTGATGCACATGTCATCGACGTCAAACGTTGCCAGAAGATCGCGGGTTTCACCATCTTCGACATGCACGATCGGTGCGGCCTCAAGGCTGGAACCGATGACCTTATCCTGTCTCTGAACTTCGAGCGCGGCAGTCACAGCGCGGCGGACCCGGCGGATCTTGGCCATGCCAGCCTCAAGCTCGGTATTGCGCCAGTCGGCGGGCGTATCCGGGAAGTCCACCAGATGGACCGAGCTGTCGTCACCCGGGAAACGC
Source organism: Ruegeria sp. YTSA226 (assembly GCF_059609905.1). Taxonomy (NCBI): domain Bacteria; kingdom Pseudomonadati; phylum Pseudomonadota; class Alphaproteobacteria; order Rhodobacterales; family Roseobacteraceae; genus Ruegeria; species Ruegeria sp. YTSA226. Next base: position 23,002 of record NZ_JBXWMQ010000022.1, read on the forward strand.
TCCAGCCAGACCTCTTCCATAGTGAAGACCAGAACTGGGGCCAGCCATGTGGTCAGACGGTGGAACAGTATATCCAGCACGGTGCGCGCGGCACGACGGCGCAGATTGTCGCCGTCGCAATACAGCGCATCCTTGCGGACGTCGAAATAGAAGGACGACAGATCAACGGTTGCAAAGGTGAACACCGCACTGAACACGCCCTGGAAGTCGAAAGACGCATATCCTTTTCGCACCTGTTCATCCAAATCGGCCAGACGGCTGAGCACCCAGCGTTCCAGGCGCGGCATATCCGCAGGGTCCACCCGGTCGGCCTCAGAAAAATCAGCCAGCGAGCCCAGCATGAATCGCATGGTGTTGCGCAACCGACGATAGCTGTCGGCGGTGCCCTTCAGGATTTCAGGTCCGATCCGCTGGTCAGCGGTGTAATCGGTCTGAGCCACCCACAGGCGCAGGATATCGGCACCGTATTGCTTGATGACCTCTTCGGGCACGATGGTGTTTCCCAGCGATTTGGACATCTTGTTGCCCTTGGCATCGAGCGTAAAGCCATGGGTCACCACGTTGCGATAGGGCGCGCGGCCCTTGGTGCCGCAGGCCTGCAGCATGGACGAATGGAACCACCCACGATGCTGGTCGGTGCCTTCCATATATACATCGGCGATGCCGTCCTCGGTGCCGTCCTCACGGTCGCGCAGCACAAAGGCATGGGTCGAGCCCGAGTCGAACCAAACATCCAGAACGTCGAACACCTGATTCCAGTCATCCGGGTTATAGTCATTGCCCAGGAAGCGCTCTTTCGCGCCGTCAAGATACCAGCAATCGGCCCCGTCCTGTTCAAACGCTTCTTTGACGCGCGCATTCACGCCAGGGTCGCGCAGCAGAAAATTGGGATCGGTCGGCAGAGCGCCCTTCTTGGTAAAGCAGGTCAACGGTACGCCCCAGGCGCGCTGGCGCGACAGAACCCAGTCTGGCCGGGCCTCGATCATGGAATACAGACGGTTCCGGCCGGTCTGCGGGGTCCATTTCACCAACTCGTCGATCGAACGCAGGGCGCGTTCGCGGATGCTATCGCCCATTTCGCCCATGCCGTCGTCCAGTTTGCGGTCGACCGAGGCAAACCATTGCGGCGTGTTGCGATAGATGATCGGAGCCTTCGAGCGCCAGGAATGCGGATAGCTGTGCTTGATCTTTCCGCGCGCCAGCAACCCGCCAACCTCAACCAGCTTATCGATCACGGACTTGTTGGCATCACCCTCACCGCCCTTGCGGGACAGGATGTATTTGCCGCCAAAGAACGGCAGATCAGCGCGGAACGAACCATCGTCCATCACGTTATAGGTGATGACCTGCTCCAGCATGCCAAGATCACGGTAGAGCTCAAATTCCTCCATCCCGTGCGACGGCGCGCAGTGAACAAACCCCGTTCCTTCTGTGTCGGTCACGAACTCAGCCGCGCGGAAGTCGCGGATGTCATCCCATTCGCCATTACCGCCCTCGGCCCCGGCCAGCGGGTGGGCCAGTTGGACAGATGACAGCTCATCTGCTGTGATATCACGGACGCGGGTCCACTGGTCGTCGTTCAAGCGGGCGCGGCCCAGCACGTCAGCGGCCAGATTGTCCGCCAGCAGGAACTTGTCGCCAACAGCAGCCCAGCATTCCTCTGGCGCATCAGTGACTTCGTACAGCCCGTAGGAGATGTCCTTGCCATAGACCACAGCCTTGTTCGACGGCATGGTCCAAGGTGTCGTCGTCCAGATCACAACAAACGCGTCATCCAGATCGCCCGCATTCACAACCTTGAACTTCACCCAGATGGTGAAGCTTTCCTTGTCGTGATACTCGACCTCGGCTTCGGCCAGCGCGGTTTTTTCAACCGGCGACCACATGACTGGCTTGGACCCCTGATAGAGCGTTCCGTTCATCAGGAACTTCATGAACTCATCCGCGATCACAGCCTCGGCGTGATAGTCCATGGTGATGTAGGGATCGGCCCAGTTGCCGGTGATGCCCAGACGCTTGAACTCTTCACGCTGGATGTCGATCCAGCCCTCGGCGAACTTGCGGCATTCCTGACGGAAGTCGACAACGTTCACCTCGTCCTTGTTCTTGCCCTTCTTGCGATACTGTTCCTCGATCTTCCATTCGATCGGCAGACCGTGACAATCCCATCCTGGCACATAGCGCGCGTCGTGGCCCATCATCTGATGGCTGCGCACAATCATGTCTTTGATCGTCTTGTTCAGCGCGTGACCGATATGAAGGTGACCGTTCGCATACGGAGGGCCATCGTGCAGGGTAAAGGGCGTGCGGCCCTGTTTTTCACGCAGGCGGTCATAGACACCGATCTCTTCCCAGCGTTCCAGCCATGCGGGTTCGCGCTTGGGCAGGCCTGCGCGCATGGGGAAATCGGTTTTCGGCAGGTTCAGCGTGTCTTTGTAATCAGGTGTTTGGGTCGTGTCGGCGCACATTGGGGGCGTCCTTTGGATGATCTGGTCGTATTGGGATCGAAGCGGTCGGTGCGAGTTCTCAAACACCTTTGCCCGGCGTCTCAGTGGTCAGAGCGCCGGGGAAATAATTCGAATAATGATGGCCAGACGGGCATACATGGCCGCGCTTATAGGACGCCGACAGCTAATGGTCCAGAGGTTCCGCCCCTTGTGGCGATTGGCGCAGCTTTGCCCAGCGATTCAGCCACGCCAAACCGGCCAGTGCAAGCCCCAGCGCCAGCAGCGAAAAGACCCGGATCAGGCCGCCCAGCCCGGCGATGTCGATCAGAAATACCTTAGCCACGGCCAGTCCGATCACAGCCAGCCCCACTTTGCGCAACAGGTCGGACCGACGGGCCAAAGATTGATAAAACAGCGCCGCGCCTGCAATCAAAAGGGCCAAGGTATAGGTGTAAAGCTCTGGTTGGCTGACCCCAGCCCCGACATACATGCCACCGGGACCCTGCCAGAAATGACGAATAGAAGCACCCAGCCAATATGCTGCAAGCGCACCCGCAAGACCGAAACAGCCCTGCCGCAACCAAACCGGCATCTGTTCAATGCGCAAGGCTGACATGGCAAGGACCCCGGCAGGAAGAAGGTAGGCTATGGCAAGCGTGTTCATCAGCGCAGGCCCCAACACGGGATCACTGTGCACAAAAAGAACGGGATTTGCCTCGGTCAGCGCTTGCGCAAGTCGGAACAGGGCATGGGCGGCAAAGAACGCCGCCAGCCCATAGCGGACATAGTTCAACGGCCCGCCCAAATCGAACTGCCGTATCTGTGCCGCCGCCAACAGCAGCCAGATCACCGCCATCAGGCCCAACCCCCAATGGCTATCCTCCATCCCGCCTTGACCGAACCCTTCCAGCCAGCGCAGCAGCAGCAATGACAGCAATATCCCCGCGGTTGCCCAGGCTGCGCTTTCCAGCAGCAAGATTGCAACGGGGCGGTTCAATCCCCGGATCAGGCCCCAGGCGAGAACATATCCAAGGGTGGCGGCGCCATAGACCAACGTCATTTCACCGACCGGCACCGTATTGGCCCAGTACAGGCCCGGGTTCAGGATCAGCCGCACAGTCACCGTGAAGACCCCGGCCCAGATAAACCAACTGAGCTGAGGCAGGTTGAACCGACGATCCAGCGCGGCAGCGGCTACAACGGTCACAACCAGCGCAATCGTCAAGGCGCCAGAACTCAGCACGATGACACAGGCAAATGCAAGACAGGACAGCGCGGATAACGTGGCCAGCGCAGGACGTATACGTTGTTCACCATCCACGCGCGCATAGCGTTCGGCAAAGACCACCATCAAGGCACCCAGAGCCATTGCGTGCAGCCCCCAGAAATACGCGCCCAAAACCTCGGCCGGGCGCCAAGCGATTTCAAGCGCGATGGCAAGTATCGGTGCGGTTATAACCGCCCCAGCCGCCCAGACCACGCCATAGCGCCCCTGCTGCATCGACCGCCACGCCGCCGCAACCGAAAGGGCTGCACTCAGTGCCACAAGCAATGTCACGACAAAGGGAAAATCCGCCTCGGGGGTTTCGGCATAGGTCTCAGCAAAACGCTGTGCGACTTTGCCCCGATCCCACCCCTGGAGAAATACGAGCCAGACAAGGCCAACAATCGGGAAAACACTGATGTCCTGAAGTGCCCTCGCCCCGCTTGTCCAAACGATCATCGCAAAGGCCAGACCAGCCAAAAGCGTCAGGCTCAACCAGAACTCACCGGCGGAATCCGGCCAGTGCAGCGCCAGGATGGCCGAGCTGACCGCAACTGCACCAAATGCCAGACGCGTCGGAAACTCGGGCCATGCCTCGCCGCTTTGGCGTCGGGTCATTTCGCTGACCATCGGGCCGGTGTGATCAGGCCAAATTCGCCGGACCGGAATCGCAATAGTGATGAGCGCAAAGGCGGTGATGCAGGTCAGATAGCCCGGCTCTGTCATCGGTTCCGACAGGACCAGCAGCAGACACGAAGAATAACCTCCGACCAGTGTCAGAACCGAAATCCACGCCCATCGGCGGACGGTGTCTATGCCCAGGCCCAGAACCGTTATGGTCAGGAAGTAGCCATATAACCAGGTCGGATCATCCGAAGAGCCACCGACCAAGAATGGGGAGGCAAAGGCACCTGTCAGTCCGACAGCTGCCAATAGCGGACCATGGAACCAGCCCAAAACCAACCCGACAGATGCAACGCCAATCATGGCGACAAGCGCAAATTCAGGGCCGATCAAGCCATATAGTTGCCGCGCCGCCAGAACGCCGCCAAACAGTGTGACCAGCCCCGCGCCTGAGAACACCGAGGGCAAATAGGCGCTCGCGGAGTCCACGCCATCGCCATAGCGCCTGCGAATGACCTCTCCGCTGACAATCAGCGCCGCGCCAAACAGCAATGCGGCAACGACACGTGCCGACGGCGGCAGTAACCCGTTCTCGACGCCGTATTGCACCAAAAAAATTCCCGCCAGTGCCAGCGACAGTGCCGAAACGACATAGAACCAGTTTTCCTGCAGCCATTCCTGCAGCAACGCGAAACGGTCAGAGCTGAAAACCAGTGCTTCTTGAGGAGATTGCGGGGGGATTGGCTGTTCGGTCTCAGGTTGGTCGGCTATCGGCCACACTGGAGGCGCTTTGGCCGGAATAGTCTGCGCCTTGGACTCGGGCTCTGTCGCGAGTTCTGGTTCAGTATTGGTGCCATGTTTCAGTGACAGGATGTCCGCCTCTAACTGGACGACCCGCCGCCGCAACCGAACCTGACTGACAAGCAGCAGCACAATGGTCAAAGGAATAGCCAGCGCAACCAACGCAAGAAGGACCAGAAGGGATTCCAACCTGTTTCTCCTATCAAGTTCTCTGCAGGCTAACCTGATGCATCAGGTAGAAACAGTCCGGAATACCGTCCTGCATACCGCGACACGGCCTGAAATCAAAACAGGTCTATTGAAGGGCGGGAAACCATCAGCCAGACTATGGCCAAAACGGCCAGAAATGCGGGGATCCCACATGCAAACCAAAGCCGGAACAATATGAAATACGAACGCGGCAAAGCAGCATCGCGATCTGCCGCCTCTTGCGCGAAGTTCCGCATCTTTATCTGCATCCAGACGACCGGCAGCCAGAAGACACCGGTCAGGACATACAGCAATAGTGACAGCAGCACCCACCCTTCGACCAGTGACCAGCCCAATCTGAAGGCCAGCAAGCCACCTGAAATTGGCTGCAAAACAACGGCGGTTGTGGTGAACAGCATATCGGCCAGCACCACGATTGCCGCCGTCTGGGCGATGAAACGCGGGTCGCGTGACCGATGGGCTATCAGCATGAAGAATGCGATTCCGGCCCCGGTTCCCAACAAGACGCAGGCCCCGATCACATGAAACCAGCGCAAGATCAGATCCGGGTCCATCATCGGCTTTTCACCATTGGCAGTGCGACCAGAGACAACATGATCGCGGGCATGACCTTAACAAGCGGTCCAAGCGGGTCGAGCCACAAGGCAGGAGCCGTAATTGAGGCCGCCAATAGGTAGAAAACCGCCACACAAAGTTGAGCGATGCAGGCGCGTTCTGCCCATGGTCGCCAAAGGATCGCAAGCCCCAGAAAGATATCGACACATGACCAGAACAGCACGCTGGCCACAGCGGCACCACTGGTCCAGCCTGCGACGGTTAGGACTTGTGTGGCTTGCGGCAGGCTCAGCAATCCGAAAACACCTGAGAGAACCCAGAAAAGGCTGAGCACCGCAACCGTCAACGGCATCAGCAACGACATCCGTGCAGCCAACCTGTGTTCGCGGGAACAGGCCATGCTGCGATAAATCTCGGGCATCGAACCCATGAATTCGCCTGTCACCCTGCGAAAAGGGGCCGGGTCGCCAAGAACTCCGGTAGCCATGACCGTCATTGCGTTGCTGCGAAGGGGCGAACGCCACCCCAAGCGCCCAAGTTGATCGGCGCAACCGGCGGCGAACTTAGCAACCACAGCCGGTGCCGTTATCCGAACACGTGCCTTAGAGAACCCCATCCAATGGCGGGTTTCGTCCAGAACCTCGGACAGCGAATGAGCCTGATCCTCGACCAGATCATAGGTACCCTGTGGCAACGTCTCATCAATGGCCGCCGCCACGGCGCTGCACAAATCGGCCATTCCAACACATTGAACCAGCGTCTGCGGATAGGCGATCGGTTGCACAAGCGGAATTGCGGCCAGCATGCGCAACAAGGTCGTTCCACCATAGTCAGTCTGTCCGATCACAAGGCCCGGCCTTAGAATCCACAGCGGCACACCACTGGCCTGCAAGGCGGCATCCCCGGAGGCTTTAGTGCGCATGAATTCCGTGTCTGCCTCTGGGCTGCTTCCGGTTGCAGAAATCTGAACCAAAGCAATCTCGCGCGCGGCGCAGGCCTGCCCGAGGGCGGCAATCGCAGTGTGATGCACCGCCTCAAGATCGTCCTTTGGTCCGTCCTGCAACGCCCCGGCGCAGTTCACGATACAATCAAAACCTGACAGAATTTCCCGCCAATCGTGTGGGTTCGTGAGCTGGCGCAAATCTCCCTGAGCCAAAGACATCCCTGGCAGGATTTTCTCACCCAGGTTTGTATCGCGCACAAGGCCGCATACGTTGGCACCTCGATCCGAAAGAGACCGCATCATCGCCGCGCCGATAAACCCATAAGCGCCTAGAACAAGTATATTTTTCCCAGAACCTTGCATCGGGCACCTAACCTGCTGAAGTTGCGCCCCAACCTAGCGGGTCGAGCGGCAGCCGTCTGCGGCACCGGGCAAACTGCGACAATTCCGACCGCTAGGGGTGAAACAGTGAACCGACGAAATAGGCGATTGCGGCAGCGGCCCCACCAATCAGCAGCGTTTCGATCCCTGACCGCCACCACGGAGCCAGCGACCAGCGGCTTTTGAGGGCACCAATGGCAAAGAAAACACCCATCGTCATCCAGGCCGAAGCAGCAAATGCCCGGTCCACCGAAAACAGAAACGGCAAAAGCGGAACCATGCCGGCCACAAGAAAGGCAAAAAACGTCGCCACCGCAGCTTTGCGCGGATGCGGATCGACGCTGCCCAGGCCATATTCTCCCTCGATCATCAGGTCGATCCAGTTGTCATGGTTTTCCGTGATCGCATCGGTGGCTTCGTCCAGCACACGGCCCGACAGTCCTTTCTGGGCTAAAATCTCGCGCACCTCGTTCCGTTCACCATCGGGGTAAAGATGTATATGACGCTCCTCGATCGCGCGAATGCGCCGGATGTTATCCAGTTCAGCCTTGGTGCCCGAGTAATTCCCCGCCGCCATCGAAAACCCGTCAGCCAGCACATTGGCCAGCCCCAGCGCTATGATGATGAACGGTGACAGCCCCGCCCCGGCGACGCCCGCAACGATGGCAAAAGTGGTGACTGATCCATCGATCCCGCCGTAAACCACATCACGCAAAACGCCACGCCCCGGCGGCGCGTTGATACGTGCCGCGATTTCTTGCTGGCTGTGTCCATGGTCTGTCATACGTGCCTCCTGCTTTGTTATGATGCGCGGCTGGCAGGAACGCTTTGTCTCAGGTCAAGTTTTCAAAAACAGCCCCGCCAGCGCACGCTTGATCATCGACCGGGTCGAGGGCTTGTGACGGTCCGAGAACGGTAAAGGACGGCAGACCTCCATCGCGGCCACGCCGACGCGCGCGCTAAGCGCCCCGTTAACCAGGCCTTCGCCAAACCGCCGCGACAGTTTGCTCAGGACAGACCCACCCAGCACCGGTTCAAGCAAGTCGTCGCCCATTGCCACCGCGCCGGTTGCGACCAGATGCACAAAGACCGCCCGGGTCAGGCGCCAGCTGCCCAGAAAACCGGCCCTTCCACCATAGATCTCAGCTATGCGCCGGATCATTCGCAACGAGGCTGCCAAAGCCGTCGCCACATCCGCAAGAGCCAAAGGAACCAGAGCGGTCACCGTCGCGACCTGACGCGCTGCGGCCTCGACTTCTCGACTGGCCGCGGCATCCAGAGGGGCCAGCAGCTCGTCCTCGGCCAGAGCCAACAGATCCGAGGCATCGAAAGGCTCGGCGATACGTTCGGCCAGCCTATCGCGGCCCCATCGAACGTCCTCGCGCCCGTTGTAAAATGCCAACAACCGGTTGGTTACGGCGCGGGCTTGCGTCAGATCCGCCTCTGCCAACGCGGTGTCTCCGGCGCGACGGATTCCATCAACACGCGAAAGCCGCCCGATCGCGGCAAGTTCTCGCAAAGCGATGATCAGGGCAACCAGCAGCAACGCGCCAATCAGGCCAGTTACGACCCATCCCAAAACCGGCGCGCGCAACAGCAAAGCGGTCACAAAATCCCATGCCGCCACCGAGACAACCGCGCCGATGACCGCCGCCGCCAGTCCCCAGAACCAGCGTGACAGGGCCGACGGTTTCCGTGCAGCCAGACGCGCGGCGGCCTGCATCGCCTTCCCCTGTGGTTCGCCCGCATCCGGAACGGGCGGTGCCAAAGCGACATCCGCAACAGGTTCCTCGGGATCAAGATCGATCAGAACTGGACCCTTAGCCATCAGAAGCCCTTTCTCTGTTCCAGACAAATTTGATGTCCGGCAGGTTTTCGTCATTATCGGCCCCGTCACCGCGGGCAATCTCTGCAAATCCGTTGCGCTCGTAGAATCTTCGCGCGCCATGGTTGGCCTGAAAGGCGAACAGGGACAGCTTTTGTCGGCCAGATTTCGCCTGATCCAACAGGCGCTGCCCAATGCCCTGATTGCGCGCTGACGCACGCAGGTAAAGCGAATGGACCTCTGAACCATTCAATGCCAGAAAACCAACTACACCATCCTCGTTTTCAGCAACGGTGATCCAGTCGCGATCAATCATCACGCCGCAAAAGGCGATGGTTTCGACACAGGAATGCAGCTCTGGCATCCACTCATTTTCACAAGCAAAACCATGCAGGATTTTCCCCGTCGCGCCAGCATCCGTGCTGCGCGCAGGGCGGAGCGTTACGGTCATAGCCGGTCTCCGATCAGGAACTGGGCCGCGCGATCAAGCCGGATATGGGGCGGGCCGTCACCCGATCGCAGAGTCAGGTTCGCAGGCGCAAAACTCATGAACCCATAGTCTTCGCCCAGCCAGCTTTCTGCTCCGCTGCGGGCTGCCCCCAACAAATGAGCCGGGTCTTCGGGCAACTCACCGGGGTAGAAGGCCGCCTGCTTGCCATCAAGCAAAGTGCCCCGCACGCAGGCAAGCGGCACTCCTTCATGGGTTCGCATCTCTTCGGTTGTTGCCCGCAAAGCCGCCAGTGACACAGCCGAGGTCTCGGCCCCGGCAAAACTGGCGCGGTCACGGGCGTCGCGTGTCAACGCCTCCATGATGCTGGTCAGACGTGGATGCTGCAGGTGGTGCAAATGATCGGCCTTGGTGGCGGCAAACAAAATGCGCTCGACCCGTTTGCCCAGAAGATACTGGCTGAGCCACGCGTTGCGCCCCGGACGGAAGGCCGACAGGATATCTCCCATCGCCAGGCGCATATCCTCAACCGCTTTCGGCCCTTTGTGAATCGCACCCAGCGCGTCGACCAGAACAACCTGTCGATCGATCCGGGCAAAATGTTCGCGAAAGAACGGTTTGACCACGCGCAATTTATAGGCTTCGTAGCGCCGCGCCATTTCGCGGTGCAGGCTGTTACGGGTGGCGACCCCTTCGACTGGCAGCGGCGCGAAGGTCAGAACCGGTGATCCCGCCAGATCACCCGGCAACAGGAACCGCCCCGGCGTACAATCGTAAAACCCGGCATCGCGCGCCGTGTTCAGATAGCCCGAGAACGCCTGCGCCAAAGATTGCGCCACCGGCTCATCATGTTTTGCCTCTGGCGCGACCGCTTTGGCCTGCGCCAGAAACTCTTGTGCCTCGGCCCGCTCTGTGATGCGGTTCAGCGTTTCGGTTGACCAGTCGTCATATGATTTGTCCAGCAGGGCCAAGTCCAGCAACCATTCGCCCGGATAATCTACAATATCCAGATGCACGGTTCGCGGCCCCTTCAGGCCAGACAGCAGACCGGCAGGGCGAACCTTGAACGACAGGCGCAACTCGGACACGGCGCGGGTGCTTTCGGGCCAATGCGGGTTTGGCCCGGTCAGCGCAGCAAGATGGTTTTCATAGTCGAACCGGGGCACGGTATCATCCGGCTGCGGCTGAAGGTAAGCTGCGTTGATCCGTCCCTCATGCTGCGCAACAAGGCCCGGCATTCGCCCACGGTCCAGCAGATTTGCAACAAGCGAGGTGATGAACACCGTTTTGCCCGAACGCGCCAACCCGGTGACACCAAGGCGGATGACCGGCTCGAACAGAGCTTCGGAAACGCTGTCGCCCACGGATTCCATGCCGCGCACAAGACTGTCTGCCATAGATGAGATGACCAAGCCGTCGCCCCGCTTTTATCGTTTCGCTCAAGATAGGTAGCCACCGTCCGACATGCCAGCGCTTTCCGGCCCCTTGCCCGCCGCCGCGCAGCACGGTACCAGCAGCCCATGCCCAGATACGCGTTGAAAGTCGAATATCACGGAAAGCCGTTTGCCGGGTGGCAAAGGCAGAAAGATCAGCCCTCGGTTCAGGGGGCGATCGAAGAGGCATTGTCGCGGATACAACCCGGGGACCACACGATCGCTGCGGCGGGTCGCACCGATGCCGGTGTCCACGCGCTAGGACAGGTCGCCCATTGCGACCTGATCAAGGAATGGGACCCTTTCCGACTGTCCGAAGCGTTGAACTATCACCTCAAGCCGCAACCAGTGGCCATCGTGAAAGCCGCACGGGTGGACGATGACTGGCATGCGCGGTTCTCGGCACTTGAACGGCAATATCTGTTTCGCATTCTGATGCGCCGCGCGCCTGCAACCCATGACGCGGGGCAGGTTTGGCAAGTCAGTCACCCGTTGGATATTGATGCGATGCAGGCCGCGGCGGACATGCTGATCGGACGGCATGATTTCACCACGTTCCGGTCCACGATCTGTCAGGCGGCCAGCCCGGTCAAGACGCTGGATGAATTGCGCGTGGAACAGGTGCAGGGCTTTTCAGGCCCCGAGGTTCATTTCCACGTCCGGGCACGGTCGTTCCTGCACAATCAGGTGCGCAGCTTTGTCGGCACTCTGGAACGTGTCGGCGCCGGGTCCTGGACGCCCGAAGATGTGCGAGAGGCGCTGCAAGCTGAGAATCGCGCCGCCTGCGGGCCGGTTTGTCCGCCGCAGGGGTTGTATCTTGCGCGGGTCGGCTATCCGAACCCGGTGTTCGACTAAAGCGCGCGCAGTAAAAGGCCACCAGCTATCACCGCAATCAGCAACCCGGCGACCAGTTCGATGGTTGGGGCTAGCACCTGTGCAAACCGCGTCGCTGAGGCCGAGGCCAGCATCCCGCCGCGCAGACCGAATGAGGTCCACCCGACCAGAGTGGTCACTGTCGCAGTGCCCAGCGCCATGCAGAACGCCCCGGCGATGCCAACGATGGCGATGCCCATCTGCCAGGTCAGGATCAACACAAACAGCGCCCCGGTACAGGGGCGTGCGGCGATTCCAGCGATCAGCAACGCCGCCTCGCGCAGGCTACCGACCTGCGCCACCTCATCCGCAGACGGACCATGCCGGTGGCCGCAATCCGAACAGGTTTCGTGATCGTGGTGATGATGATCTGCGCCGTGATCCCGGCTACGTTTGGCAAAGCTCCGCAAGGCGCGAAACACTAGCCAAAGCCCGATCGCAGTGATCGCCCCATAGCTGACTGGGGCCATGATTTGCTCCGTTGTGTCAACCAGTCTTTCCCGAGACATCTGGAACACCAGCACACCGGCATAGACTAGAACAATCGCGGTTACGGCCTGTCCAAGGCTGGACAACACACTGATCGCTGAAAGCCGCCAGAACGCCACACGCCGACCAAGCCCATAGCCACCGATCAGGACCTTGCCATGCCCAGGACCGATGGCGTGGAAGAACCCGTAAGCGAAGCACACCGTCAACAAAGTCATGACCGCCTGAGGTTGTTCGGCGCGGGCAGCGCGCAGCGACCGCGCAATCTGGTTCTGAAACGCACGCTGTTCACCGGCAGCCCATGCCGCAAGTTGGTCAAACCCGCCGCTGAACCAGAACCAGAGCAGAACTCCGACCGCCAGAACAAACGGGACAATCAGGTATTTGGACATGAAATACGGATCTCGGTTGCAAAGTTTTCGCCCACCATCGGGATGTCATTTTCCTCAAGGTCGTAATTGGTATCCAGCGTCAGCAGAAACGCCTGCATTTGGGCAAGCTGTCCGTCGACATCCGGCTCGACGCGGTCAATCTGGCAGGTCTTACTCCCCGAAACCGTCACCGGGCGCGTCAGGTCATATGCGGTGTAATATGTCTCATCAAACGCCTTGGCCGATAAGGCGGTGGCCGGTACAGGCCCCCCTTCGACACTGCGCAGATGCGAGGTCACGATGCGCCCGTCCTCCATCAATGCTTTCGGCTCCAGTGGGCCAGAAAGCGGCAATACCTCAGCCTCGGACCAGACGACCAGATCGCCGTTATAGCCTTGATCCCACTGTGCATCGAACCCGGACAGGAAATCCTGTTCGCTTTCACTTAGAAGACCGTCGCCATCCTGATCCAGCTTCATGTCTTCGAGGACAAGCAATGAGTAGAACTCGTCATAGGCCCAGGTCACACGGACATGGGTCAGCTGCCCGGAATCGTCCACAATGAATTCCAGCCCCGTGTCGATAAAGACATGCGGGTGCGTCATCGCCGGGATCGGCAAACAGCAGGTCACTAGGGTCACAAGCCAGCGCATGGGCGAAAGATAGGGTGTCGGCCTGCGCCCGGCAATCCCATTTGGGCCGGGCGCGCAGAAGCTGGCCGATGGCTCAGGCAGGTGGGAACAACACAAGGGTCTGCAGGGCTGTTCCAACCGGCCCTTCGGTGTCATACAAAACCGATTGCGACATGCCGATACCCGAGGGCTGCCAATGGCAGACAGACTCGGAGGCCAGCCAATCCGAGACCGGCTCGCGGTGCACCTGAACCGTCAGATCCGTATTCATGAACCCCATCTCGGTTGTGGGGGCATTCCACGAAATGCCATTGCCGCAATCTGCCAGTGGACACAGCGCCTGAATCGGAGATTGCACCTCGTCCCCAAGCAGCGGAGGCGTGCGCATCCAGATCGTTTTGGGACCGACGCCCTGATTTCCACCCTTGGGATAGAGGACATCGGAATAGGTCGCAAACCCAGGAAGATCGTGCCGAATTTCGCCGATGGGAAATGGGCCGTCCACCGAGTCCGCCAATTGCGGAGATGAGAGAGCGACATTGGGAACCGGGCCAAGGTCGCGGCGGGCCAGGTGCATAGTTGTGGCTACGGCGCATAAAGTGTTGTCCAGATCGTGCACAGTAACCCGAGTGGTCGCCAGCGTTCTGGTGTGCCGCGTCGTCTCGGCCGCAACCCGCAACCCGGACAGGGGCAGCGGGCGCAGCAGATCGACCGTCAGCCGGGTCAGCATCTTGTCCGGACCAATTTCAGATTCCGCCGCGCGCACGATCAGACCGCTGACCGGACCAGCATGGCAATGTTCGGCAGACCACGGACCCCGCGCCGGGTCATTGCCGACAAAAACCCCATCCGCGCGAAGTCTGAAATAAGGCAACCTGGACATGTCAGATTTCAAGACCACTTGGGACCTCAGACCTTTTCCTGTGTATGCTTTTTCAGCTCGGTCCGTGCGACCTGACGACGATGCACCGCGTCCGGCCCATCGGCCAGCCGCAGGGTCCGTACATGCGTCCATGCGGTCGCCAGCGGCGTGTCCTGACTTACCCCTTGCCCGCCATACATCTGAACCGCCTCATCAATCACCTTCAATGCGACCCGCGGTGCCACGACCTTGATCTGGCTGATCCACGGGGCCGCCGCGCGCGCATCGCCCTGATCCATGTACCAAGCAGCCTTGAGGCAAAGTAGCCGGGCCATTTCGATCTCCATCCGGCATTCGGCTATGATATCGAAATTCGCCCCAAGCTGCGCCAGCTTCTTGCCAAATGCTTCGCGTTGCAGCGACCGTTTGCACATCTGCTCCAGGGCCATCTCTGCCTGTCCAATAGCACGCATACAGTGGTGAATACGTCCCGGCCCCAATCGACCCTGAGCGATCTCGAACCCACGCCCTTCGCCCAGCAGGATATTCTCGGCAGGCACCCGGACATTGGTAAAGCGAATATGCATATGCCCGTGCGGCGCATCATCATGGCCGTAGACTTCCATCGGGCGCAGCACTTCGATCCCCGGCGTTCCCGCTGGCACCACGATCATCGACTGCCGTTTGTGAACAGGCAGGTCATCACCGCCAGTCCGGACCATGACGATATAGACCTTGCACCGCGGATCACCGGCGCCTGAGGCCCACCATTTCTCGCCATTCAGAACGTAGGATTCGCCGTCCGGCACACAGGACATCGAAACATTGGTGGCATCGGAAGAGGCGACATCCGGTTCGGTCATCAGATAGGCCGAACGGATTTGCCCATCGAGCAGCGGCTTGAGCCACTCTTGCTTCATCTTTTCGGACCCGTACCGCTCGAATACTTCCATGTTGCCCGTATCTGGGGCCGAACAGTTGAAGATTTCGGCACCCAGCGGGGTCTTTCCCATTTCTTCAGCAAAAAAGGCGTATTCCACAGTTGTCAAACCCAGCCCTTTTTCACTGTCAGTCAGCCAGAAGTTCCACAATCCCGCCGCCTTGGCCTTGGCTTTCAACCCTTCAAGGATATCCGCCTGCCGGTGGGTATATTGCCAGCGGTCACCTTTGTTGATTTCAGCATGGAACTCTTCTTCCAGCGGCATGACTTCATTTCGGATCATCTCTGTTACGCGGGTCAGCAGTTCGCGGTTTTCCTCGCGCAGGCCGAATGACATGTTCATGAGTTTTCTCCTCCGCCCCGACACGCGGGCATTACCTTTGGGCCGAGAATGACTTAGCCACCGTCATGATGTCCAGTTGGGTGACGGGACGTCACCCACCCCATATGAGATTAAACGGGTGCAGTAACCGGAGACTGGCGACCGTAGAGCCGTCAATAACCTGCGTCGCGCGCGGGTGTAGCAACCCAATTAGGGTGTGAAAATCCAGTTACCATTGGCATCCTGGCACCTGCGGGTTCTGATCTCACGGGTCTGCTCGGAACTCGGAGGTCGGATAAAATGCTGCAGATGCACGCAATTATCGCGGACCTCGCGCACACGGACGGTGCCCTTGGCCCCGGTCTTGGTGCTGATCCATTCACTTTCGGCACCAACCTGCGGCAAACCACTGCCCAGCATGGTGTCTGTGGTTGCACTCAGCAATGTGAAATCATCCGGGCTCAACCCCGACTCTGCGATGATGCGAGACAGCGGTTTCGCGCTGCCGGCAACACCAATGCTCAGTACCAGAACACCTGCAACTAATAGTGATCCCCAAATTCTCATACCGCCTCGCAATTCTGCAACCAATTTACATTCAAGGATATACCCGGGAAGGCACTGGGCCAAGCCCTAGTCTGCAACCTTCAAATTATCCCGAAGAAACCTATTGCGACTCTGACGCTAGGCCATGCCGAGCGTCCCTCGCATAGTGCACGAAACACGAACCAGAGGCATTTGATGGCACACCCGACTTATTATGCGCCCCATGGCGGACACCCCGGACAGGACACCCTGTTAACTGATCGCGCCATGTTCACCGAGGCCTATGCCGTTATACCCAAGGGTACGATGCGCGACATCGTCACTAGCTATCTGCCCTTCTGGGAAGACACCCGCCTGTGGGTTCTGGCACGTCCCCTTAGCGGGTTCGCCGAAACCTTTTCGCAATACATCATGGAGGTCCAGCCCGGTGGCGGTAGCGATACGCCCGAAACGGACCCCGCAGCGCAGGCGGTGTTGTTCGTTGTCGAAGGGGCGGTCACATTGACGCTTGAGGGAAGTATTCACGTTTTGGAAACTGGTGGATATGCCTATATCCCCGCTGGTTCCAAATGGGCGTTGCGCAACCATACGGAGCAGCCAGCGCGGTTTCATTGGGTTCGAAAGGCTTATAAGGCAGTGCCCGGCCTGCCCAAGCCGGACCCGATCATCACCAATGAACAAGAGGTCGCCCCGATCGAAATGCCGGGCACCGAGGGTCGCTGGGCCACAACACGTTTCGCGGATCCGCAAGACCTGCGCCACGATATGCATGTCAACATCGTGACTTTTGAACCCGGTGGCGTGATCCCATTTGCCGAAACGCATGTGATGGAGCACGGGCTGTACGTGCTGGAAGGAAAAGCCGTCTACCGGCTGAATCAGGACTGGGTCGAGGTCGAAGCCGGAGACTTTATGTGGCTGCGGGCCTTTTGCCCTCAGGCCTGTTATGCGGGCGGTCCCGGGCGGTTCCGATATCTGCTATACAAAGATGTGAACCGCCAGATGCCTCTTTCACCAGGCGGGCGCTAGGGTAAATTCGGCCTTGGCGGGACTGGGCAAGCGCGGTAATCTGGTGGAATAACAAACGGTTTTAGTTCAGGAGATTGTACGATGGCACTGCGCAATGTAACGCTGGCACTGGCGGCTGCAATCGGCCTGACGGCCCTGGATGTGACCCCTGCAACCGCCAAAGAGACAAATACCGTCAACGTCATGAGCCGCACCTGGGCCATTACCCAGGTTTCGGAAGCTCCGGTCGTATACCGTGCCACACGTGATAACAACAATCTCAACCCATTCGGCCCCCCGCCCCGGCTGCGCACTATTCAGGCCATCGCGGCTATTCAGCAGGCAACCGGGTGCAAGCCGATTGTGGCCAGCATGTACCAGAACATCTCGGGCCAGTTCTTTTCACAGGTCAGCTGTAACTGACCCGGACAGGAAACTGGCATTGAGGTTAATCCAAGCCACTGCCATAGCTTGCGCATGAAACTCGCAATTAACGGATTCGGCCGCATCGGCCGCACGATTTTGCGGCAGCTTCTGGCCATGCCGCTCGGTCACGACATCGAACTGGTGCTGATCAACGACATCGCACCGCTAGAGACCTGCGCCTATCTGTTCAAGTACGACAGCACTTTTGGGCCCTATCCGGGCAAAGTGGAACAGGGAACTGCGCAACTGGTTGTCGATGGGCACGCTATTCCTATTACACACAGCCCCAACCTAAGCCGGGTTGATCTGTCCGGTGTAGATGTCCTGATGGACTGCACCGGCGTTGCCCGGACATCGGATGTTGCCAGTCAAGGCCTGACCGCAGGGGCAAGGAAAGTACTGATTTCCGGCCCCTCGCCCGCGACCGAGGCCACAATCGTTCTGGGCGCAAATGAGGATCATCTGGGCAATGCGCGGATCGTGTCAAATGCCTCTTGCACCACCAACGGGCTGGCTCCGCTGGTCAAGGTTCTGGACGGGATCGCTGGTGTCGCGTCGGGCCATATGACCACCATCCACTGCTACACCAACAGCCAGCCGATGATCGACGCTCCGCGTGGTGATCTGGCACGGTCACGCGCCGGAGCGCTGTCGATGGTCCCGACCACCACCAGCGCTATGCACCTGATAGACGAAGTCCTGCCCCATCTGGCCGGGCGCATCTCGGGCGCGGCGGTCAGGGTGCCTACGGCAAGCGTTTCCGCGGTTGATCTGATTGTGACGCTGAAGCGCGGCCTGAGCGCCTGCGATTTTGAAGCCGCCCTACGTGCAGCCGTTGCAGAGTCTCCCGTTCTGGGTTGGACGGATGAGCCGCTGGTGTCGTCCGATTTGCGGACGCGGCCGGAATCTCTGATCATCGCAGGGCCAGAAACCCGGCAGATCGGCGAAACTCAGGTTCGTGTTTTTGGCTGGTATGACAATGAATGGGGGTTTTCAGCCCGCATGCTGGATGTCGCTCGTATGATGGCCGACACATAGGCGGACCGCGACCTAACGCGATCCGCCGATTTTCATTTGGTTACTTGCCGGGAAGGCTGCCCGACCCGTGCCCCGACATGCCGCCCGAAACTTCTTCGGTTGCCTCATCGGCCAACTCATCCGGCAGGATCAGATTCAGCACGATGGCGATCAGAGCCGCAGGCAGCAGCCCGCTTTTCATCAGGATGCCCAGAGTATCGGGCAAGTGTTGCACCGCACCCGGCTCGAGCTGGAGGCCGAACCCGATTGACAGCGCGATGGCAAAGATCACCATGTTGCGCCGATTCCAATCCACATCGGACAACATCGAAACACCCGCGGCGACAACCATCCCGAACATGACGATGACGCCACCGCCCAGGACTTCGATCGGAACGGTGCGGATGATCGCGCCAACCTTGGGCACCAGGCCGCACAGGATCAGAAACAAGGCGCCGATGGTGACGACATTTCGGCTCATGACGCCGGTCATTGCGATCAGCCCGACATTCTGGCTGAACGACGTGTTGGGTAAGCCGCCGAACACGCCCGCCAGGGCCGAGCCGAAGCCGTCAGCATAGGTTGCACCGGTGATTTCCTTGTCCGTGGCTTCGCGCCCGGCTCCGCCTTTGGTCACACCCGACACATCCCCCACCGTCTCAACTGCCGAAACAAAGGCCATTAGACAGAACCCGATTATGGCGGCGAATGAGAACTCGAACCCATACTTGAAGGGCACAGGCAGGGCGAAAGTTGCAGCGCGGCTCCAGCTTGTTCCGATTGCCTCAAACGTGATCATGCCAACCATCAGGGCATAGACATACCCAACCGCAAGACCAATCAGAACGGCAGAAACCGAAAGCATTCCGCGGGTAAAGAACTTCAGCCCCAGCGTTACCACAACCACGACCAAAGCAGCCGACCAGTTTAGCGCCGAGCCGTATTCAGGCGTTCCAATGGCCGGAACCCCTCCGGCGGCGTATTGAATGCCGACCTTGACCAACGCCAGACCAATCATTGTCACCACAAGACCTGTGACCAGAGGTGGCAAGGCAAAACGGATCTTGCCAATCACCGTGCCCAGCAGGGCATGGAACACCCCACCGATAATGACACCGCCAAATAATGCGGCCAGACCATCGACGCCTTTGCCAGCAACCAGCGGGATCATGATCGGCAGAAACGCAAAGCTGGTGCCCTGAACAATAGGCAAAGCCGCTCCTACCGGGCCAATCGTCACCGTTTGCAGCAAGGTCGCGACGCCGGCAAACAGCATCGACATCTGGATCAGGTACAGCAGTTCGGGAAAATCGGGGGAGTTCGAACCGAACCCAAACCCGGCGGCCCCTGCAACGATGATCGCAGGCGTCACGTTCGAAACGAACATCGCCAGAACATGTTGAATGCCCAGCGGAACTGCCTTGTGCAGCGCCGGGGTATAATTTGGATCCCGAAGCTGTTCGGGTGTCCCTATTGAAGTGTCAGCCATGAGTTACTGTCCTCTCTGTCAGATTCACGGGGGTCTTACCGCTTATGCTGCGGCTTCATTTGGCTACGACACCACCTGATAAGGGGTATCGAACCAGTATTCTTCCAGGTTGGGCCCATCGCCGATCCGATCAACAACGGCGAACAATCCAGGGCCATGCAATGGTGTCAAAACGCCGTGCCACGTCCCACGATGATAATTCACCGCCTGACCGGGCCGGGTGACAAAGGCACACGGCTCGCCCGGCTGCCCGTCAACATCTGGTGCTACAACGACCAGAAAGGGTTGATGGGTCATGGGAACAAAGGCCTGACTGCCATCAGGATGCCGTTCAACCATATCCAACTGGTACGGCAGGGTTCGGGGGTTGGCGTTGAACAGGCTGATCCCGGCGCGGCCGCCCGCGAAATCAAGGGCCGCCCGGTCATGAAAACGCCCGCACTGGCCCTGGTTGATGATCTTGTCCGGGTCGCCCGATGCCTCGATCACATCTCCGAACGGGGCAAAAGCGTCAGGCGTTAAAAGAACAGTCCGGATATGTTTCATGAAGGCAGCACATCCCTCAGGCGGAATTCGGCAATACGCTCGACCTGTCGGCAGGCCTCGGCGAATTCGGTTTCCCGGTCCTGATCTATCCGCCGCAGAAACGCCTGCTGGATAGAGGCTTTGTCATGATCACGCACAGCAATAATGAAGGGAAATCCGAACTTGTCGGTATAGCGCCTATTCAGATCGGTAAAGGCATCGCGTTCGGCATCCGTCAACGCATCCAGCCCCGCCGAGGATTGTTCCGCCGTGCTTTCCTGCGTCAGTCGCTTGGCCTGTGCCAGCTTGCCTGCCAGATCCGGGTGCGCGGTCAGCACGCCCAACCGCTCCTCATCAGAGGCCGAACGGAACATGCGCGTCAGTGCGTTGTGCAACCCGCCGGCAGTATCGTGAGCCGCGCCGAGTTCCAGCCCATGGGCGCGCTCTGCAATCCACGCCGAATGTTCGAAGATCCCGCCATAAGCGGCTACGAAAGCGTCCCGCGCCATTTCTGACGGCTTTGGACCTGAAACAGGCGGGTGCTGCGCTGCCCAATGCTGGGCGATCTGCAGACGGGTCGCGAACCAGACATCCGCGTGCCCACGCGCATAATCCAGAAACCGTTTCAGCGCCATGACCCGACCTGGACGACCGATCAGGCGGCAATGCAGACCAATCGACAACATCTTGGGCGCACCGGCTTCACCCTCGGAATAAAGCGCGTCGAAACTGTCTTTGAGATAGGAATAGAACTGATCGCCCGAATTGAAACCTTGCGGCGTTGCAAAGCGCATATCGTTACAATCGAGAGTATATGGTACGATCAACTGGTCCCGGCCAGAGGCCTGCATCCAATAGGGCAGATCATCCGCATAGGTGTCCGCCACATAGGCAAAGCCCCCCTCTTCGGCCACCAGACGCACGGTGTTCTCGGAACACCGGCCGGTATACCAACCATAGGGACGTTCCCCCACGACCTCGGTATGCAGGCGGATGGCCTCTTCTATTTGAGCGCGCTCTTCCGCTTCAGACATATCCTTGTGTTCGACCCATTTCAGGCCGTGACTTGCGATCTCCCAACCTGCGTCTTTCATGGCGGCAACCTGATCGGGCGACCGTGCCAGCGCCGACGCAACACCGTAAACGGTTATGGGCAAGTCCTTCATCAAGCGGTGCAGACGCCAGAACCCTGCCCGCGACCCATATTCATAGATCGATTCCATGTTCCAATGACGCTGGTCTGGCCATTGCGCTGCGCCGACAATCTCGGACAGAAAGGCCTCGGACGCGGCATCACCGTGAAGCACGCAGTTCTCGCCACCCTCTTCGTAGTTCAGCACAATCTGAACGGCCAGATTTGCTCCGCCAGGCCACTGGGCGTTTGGCGGGTTGGCTCCGTATCCGATCATGTCACGGGGATAGCGAGGGGGCTGCATGAATGTTCCGTCTCAGTTGTGTTACACTACCTACGCTTTACCGCAGAATTGGATGCAGTATTATCAAATCAATCCGAACGCTGTTTCCTTTTCTTTCGGCATTCCCAAAGTCTCGGGTTTCGCCCCAGACTGCGTCAATCAATGCTCGATTGCAGTTTGCGGTTTTCAACAGCCACTCGTTGCGGTGATCGGAATATGAGGAGAAACGCGTGGCAGGATACCTGACAACCCATGTTCTGGACACCGCCAAAGGCTGTCCCGCAGAGGGGCTGAAAATTGCTCTGTACGCGATTACCCAGGACGGACGCCACAAACTGGCTGAGATGCTGACCAATGCAGACGGGCGAACAGACAGCCCAATACTACCGCAAGCAAACTTTGAAACCGGGGAATACGAGCTTGTTTTCAGTGCGGGTGACTATCTGCGCGCCTCTGGCCAGGCGGATGACGAACCGCTGTTCCTGGATGAGATTCCAATCAGGTTTGGTATGTCTGAAGCAGACGCCCACTATCATGTGCCGCTCTTGCTATCGCCATACAGCTACTCCACGTATCGTGGCAGCTAACTGACCGGGCGAACCTCCCGCCCGTCGATCGCCCCTGCCGGGCCTCCTCCTGTTGAGCCGGGCGCCGCACCCGTTGGGCGCGGCGCGGATAGTGGCGGTTACAGCCCTTCGAGAAAAGCTACGCGCGGCCGGGAGCCTTTGCTAACCGTTGATCTCCGAGTTTTGAACAACCTTGCCAATTCGCGCGATCATGAAATCCATGAACAAACGCGCCTTGGGATCCTGGTGACGTCGATGGGTATAGAGACACGCCATCTGAACAGAGACAGGAGGTGTCTCCTTCGCAACCACCACCAGACGTCCTGCCTTGAGATGTTCCGCTGCCTCAAACACAGGTTTCATCGCGATCCCCTGCCCTGACAACGCCCAATCGGTCAAAACGTCTCCGTCATCGCATTCAAACCGGCCCGACACGGCATAACGTCTTGGCCCGTCTGGAGTTTCCAGCATCCACTGAAACTCTGCAGCACCGGGATACCGCAGGTTAAGACACTCGTGCTTGTCGGACACAAGATCGGCTCCGTTTTGCGGCATCCCCCTACGTTTTACATAGTCCGGTGCGGCACACAGAACCCGCGCGCAATCCGCGATCTTGCGAATACGCAGGGTGCTGTCCTCGGGCTGACCAATGAAAAAGGCCAGATCCAATCCTTCGGTCGTCAGGTCCACTGACCTGTCGGTCAGGCGCAATCGCACATCAATTTCGGGGTATTCCGAGAGAAAATCCGGCACATGTGGGGCTAATAACCTGCGCCCGACGCCCAAAGGCGCGGCTACGAATAGTGACCCGCGGGGAGCTTCGGTCAGGTGAACAACCTGCGCCTCGGCTTCATCTACGGCATCCAGGACCGCAACCGCTCCGGGGTAAAACGCACGTCCCTGCTCGGTCGGGCTGAGGTTACGTGTAGTCCGCTGAAACAGACGCACGCCCAAATGATCCTCAAGCTGCGATATTCGCGCCGAAGTCACCGCCGGTGAAACACGCAAATCCCTCCCGGCAGCAGACATGCTGCCCAGATCATAGACACGAACGAAGGTGCGAATATTGTCGAGATAGGACATCTTATCGTTTTTTTTGATACAGTTTGACAATATACGGGAATACCGAAGAAAAGCCAGTTTGCCTAGGGTGACTATAACCTACTGGAGAGAACTCTCATGTTTGAATTCGCCGTGTTCTGGGATTGGATGGCATTTGCTGTGCGCTGGCTGCACGTAATCACTGCTATCGCCTGGATCGGATCATCCTTTTACTTCATCGCTCTGGACCTTGGCCTGAACCGGGATATCCCCGGCCCCGCCGACGGGGAAGAATGGCAGGTACATGGCGGCGGCTTTTACCATATTCAGAAATACCTCGTCGCACCCGAGCGGATGCCGGATCATCTGACCTGGTTCAAATGGGAAAGCTATGCCACCTGGCTTAGCGGAGCTGCGCTGTTGATGATCGTCTACTGGGTTGGTGGAGAGCTTTATCTGATTGATGCCCAAAAGGCCGATCTGGCGCTGTGGCAGGGCATTCTGATCTCGGCTGCCTCGTTGACTATGGGCTGGCTTATCTACGACTTCCTGTGCAAATCCGGTCTGGGTGAGCGCCCAACATTACTGATGGTGCTGCTGTTTGTCCTGCTGGTGGTGATGGGCTGGGGGTACAACCAGATATTCACCGGGCGCGCGATGATGCTGCATCTGGGCGCATTCACCGCCACGATCATGACAGCGAATGTATTCTTCATCATCATGCCGAACCAGCGCATCGTCGTAGACGACCTTAAGAATGGCCGCACCCCGGACCCGAAATACGGCAAGATCGCCAAGTTGCGTTCGACTCATAACAACTATCTGACCTTGCCTGTGGTTTTCCTGATGCTTTCGAACCACTACCCGCTGGCCTTTGCCACCCAATACAACTGGATCATTGCGGCGCTGGTATTTCTGATGGGTGTCACAATCCGTCACTACTTCAATACACGCCACGCCCGCGCCGGTGATCCGACCTGGACGTGGCTGGTGACCGCTCTGCTATTCATCGCCATCATGTGGCTGTCCACCGCGCCTATGTACAAACCTCTGGAGGAGGCCGAGGCGCAGCCGCTCACCGCTTTTGAGCAGAAATACGCTGAAGCAGACGGGTTCGAACAGGCACATGATGTCGTTCTGGGGCGCTGTTCCATGTGCCATGCGCGCGAACCGGTTTGGGACGGCATCCTGTGGGCGCCAAAGGGCATTCTTCTGGAAACCCAAGGTGACATCGCCCGCAATGCGAAACAGATTTACCTGCAGGCCGGTGTCAGTCACGCCATGCCACCCGCAAATGTCACCTATATGGAACCGGAAGATCGCGCGGCGATCATTCGCTGGTTCCGCAATGCTGGCCTTTGAACTGGCACTGAGCCATCACTTGTTCCGTTAATTTTCTTGGCCAAACGATAAACGCTTCCCCTACACGATTACAGATGTTCTAACTATCCTTAAGGGGCCGCCACATCCGAAAAGGCGCCGAAATTAATTTCTAGTTGGGGCAGCTGGAGCCAATAGATGCAGCGAATAAGACAATGCAGCTTTGTGAGAAATTGTCTGTTCGGAATAGTCGTCGCCACATTGCCCACATCGCTGGCCGCATTGGAAACCGTCCTCACGGCACCGGGCGCTCCGAAAGCGCTGGTTGAACGGATCGAAGATACCGCATCGGTGACAACCGCAGAATCCCGCGGGCTGGACACGCCGCTTGAACTTTTGTCAGCGGCCCTGTCGGACTATACCACCATTGTTCAGATCCTCTATGACGAAGGCTATTTCAGTCCCGTCGTCAGCATTAAACTGGACGGGAAAGAGGCGGCGGAACTCAGTTCACTCAACGTGCCCAATCAGATCAACAAAATCGTGATTGCTGTTAAAACCGGCCCAACCTTCACATTTGGCCAGGCGGTGGTCCGGCCAATCGCGACCGAAACGGTTCTTCCCGAAGACTATGCGTCGGGCAAACTGGCCACCACCGGCGCCATTCAGCAAGCCGCGTCAGCAGGCGTGCAGGGATGGCGTGACGCTGGTCATGCCAAGGCCGAGGTCAGCGGCCAGAAAGTCATTGCCCGCCACGCCCAGGCAAAGCTGGATTCCCGCATTGACCTCGCCCCGGGACCGCGTCTGAGCTTTGGAAAAATGTACATCAAAGGCGACAGCGATGTTCGCCACAGGTCCGTCGAACAAATCGCCGGCTTCCCAACCGGAGAGGTGTATTCCCCCCAGCAGGTGCAAAAGGTCGGAACCCGGCTTCGCCGCACCGGCACGTTTAATATTGTCTCGATCGAAGAGCACGACACTCCCAACCCTGATGGCTCCCTGGATTTCGATGTCTATCTTGAAGACATGCCCAAACGCCGCCTGACCTTCGGTTTGGAAGTGGCCTCGCGCGATGGGATGGAGCTGTCGACGACCTGGACGCATCGCAACGTGTTCCGCCGCGCCCAACGGCTGCGGTTTGAGGCATCGTTGCGCAATATTGGCGGGGC
The DNA here is from genome assembly GCF_059609905.1 of Ruegeria sp. YTSA226. Taxonomy (NCBI): domain Bacteria; kingdom Pseudomonadati; phylum Pseudomonadota; class Alphaproteobacteria; order Rhodobacterales; family Roseobacteraceae; genus Ruegeria; species Ruegeria sp. YTSA226. The sequence goes on from NZ_JBXWMQ010000022.1 coordinate 48,944, forward strand.
CGAGGATCTGGACGGGCGCATCGGGCTGCGGCTGGATCAGCCCGACCGGCTGGGCCCCGATGACAGCACGTTCTGGAGCGCCCTTCTGGAACGTCGCAACACCGATAATTACAACGTGACTGTGACGTCACTGGCCTATGGTGCAAGACGCACATTTTCAGACCGCCTATACGCCGAAGCATCCGTCGGGTTTCAGTGGTCGGATGCGGATGACGCCTATGGCGACGGGCGTAAGTTCCGCTATTTCATCCTGCCGTTCCGATCGGAATGGGATGAGAGGGACAGCAAGGTCAGCGCCACCAGCGGCTATTACCTGGATGCCCGTGTGATGCCATTTGTCGGCCTGTCCGACACAGAAACAGGCCTCAGGATGTTTGCGGACGCGCGTGCCTATACCAGTCTGCGGACGCAAGGTCGTCTCGTGCTGGCCGGACGGGTCCAGATTGGGTCGATTGTAGGACCCGCCTTGGACGGGGTCACACCCGATTTCCTGTTCTTTTCGGGCGGTGCGGGCACTGTGCGCGGTCAGCCCTATGAGAGCCTCGGCATCCCTGTTGGCAATGAGGTTGCTGGCGGCAAGTCTTTCCTCGGTCTATCTGGCGAAGTTCGCGGCAAAATCACCGAGACAATATCGCTGGTCGGGTTTTATGATTATGGTGTTGTCGACACGTCCTCTTTTGTCAGCAGCGCTGCAGAGAGCCATTCCGGCGCCGGGCTTGGTATCAGATACGACCTTGGCGGCTTTGGCCCCCTGCGTCTTGATTTGGCCCTTCCCGTTCAGGGCGACACCGGAGATGGTCTGCAGTTTTACATCGGAATTGGTCAGGCATTTTGACACATCGTTTCTCATATCCAGTTTTGGCTGCTGTTCTGCTGTGGGTGCCGTACCCCGTTCTGGCGCAGGACGAAGGCGGCAGTATGCTAGAGCAGTTTCTGCAGGATACCCTGTCCGGTGATGATCAGAACGTGACCGTCAAAGGCTTGCAAGGCGCGCTGAGCGCACGGGCCACAATCGCAGAGATCACCGTATCGGATGATGAGGGCGTCTGGCTGACCATCAAAGATGCCGAACTGGATTGGAACAGACTGGCCCTGATACGTGGGCGGTTCTCGGTCAATGCGCTGACAGCGCAAGAGATCGACGTAGCCCGTGCGCCGGGCGCCACAACCAAAGATGCCCCTCCTCCTTCTGCGGAAACCCAGACATTCCAGCTGCCCGAGCTGCCTGTCGCAGTTGAAATCGGCGAAATCCGCGTGGATCAGTTGTCGCTGGGGCAGCCGCTGATTGGGGTGGCCGCCGACTTATCCGTCACCGGAAATCTGTCGCTTGCTGATGGAACGCTGGACACCAATCTCGACGTGGTGCGGCTGGACCGTGCCGGAGATGAGATCACATTGACCGCCGGGTTTGACAACTCGACAAGCGAGATCAATCTGGACCTGAACGTGGCCGAGGCATCCGGCGGGCTTATTTCGACCGCTTTGAACATTCCCGACAGCCCAACGATCGAGCTGACGGCAAAAGGTGCCGGACCGCTGACGGATTTCACCGCCGATATCGGGCTGAGCAGTGACGGGCAGCAGCGTCTGGCTGGGCAGGTTCGGCTTGGTTCGGCCCCTGACGACACTGCGGAAGGCATAGCATTTACCGCCGATCTGAACGGAGACCTGACACCCTTCGTCGGCCCTGCAATCGACCCGTTTTTCGGGACGGACTCGCGGCTGTTCGTGCAGGGCCAGACCCTGCCCGAAGGGGCGCTGGACCTGTCCGATCTTCAGCTTGCAACGCAAGCCCTGAACCTTGAAGGGAAGTTGGCCCTTGCCGAAGGTGGCACATTGCAGTTTGCCGCCTTGCAGGGACGCATTACCCCGCCGCAGGGACAGGCGGTCACGCTTCCGGTTGGCGGTGGTGACAAAACAATCAAGTCCGCGCATATCTCGACCTTGTTTGATCAGAAAAACGGCAATCTCTGGGATCTTAGCCTGACAGCAGATAAGTTCAAATCCCCCCAAGCCGAACTTGAGAGCATGCAAATTATCGCGCAAGGCGTGCTCGATCAGACCCTTGGATTTACAGTAAACGGCGATCTGCAAGCCAGCGTCACGGGCATTGATCTGACCGATCCGAACCAGAATACAGCCGTCGGAGATCGCATCACGCTGGACGGGCAGTTTGAGTATGGTGATGACCAGTCGCTGACATTGTCCGGTTTCGAACTGGTCGGGTCGGATTACACTCTGGCGCTGGACACGCTGATCAGTGGATTGACCAGCGGATTGGCTGTTGATGGCAAGGCTACGCTGGACGCTACCGACCTGTCCCGGTTCTCTGGCCTTGCCCAGTTGGAACTGGCAGGGTCGGCGTCGGCAGAGGTTCAGGGCAAGGGCTCTCCGCTTGAGGGCAGCTTTGATGGCAAAGTGGTTGTTCAGGGCAACAACCTATCGACCGGTCGCGACGATATCGACCCCGTAATCACCGGCCAGACCACCATCGCTCTGGATGCTCGTCGTGGGGCGGATGGAATATCCATACGCGAGTTCAAACTGAACGGTCAGGCCGCGCAGGCACAGGCCAGTGGCGAAGTGACCACGCCTGATGGCAATCTGACAATCGACGGTCAGGCCAGCCTCAACGCGCCCGACCTCTCGGTCTTTTCCGGGCTGGCCCAGCGGCAGCTTGGCGGGTCGCTCAGCGCACAAATGGACGGCAAAGGCACCCTGCAGACGCAAGAGTTTGATGGCACGGCCAGCATTACGACGCAGGATCTGCAGACAGGTATGTCAGAAGTCGATCCTCTGCTTGCAGGCAAAACCGTGATCACCTGGGATGGTGCGAAAACGGGAGACCTTATCGACATACGCAAAGCCACCATCAACGGACGGGCCGTGACAGCACAAGTAAGCGCGTCAATCAATGACCCAACCGGCAATCTAGTTCTTGATGGTCAGGCACAGGTGACTGTCCCTGATCTTTCGCTATTTTCGGATCTCGCGGGCCGGGATCTTGCCGGGTCGGTTACCGCGGATATCAATGGCAACGGAGCTTTGTCCAGCCAAACCTTCGACATAGCCGGCGATGTCGATGCGCAGGACGTCCAGATTGGCATCAGTCTCGTCGACAAACTGATCGAAGGTCGAACGACGCTGCGTGTCGATGCCGAGAACAGTGATCAGGGTCTGAATGTCCAAAACTTCAAACTGCGGGGCACGGCCTTGACCGCAGACGCTTCGGGTCAGGTCAGCAAAGAGACCGGAGGGCTGAGCTATTCGGTAGAGCTGGACGATCTGGCGCGGATTTCCAAGACGTTGTCAGGACCACTGACGCTGGAAGGCAACGCCGCGCCAACAGCTTCGGGCCTTGAAGGAAGAGTCAGCTTGCGTGGGCCGGACAGTTCATACGCGTCGCTGACGGGGTCGGTCGGCTCTGACGGATCGGCAGACTTGGACTTTGACGCCGAGCTAAACAAGGTCGAGCGTTTCGCCCCAGACTTTCCAGGTACAATCACCGCCAATGGGACCGCAAAGCGCAAGGCAGGCGTCTGGACCATCAACTCTTCGGCGCAGGGTCCGGCACAGATCACCGGCGAAATCTCGGGCACGTTCGATGAAACCACAGGAAACGCCGATCTGCAGGCGCAAGGCGGGGTTAATATCGGTATCGCAAACCTGTTCATCACCCCCAACCAAATCGACGGGACTGCGCGGTACGACCTTAGCTTGAATGGCCAACCCTCGCTTGAGGCGCTCAGCGGGTCGATCACGACCTCTGGAACCTCGTTGGCGATACCGGGTGCCGGTCAGACCATTACCGGCATCAGCGGCGCGGTCGAGTTGGCCAACAACCGCGCCAACATCTCCCTAAATGGTGGAACCCGCGCCGGGGGTAATTTCACCGTCGCGGGCCCGATTGACCTGACGCCTCCGTTCAATGCGCAAATTACGACCACGCTCAATCGTCTCGTGCTGACGGATCAGCTTTTGTACGAGACGATCCTGAACGGGCAAATCGCAATGACCGGAGCTTTGGCCGGCAACAGCACAATAGTCGGGCAAATTACATTCGAGGAAACCAATATTAACCTCGCCGCCGCCTCGGGTGCGGTCGGCGCTGCACCCATACCAGAGATCGAACATATCAACGAAAACGCGACCAGCTATCGGACTCGGGAACGTGCCCGTTTGGTAAAACAGGACGATGCCACCCAAAGCGATTCCCGTATTGCGCTGGACATCGCTCTGCTCGCCCCCAAGGCCGTGTTTGTCCGAGGTCGAGGCGTGAATGCCGAACTCGGCGGACAGCTGTACATAGGCGGAACAACAACCTCGATCATTCCTTCGGGCCAGATCGCTCTAATCCGAGGCAATTTCGACATTCTGGGCCGCAGGCTGGCCCTGACAAAAGGGATCGTGACCCTACAAGGCGACTTGACACCCTATATCGAATTTGAATCATCAAACAGCACCTCGGACGGGACCGCTACAATCGAAATCGCCGGGCCGCTGGACGCCCCCGAGGTCAACGTGTTCTCGGATCCGGAACGGCCAGCAGAAGAGGCGCTGGCCATGCTGTTGTTTGGCAACCGTTTCTCTGAGCTGTCGCCCTTTGTCATTGCCCAGATGGCGGCTTCGCTGGCGCAGCTCAGCGGTGCAGGAGGGGATGCGACCAAGGGTCTGAGGGAGTCGACCGGTGTCGACACAGTCGATATCGGAGCAACGTCAAGCGGCGGAATTTTGGGCGCCGGGGCGTATCTGGGTGACAATCTCTATACCGATTTCAACGTGAACACCGAAGGAAATACCGAAGTGAACCTCAATCTGGACGTCACCGATAATATCACAATGCGCGGAACCGTTGACGGGCGGGGGGAAACGGGATTGGGTGTCTTTTTCGAGCGCGACTACTAATCCTGCGCGAAACTCTGCATCTGTGACAACAGTTTCGGGCCAAATCACAGGAAGGCAGGGAATTTCATTAACCCCTTTACTATCAATTTCTTAACATGACAGCGAATGCACAAGTCGCTCTATTCATTTCGTGCGACACGAATTTTCATTGCCGTTCGTTTCGAATTTTTGACGTTTCGTACCAATTTCATTGCCAGATCCGTGCCCATGCAGGAAAAGAAGGCAGCGCCTGGTTTTGCGGCGTCTTTATCGAGTGACTTGTTGACCAGTACGACCTGATTATAGAGGGGGAAAAACTCAAAATCGGGGAAAGCAAAAGATCAAAATTCAAATCTTTTCATTACTAAAAATATTGAACTGCCCACCTTCCCATCCACTGCGTATTCTGTACCCAGCAGCGATGGGAAGGTGGATTATCTAAACGAACCGATAAGCCGGATGTTTCCGCCGAACGATGTCAGGTTTGTTGTTGTGAAGCTTTAACTGTTGCCGGGCTTTCCGCTGACGCCATCTCGGACAGCCAATCACGCACGGCGCCGTGCCGGCTACGGGCGATCGCGATCTTTTTGCCGCAGCCCAGAACCAGATATCCGACTTCATTCAGGCTTTTAGCAATATCCACACACCGATTAGCAACCCAAAAGGACCGATGCACCTGTAGGCCATAGCATTCTGGCATTTGCGATAGGATGCCTTTGAACGTTGAACGCACCAGCACTTCTTTTTCATCTACACGCAGGGTGACATAGTGCTGCTGAGCCTGAACGAACAAAATGTCCTTGGCCAAAAAATTTTGCCCATTGGCGGACACTAAACCATTGGCCACAGGAACACGGGATTCCACTCTGCTATCCGGCTCGTCCTCGGGTTGCGGATCGCCGGCGCGCAGGCGGGCCAGATAAGGTGGAAAAACCCAAACGATTACGATCACTTCAATTCCAACGACGAGAAAGTACTGAGGCAGCAAAAGCGGCGAGTTTTCAAAGCTGAAAGACAGAAATGTACTGAAAACCATTGTCGTTGCGAATTGGGCAAACTTCATCGCCCCATACGCAATGGGAAAACATGTCAGCGGGGTGAAAAACCGTTTGATGCCCAGATATCGGCTGCAGAATGCCTCAAAAAGCAACATCAGCACCACAGAACCCATATACCCCAGCAATCCGCACATCCAATAGATCGTGCGCCCCAGCCCGTTTAGCGGTTCAGCAAACAATGACGGCGTCGCACCAAGGAGTAACAGCATCAAAGCGGGCAGAAACATCAGGAAGTTTCTGGACAGGAAAAAACTAAGGACTTCGCTCAGGATCGCATCAACCGACATACCCGGCAATACGACAAACGAAAGCTCAGCCTGTTTCAAATCGTTATACACGTCTTGCGGTTTCATTCAGCCCTTGTTGCTCTGATCGCACTACTACCATCTATTTCGGCTTCGGCGCCTAGGCCCGACTGCCCACAGGTTCGGGCCCTGCGCAATCGGTTCCCCAATTTCGTTTCCAAACCCAATCAAGACCTAACCTCACGACCGCAAAATGGGCGCTTTGGTGGCGTTTTCTTAGGTTTAAAATTGCTGAAACCAGAGAAATATGGCGCAAATGGCGCAAAGCTGAGTGGGAAATGCCTATTTCCGCATTGACGTCGCGGAAACTTAAAAGGGCGGCCTCGCAAGGCCGCCCTCAAAAACTCTACTCCGACACTCTTACTCAGCCGCGATTACGCCTTCGATCTTTTCAACGCGAATGGCCGAGAATTTGAACTCAGGGATTTTACCATAAGGGTCGATGGCCGAGTTGGTCAGGATATTCGCTGCCGCCTCAACATAGGCAAAGGGGATGAACACCATGTCCTCTGCAATCGCCCGGTCGGCACGCACCATGATCTCGATCGAGCCGCGACGGGTGGTCAGGCGAATGGTCTCGCCCGGTTCGATTCCCATCAGCTTTAGCTGACGTGGGTTCATCGAACAGTTGGCCTCTGGTTCAACCGCATCCAGCACCGTGGCCCGGCGGGTCATTGACCCTGTGTGCCAATGTTCAAGCTGACGACCCGTGGTGGCGATCATCGGATACTCCTCATCCGGCGCTTCATCCGGCTGGATCACACTGGCAGGAGTGAACTTGGCCCGCCCATCGGCACGAGGGAAGCCATCACCAAACACAATCGCTTGGCCCGGATCGGTCTCAGACAGCGACGGGTAGGTGATTGTTTCGGTCTCCAGCCGCTCCCAGGTGATGTTGTCGAGCGACGCCATGGTCAGCTTCATCTCATCAAACACCTGGCTAACATCGGTGTAATCCCAGTTCAGCCCGATGCGTTGCGCAAGCTCAACGGTGATTTTCCAGTCCTCACGCGCCTCACCCGGAGGTGCCACAGCCGGACGCACACGCTGAACCTGACGGTTGGTGTTCGACACGGTGCCGTTCTTTTCATACAGCGCCGAGGCAGGTAGGATGATGTCGGCGTAGTTCGCCGTTTCGGTCAGGAAGATGTCCTGCACGATCATCAACTCCAGCTTGGCCAGTGCGTCCCGCGCGTGGCCTACATCGGGGTCGGACATGGCTGGGTTTTCACCCTGAATATACATGCCCTTGATATTACCCGCATATGCTTGATCGATGATTTCAGTGACGGTCAGGCCTTTTTCGTTCGAGAAATCCTCAGATCCCCAGACCGAGCTGAACTGTGCCCGAATGCCGTCATCCATAACCGACTGATAATCCGGCAGGAACATCGGGATTAGACCCGCGTCAGACGCGCCCTGCACGTTGTTCTGGCCACGCAGCGGGTGCAGACCTGCGCCGGGTTTACCAACATTGCCGGTCATCAATGCCAGCGAGATCAGGCATCGTGAGTTATCCGTGCCGTGGATGTGCTGACTGACGCCCATACCCCAGAAGATCAGACCAGCCTTGGCCTGCGCGAAGGTACGCGCAACACGACGCAGCTGATCTGGCTCAATTCCACAAATGGGCGCCATTGCCTCGGGCGTGTAGGCGCGCAGATGCTCTTTTTCGGCTTCCCAGTTCTCGGTCCAGCGGTGGATGTACTGGCTGTCGTACAGTTCCTCTTCGACGATCACGTTCATGATCGCGTTTAGCATCGAGACATCAGCCCCCGGACGGAATTGCAGCATCTCGTTCGCGAACTTGCGCATACCGACGCCGCGCGGGTCCATCACGATCAGCTTGCCACCGCGCTTGGTGAACTGCTTGAAGTAGGTTGCCGCCACGGGGTGGTTTTCAATCGGGTTGGCGCCGATGATGATAACCACGTCCGAGTTTTCAACCTCGTTAAAGGTCGCGGTCACCGCGCCCGAGCCCACGTTCTCGATCAGCGCCGCCACGGACGAGGCATGGCACAGACGGGTGCAGTGGTCGACGTTGTTGTGCTTGAAGCCCTGACGAATGAATTTCTGGAACAGATAGGCTTCTTCGTTGGTGCATTTGGCCGAACCAAAGCCAGCGACGTTGCGCGGATCTTCATCACGCAGCGCTTTCAGCTTGGTTGCCGCCAGTTCCATCGCCTCTTCCCAGCTCGCTTCGCGGAAATGGGTCGACAAGTCTGACGGATCGACGTTCAACCCCTTGGCAGGCGCATCCTCGCGCCGGATCAGCGGCTTGGTCAGGCGGTGGGGATGGTGGATATAGTCGAAACCAAAGCGGCCTTTGACGCACAAGCGGCCTTCGTTGGCCGGGCCGTTGATGCCCTCGACATACTTGACCTTGCCGTCCTTGACCTTCAGCGAGACCTTGCAGCCGACGCCACAGAACGGGCAGACGCTTTCAGTTTCGCTATCGTAATCCTTGCTGTCTCCCTGCTGCTGATCGTCCAGCACTGTGGCAGGCATCAGGGCACCGGTCGGACAGGCCTGAACGCATTCACCACAGGCCACACAAGTTGAATCGCCCATCGGGTCGTTCTGATCGAACACCACCTGCGCGGTGTGACCGCGCCCGGCCATCCCGATCACATCATTGACCTGCACATCCCGGCAGGCCCGGACGCAGAGGTTGCAGTTGATGCAAGCATCCAGATTAACCCGCATCGCGATATGGCTGTCATCCAGCAACGGGATTTTCTCGACCTCTTTGGCCGGGAACCGGCTGTCGCTGACATCGTTCAGTTCGGCCATGTCCCAGAAATGGCTGGATTTATCGTGCGCCTCTTTGGGTTGGTCGGCGACCAGGAGTTCCATGACCATTGCGCGTGATTTCTCGGCACGGTCGCTGTCGGTTTTCACCACCATGCCGTCCGCCGCAGGGCGAATGCACGAAGCGACAAGAGTGCGCTCGCCTTCCACCTCGACCATGCAGGCGCGGCAATTGCCGTCGGGTTTGTAGCCCGGCTGCGGCTTATGACACAGGTGCGGAATGGTGAACCCCTGCCCCTTGGCGGCTTCCCAGATGGTCCAGCCCTCGGGGACGGTGACGTCATCGCCGTTCAGATTGAAGGTGACGGTCTTGGTTGGGCTTGCATCAAGCATGGCTCTGTCTCCCTCAGATTTCGTCAGCGAAATGTTTCATGACCAGGCGGATCGGGTTCGGGGCCGCCTGCCCCAGTCCGCAGATCGAGGCATCGCCCATGACCTGGCACAGATCTTCCAGCAGATCCTGATCCCATTTTTCCGCCTGCATCAGCTTGACCGCCTTTTCACAGCCCGCCCGGCAGGGCGTGCACTGGCCACAGCTTTCATCCTCGAAAAACCGCAACATGTTCAGCGCGGCGTCGCGGGCAGTGTCCTGACCGGACAGCACCACCACGGCGGCCGACCCGATAAACGTACCCAGAGGTTGCAGCGTGTCGAAATCCAGCGGCACGTCGTCGATTGACGCGGGCAACAGGCCCGAAGACGGCCCGCCCGGTTGATAGGCTTTGAAAACGTGACCCTCGGCCATGCCACCAGCGGCATCAATCACATCCAATATGGTCGATCCCGCAGGCAGTAGATAGACGCCCGGCTGCGCCACCCGGCCCGAGACCGAATAGCTGCGCAGACCCGTGCGCCCATTCTTTTCCGTGCTGTTGAGGCATTCCGGCCCCTCGCGGCAAATTTTCGACACCCAATAGAGCGTCTCGACATTGTGCACCAAGGTCGGACGGTTAAAGACCCCAACCTGCGCCACAAACGGAGGCCGGTGACGCGGCAAGCCTTTCTTGCCTTCGATCGACTCGATCATCGCGGATTCTTCGCCGCATATATAGGCACCGGCGCCCCGGCGCAGATCGATATATCCCTTTTCAACCAGGCCAGCCTGTTCCAGAGCGGCAATCTCGCGGCGTAGAATTTCCTGCACCGCCGGATATTCATCGCGCATGTAGATAAAGCAGGTCTCGGCCTCTACCGCCCAGGCAGCTATCAGCATGCCTTCAAGGAAGACATGCGGCGTGCGTTCAAGGTAGTAGCGATCTTTGAACGTGCCAGGCTCGCCTTCATCGCCATTCACGGCCAGATAACGGGTGCCTTCGTTCATGCGAACGAAGCCCCATTTCTTGCCGGACGGGAAGCCAGCTCCACCCAGACCGCGCAAGCCCGAGGACAGGATGTCTTCCTGTACTTTCTCCCAATCACCGCTCTCGCGCAGCTCTTTCAGCTTTGCATAGCCGCCGTTTGCTTCATATGCCGCAAAGGTTTCATAGGCGGGCAGATGGGCGTGGGTATCATCCGCAGCAATCGCCGCCTGCACCTTTTCAGGGGTGGCATGGTCGATATGGTTATGCCCGATCTCCAGCACAGGCGCAGTATCGCAACGACCCATGCAAGGCGCACGCAGGACACGGACGTTGGAAGGATCAAGACCGTCTTCCAACGCCTTTTGCAACTGCTGGGCACCGGCCATTTCGCAGGACAGGGAATCGCAGACGCGGATGGTCAGCGCGGGCGGCGGGGTTTCATCCTCTTTCACCACATCGAAATGGGCATAGAAGGTGGCGGTCTCATATATCTCGGCCTGACCAATCCGCATCTCGACGGCAAGCGCAGCAATATGATCGGCGCTGATATGGCCGTGTTCGTCCTGAATTAGATGCAGAAATTCGATCAAAAGGTCGCGACGGCGGGGACGATCGCCCAGCAGGCGCGTGATCTCGGCCTGTGCCTCATCCGTGAACTGACGGCCTTTGGGTGTGTGCCGCCCCTTGCCTTTACCTGACTTCCAGACGCCCTTTGGCGCGCCTGATGGCTTGGTATCTAATGGTGCCATGATGCCCTCCGATTCAGGCCCCGTGTCTCATCAGACTAGCATATCGTCAAATCGCATATTTCAATCGCACGATAATGACACCTTATCACCGCAAAGACGTCACCACCGCGCGCAACGCTCCAACCGTTGGCAGTTCCGGATCGCGTGTCAGGGTCGCCAGACAGATAGGTTTGCTGACCACCGGATCGACCAAAGGCAGAACCTTTGTTCCCTTCAGATCCCCCAACGCCCGTACTAACACGCGTGGCACCACGGTGGCCGCCAATCCCTCACGCGCCATGACCATTGAGGCAGTGAACCCGCTGGTTTCCGCGACCACATGAGGATGCAGGCCCTGTTCTGCGAAAATCCGGTCTAATATGCGGCGGTTCTGCATCTGCGGTTCAAGCAGGCTGACCGGAAATTCGGCGACCCGCGCCCAGGGAATTGGCCCCGTTTCGTCTGTCATGTGAGACGGGATCAACAGGACATAGGTTTCTTCATACAGCGACTGTACCTGCCGCAAATCGGTGCCGATACTGTCGCCATATGTGATGCCCGCATCCAGACTGCCTTCGTCCAGCCGATGTTGAATGGCCGTAGCCGACATCGTTTCGATCCGAGTGATGATGCGCGGATGCGCCTGCTGTAGACGCTTGATCAACCGGCCCGTAAAGGCGATTGCAGTCGGGATCACGCCCAGTATCAGAGTCCCCGTGATTTCCCCCTTTGCCGCCTGCACCTGCTGTTCCAAGGCCTTGGTGTCGTCCAGAATGCGCCGCGCCCGCTGGACGATCATCTCGCCCTCTTCGGTCAGGCCCTGAAACCGGTTGGCGCGGCGGACGATGGACACGCCCAACCGATCCTCTAGGTTGCGAATACGCATAGAAAACGCAGGCTGGGAAATCCCGCATTCCTCGGCTGCCTTTGCAAAATGCCGGTGCCGCGCCAAAGCGCTGAGCAGTTGCAGGTCGCGGATTTCGATCATGTGGCGGCATCACTCATATCAGGTCGGTGCCGACACTAGCGGAATTCCTTGGGATACGGAAAGCAGGAGTTAAACCCGGCCCCTCCTCGAACCGATCCTTATTACCATTGGTAATGCCAAGTTTGGACCTTAGGGTCAGGACTCATAGCCAATAGATGACGAGAGCTGCGATGGCGATTGCTGAGAGGAAGACCTTCGGGCACCTGT
>NZ_JBXWMQ010000023.1:0-25251 GCF_059609905.1 Ruegeria sp. YTSA226
CCACCTTCGCCGCCGTCGCCACCTTCGCCGCCGTCACCACCTTCGCCGCCGTCGCCACCTTCGCCGCCGTCACCACCGTCGCCGCCGTCACCACCGTCGTCATCATCGTTGCCGTCACCATTGCCGCCACCGCCGCCGCGGGTATCACCGCCGCCGCCGCCGCCACCGCCGCCGCCGGTACCACCGCCGCCGCCACCGCCGCCGCCGGAACCACCACCGCCATTTTCATCAGCAGCGCCGTCTCCTGATCGTTGCTCATTTCCGAGAATAGATGCGGTTGGAAAGTCAGTCAGAACTGCTGCAAAAGCTGGGCAACTCTCCAATGTACGGGACAAGATGTCCTCGAAATCTGAGCGTCGCTGCAAATAGCGCAGCATCCGGGCGTCTACGACAGAACATGCACAAAGCGTTTCAGTCGATACCGACTGTTTGGCTGTTCGTATTGTACACATGTCTGAAGCTGAAGCGGATACAGCTGAAATAACTGGGAATGTTGCTGAAACAAATACTATTGAAAGTAAGCGAGACTTAATGCGCATGGCGCTACTCCTTGATACTCATTACTCAAAACTTGGCAGGCAAACAGGTGCCATACTTTGGACACAAATACATCCCTTTTGAGCCAGAATTACAAGTTTCCTAAAATTGTGAATGTTAAAAGTGAAACAACTTAAAGAGGAAAGTGTAGGTAAAACAAAAAGAAGGCCCGCTTTGAGAGCGAGCCTTCCAGGATGGGCCTTAATACGCGTGTGCGCAAATATGTCACGATTGTGTTATTGTTTCCAATCTGTGAACTGCATCACTGCAATGATCAGGCAGATCTTGCCATACGCTTGCGCTCGTGCGGATCCAGAAAGCGTTTGCGCAGACGGATTGCGTTCGGGGTCACTTCGACAAGTTCGTCATCGTCGATATAGGCGATCGCCTCTTCCAACGAGAACTGAATATGGGGTGTCAGGCGCACAGCGTCATCCGATCCGCTGGCCCGGACGTTGGTCAGCTTTTTCCCCTTCAGCGGGTTAACCTCAAGATCGTTGTCGCGCGAATGCTCGCCGATAACCATACCCTGATATACATCGGTCTGAGGGCCAACAAACATGCGGCCACGCTCTTCGAGGTTCCAAAGGGCATAGGCAACTGCTTGTCCGTTCTCCATCGAGATCAGAACGCCTGCGCGGCGGCCCGGAATTTGTCCTTTATGCGGTGCCCAGTCGTGGAACACACGGTTCAAAACGCCAGTACCGCGTGTATCTGTCAGGAATTCACCGTGATAACCGATCAACCCGCGTGACGGCACATGGGCGATGATGCGGGTTTTGCCCGTACCAGCAGGCCGCATCTCGGCCAGTTCACCTTTGCGGACACCTGTTATCTTTTCAATGACCGAGCCGGAATACTCGTCATCAACGTCAATGGTGACTTCTTCGATGGGCTCCAGGCGCTGACCGTCTTCTTCGCGGAACAGGACCTGTGGGCGAGAGATACTCAGCTCGAACCCTTCGCGGCGCATGTTTTCGATCAGAACACCCATCTGCAATTCGCCGCGTCCCGCAACTTCGAAGGCCTCACCGCCCGGAGTGTCGGTAATGCGAATGGCGACGTTTGATTCTGCTTCTTTCATCAAACGGTCGCGAATGACACGGGACTGAACCTTTTTACCGTCTCGGCCGGCAAGGGGCGAATCGTTGATACCAAAGGTCACTGTGATTGTCGGCGGGTCGATCGGCTGCGCGGGCAGAGCGTCTTCGACCTGTGGGGCAACAAGCGAATCTGCCACGGTCGCTTTGCTCATACCTGCGATGGTGACGATATCGCCCGCCTCGGCCACATCAATGGGTTGCTGCCCCAGACCGCGGAAAGCCAGGATTTTTGAGGCGCGAAAGTTCTCGATAAGTGTTCCGTCCCGGCTGAGCGCCTTGAGGGTGTCACCTGCCTTGAGCGTACCACTTTCGACACGGCCAGTCAGAATGCGGCCGATGAACGGGTCGCTGCCCAGTGTCGTGGCAAGCATCCGGAAGGGTTCGTCCTTGCGTTCGATCTGTTTGGGAGCTGGGACGTGGTCAACGATCAGGTCGAACAGTGCTGACAGATCCTTGCGGGGTCCTTCCAGCTCCATATCTGCCCAGCCCGACCGGCCTGAGGCGTACATTGAAGGGAAATCAAGCTGATCGTCATCCGCACCAAGGTTTGCGAACAGATCAAAGCATTCGTCCAGCGCGCGGTCTGGTTCGGCGTCGGGCTTGTCGACTTTGTTCAGCACCACAATCGGACGCAGACCCAGCGCCAGCGCCTTGGAGGTCACGAATTTGGTTTGCGGCATCGGACCTTCGGCAGCATCGACCAGCAGGACAACGCCGTCGACCATGCTAAGGATGCGTTCAACCTCGCCGCCGAAATCGGCGTGGCCCGGCGTATCGACGATATTGATCCGCGTGCCTTTCCACTCCACCGAAGTGGCCTTTGCAAGGATGGTGATACCACGCTCACGCTCGAGGTCATTGCTGTCCATGGCGCGTTCTGCGACAGCTTGATTTTCCCGGAACGCACCGGATTGTTTTAGCAGCTCATCGACCAGCGTTGTTTTGCCGTGGTCCACGTGAGCGATGATTGCGATATTGCGCAGGTCCATGAGAGGTCAGCCTTTGAACGGGAAGTTGACGCGCGCATAACGCGGCTCGGCGAAATATGCCAGCCCTAACCGATCGTCAGTGTCCTGCTGTACCGGAAAAGAGGTGTATGATTAGTATTCCACCCAAAATCATGCTGAGTCCAGCGATCCCGGGTAAATCCAACCTCTGACCAAAGACAATGAAACCGATGATGGCAATCAGCACGATTCCAAGGCCGGACCAGATTGCATAGACGATACCAACCGGCATGTATTTGAGCGTGAGGGCCATCAGATAAAAGGCAATTCCATAGCCAACAACCACAAGCACTGACGGCCAGAACCGGCTGAATTGCTGGCTGGCCTGAAGTGCAGTTGTACCAATCGTTTCGGCAACAACTGCCAACAGCAGTAGAAGATATGCTTTGGGCACGGTGGTCTCGCATTCAATAAGGTTGCATTGGGTTGAGCACGAAATGACCGATACCCGCAAGCGATAGCAGGAGTTTTCTGGCATCCGTCAGGGGTCAGGATTACCCGACTATGTGGATTTTCGGCAATGTGATACTTTGTCCGCGTTTTATCGTGTTTTTTTTATGAGTATCGCCATGACGAAATTTGCAAAATACGTCATCGCTCTTTCGGCACTTATTGTTGCGCTTGGGTGGCTTGCTGGCGGGGGGTCCGTCGAAACAAAAGCAGCCCGAAATGTTGAGCGATTGATTGGTACATCGGTTTAAGCGACTGCCGAATACAGGAAAAAGGGGTGTTATGCTCCTTTTTCCGCTGTGTTTTCAGCTTTCTGCAGTCTCAGAAAAGTAACCCCGAAGTAACGGATCCAGCCATGCCCACAGGGCTGGTGCACCGGGAATAATCACCGTGCCGACACGGCTGTGGATTTGTTCGTATGTGACGTTGTAATCAATCCAGGAACCGCCTCCTGTCTCGAGGTTGCCAACCGGGGTCTGGAAGCGATCAATCGCTTTGGCGAAACAGGCATCGGGGCTTTCGGCCTGTTCAAACTCCTGCCAGATCGACATGAATTCTTGATTTTGCACCTCTGGGAGCATTCCAAACAACCTTTGCGCCGCAGCAAGTTCCTCGGCGGCTTGTGCCGCGTGGTCGACCTGCCCATGAATTGGGTGATCACCGGCGTCAATTTCAACAATGTCGTGCAGCAAAAGCATTCTGAGGGCGCGGTTTACAGAAACGGAAGGGGCTGCATATTCGGACAGGACCCAGGCAAAAAGCATGATGTGCCAGGAATGTTCGGCTGAATTCTCAAACCGGTCATCATAGAGCAGACGCGATGCGCGCTGAACCGATTTGAGTTGGTCAGTTTCGGACAAGAAACCCAAACGCAAAGAAAGCTCGGAGGTTTCGAGTTTGCCTCCATTCAGCAGTGCTTGGGCAAGATTATATGCGTCCGGGAAAGCTTGTTGCAGATAGGCAGCGCGACCTTGTTTCAGGTTGTCATTCACGACAGCTAAATGCTCTGGGTTTGGCCGTTCTGCACACAGCACCTGAAACATCGGTTGCGACCGATCCAGAATCTTGGCGAATTTCGCGTCCGGAGTGGTGTCGGCCTCGAATTCTTGCCAAAGAGCCAGAAACGTCGTGGCCTGATCAGCAGGCAGCATGCCAAACAGCTCTTCAGCAGCTGTTTGTTCCGCCAATTCCAGTGCTTTCCAATCTGTTTTCAGGTGAATCGGGTGATCGCCTACGATGATTTCGACCAGATCATGCAGCAGTAGCATTTTGATCACGCGGTCGATATTCACGTCTGGCCCTGCAACCGGTTCCAAAACCAGGGCCCAAAGCGCCAGTTGCCAACTATGCTCAGCCGCGTTCTCTGGGCGGGACTGATCCAACAAGGCGTTGGCACGATTGACAGATTTCAGCCTGTCCGCGCGTTTAAGGAAGTCGATTTGCGCGGACAATCTTTGCGTCATTGTTTTTCTATAGCTTTCAGTTTTGACCGATGTTCGGTCAATTTCTCGACGACAAACTTGCGGGCCTTACGTTCGGCCATCCGGACACGGATCTCGGTCAGGAATGCTTCTTCCAATGTTTGTGAGGACGCCCCGATCACTTCGCCAACTTCCATGAAGAAGCGGTCGTTTCCGGTTTCGTCCATCACTTTCATTGTGTCTTCGGCCAGCTTGGAAGCAAGCCTGATGATCGTGTCGGACATTAGCGCGTGTTCTCTGTCAGCCGCCGTTTCACATAGTCACTTACATCAGTGATCAGCGTATCCATGTGGCGATCCTGAAAGAAGTGGTCTGCACCCTCAACTTCGTTATGGGTGATTGTGATGCCCTTCTGTTCATGCAGCTTGTTAACCAATGCAGTGGTGTCTGCAGGCGGGGCTACCCGATCAGAGGATCCGTTGATAATCAGACCCGAAGAGGGGCAGGGCGCCAGGAACGAGAAATCATACATGTTGGCTGGCGGAGAAACGCTGATGAAACCGGTAATCTCAGGGCGGCGCATAAGCAGTTGCATCCCGATCCAGGCTCCGAACGAGAACCCTGCGACCCAGCAGTGTTTCGAATTGTTGTTCATCGACTGCAGGTAGTCCAGTGCCGATGCCGCATCACTCAGCTCGCCTACGCCCTGGTCATATTCGCCCTGGCTGCGGCCAACACCGCGAAAGTTGAACCGCAACACGGTGAAACCCATGTTGTAGAACGCATAGTGCAGATTATAGACCACCTTGTTGTTCATGGTCCCGCCAAATTGAGGATGCGGGTGCAACACGATGGCGATCGGTGCGTCTTTTTCCTTTTGCGGGTGGTAGCGGCCTTCCAGGCGGCCTTCGGGTCCGGGAAAAATCACCTCGGGCATGTGTGCATAGGTCCTGTCTTTTTCTTCTGGGTGTCCGGAAATACTTGACGATAATCGTCGGACACCTTAGAACGGTTCTAATTGTGATAGTCGGCGCAAGGGCGCTGTCAGTCGGAGATACGCACTGGCAGCGGCGGCGTCAATGATTTCGCGCGTTAACTGCCATAAGGGAATGAGAATGAAGCTTTCGACCAAGGGTCGTTACGCGATGGTGGCCTTGGCTGATATCGCTCTTCAGTCTTCTGACGGACTGGTAACGCTGAGCGAAATTTCCGAACGGCAGGACATCTCGTTGCCTTATCTTGAACAGCTGTTCGTAAAGCTGCGCCGGGCCGAGCTTGTCTCGTCAGTGCGCGGTCCGGGCGGAGGTTATCGGTTGGCGCGCCCTGCGTCGGAAATCCGTGTAGTCGAAATTCTGTCCGCCGTCGACGAAACTGTAGACGCGTTGAAAAAAGGGGCAGGGGCATCCGGGGCCTCATCGGGCAGTCGTGCGCAATCGCTGACCAACCGATTGTGGGAAGGGCTGAGTGCCCATGTTTATGTGTTTCTGCATCAAACGCGGCTTTCTGATGTGATCAGGAACGACTTGGCACCCTGTCCGGCTGTTCCCAATCTGTTCGCGGTCGTGGACGAGTAAGATGAATTTGCTTTGTCCAAGTCCCTTTGGTTGCCAAAAGGTGCATCCATGAATCGTGTTTACCTTGATCATAACGCCACAACGCCAATTCGCTCCGAAGCGCGCGATGCGATGATCACGGCAATGGATCAGATCGGTAACCCTTCCTCGGTTCACGCTGAAGGACGAGCGGCAAAGGCCATGGTCGAGCGTGCACGGGCGCAGGTGGCCGAAGCTGTCGGGTGCCGACCGCAGGAAGTTATTTTCACCTCAGGTGCGACCGAAGCGGCTCGGGTCCTGCAGAATAGACCGAATAATTGCGATGTGTTCGTCGATGCAACGGCGCATGACGCGCTTTGGTCGCATCTTGATCTATCGAACTGCGACGAACGCCCGTTCGGACCTGGTCACATCTTAGCAATGGGGTTGGCGAATTCAGAAACAGGTATCGTTACCTTGCCACCGAAAAAGGTCGAAGGTCAGTGGCCCTATGGCGCACGGCGCGCCGATTGGTTGTTGCTGGATATTACACAGGCTGTTGGCCGTATTCCCTTTTCCTTCGCCTGGAGCGATGCGGATATGGCGGTTCTTTCGGCGCATAAAATCGGCGGTCCTAAGGGTGTTGGCTCTCTGATCCTAAAACAAGGGCTGGACATCAACCCGCTTGCTGTTGGTGGCGGGCAGGAAATGGGCCGGCGCTCCGGGACGGAAAACGTTGTTGGAATCGCGGGTTTTGGTGCCGCTGCCGAGGCCGCAGTGAAAGATCTGGCTAACGGTGTTTGGGAAAATGTTGCTAAATTTAGAAATATTCTAGAGAACGCTCTTGAGGCCGGATCGAAAGCGACTATTTTTGTCGGGAAAGATCAGGAGCGACTCCCCAACACTTTGTGTTTTGCAACTCCCGGATGGAAAGGGGAGACGCAGGTTATGCAGATGGATCTGGCTGGATTTGCGATCAGCGCAGGTTCGGCCTGTTCAAGTGGCAAGGTAAAGACCAGCCGAGTTCTGACGGCAATGGGATATGACGAGGTAACGGCAGCCAGCGCAATTCGCGTATCGCTCGGCCCTTGGACGACAGAAGATGATGTGCTGCGTTTCGCGGATACGTGGCTGGAAAAAGAGAAAAAGCATCGCGCGCGTGCCGCGTGATCTGACGGAGGATAAGTCATGGCCGCTTTGGACCAGACTCAGGTAAAAGAAGGTGTCGATCAGGAAACCGTTGATGCGGTGCGCGAGGCCGGAACTTATAAATACGGCTGGAACACCGATATCGAGATGGAATACGCCCCAAAAGGCGTGAACCCCGATATCGTCCGTCTGATCTCGGACAAGAATGAAGAACCGGAATGGATGACCGAATGGCGTCTGGCCGCGTTCGAACGCTGGACCAAGATGGAAGAGCCGAAATGGGCGATGGTCAGCTATCCCGAAATCGACTTCCAGAACCAGTATTACTATGCCCGTCCGAAATCGATGGAGGTAAAGCCGAAATCGCTGGATGAGGTGGATCCGAAGCTGCTGGCTACTTACGAAAAGCTTGGTATCCCACTGAAAGAACAGATGATTCTGGCTGGCGTCGAAGGTGCCGAGGATATGCCCGTCGAAGGGCGCAAAGTGGCCGTGGATGCGGTGTTCGACTCGGTGTCCGTTGGCACAACTTTTCAGGCCGAACTGAAAAAGGCAGGTGTGATCTTCTGTTCGATTTCTGAAGCGATCAGGGAACACCCCGAGCTGGTCAAGAAATACCTGGGCACTGTGGTTCCGGTATCCGATAATTTCTATGCCACGCTGAACTCGGCCGTGTTCTCGGACGGGTCATTTGTCTACATCCCGCCGGGCGTACGCTGCCCGATGGAGCTGAGCACCTATTTCCGCATCAATGCGGAGAACACCGGTCAGTTTGAACGCACCCTGATCATCGCCGATAAAGGCAGCTATGTCAGCTACTTGGAAGGCTGTACTGCGCCTCAGCGCGACACTGCGCAGCTGCATGCTGCCGTGGTCGAAATCATCATCGAGGAAGATGCCGAGGTAAAATACTCGACCGTTCAGAACTGGTACCCCGGGGATGAGAATGGCAAGGGCGGCATCTATAACTTTGTGACCAAGCGCGCGGATTGCCGCGGCGACCGGTCCAAGGTGATGTGGACGCAGGTGGAGACCGGCTCTGCCGTGACATGGAAATACCCGTCCTGCATCCTGCGCGGCAATGAAAGCCAAGGTGAGTTCTATTCGATCGCGATTGCCAATAACTATCAGCAGGCCGACACTGGCACCAAGATGATCCACCTCGGCAAGAACACCAAGTCTCGGATCGTTTCGAAAGGGATCAGCGCGGGCAAGGCGCAGAACACCTATCGCGGGTTGGTCTCGATGCATCCAAAAGCCAAGGACAGCCGCAATTACACCCAGTGTGACAGCTTGCTGATCGGCGACAAATGCGGGGCGCATACGGTGCCCTATATCGAGGTCAAGAACAACTCATCGCGCGTCGAGCATGAAGCGACGACGTCGAAGGTCGATGATGATCAGCTGTTCTATTGCCGTCAGCGCGGAATGGACGAGGAAGAGGCCGTGGCCCTTGTTGTCAACGGGTTCTGCAAGGACGTGCTACAGGCACTGCCAATGGAATTTGCGATGGAGGCCCAGCAGTTGGTGGCCATCAGTCTCGAAGGATCTGTGGGTTAATCCCGACTTTCCCTGAATTCAGAACATACAGGGGGCATGACCCTCTTGCGATACGCCAAAGGAAATAAACATGCTGGAAATCAAAAACCTGCACGTCAAACTTGAAGAAGAAGACAAGCAAATCCTCAAAGGTGTCGACCTGAAGGTTGAGGCTGGCAAGGTACATGCGATCATGGGGCCGAATGGCTCGGGCAAATCGACGCTCAGCTATGTGCTGTCCGGTCGGGATGGGTATGAAGTGACCGAAGGCTCGGCGACCCTTGGTGGTGAGAACCTGTTCGAGATGGAACCGGAAGAGCGCGCAGCAGCCGGTGTTTTCCTGGCGTTCCAATATCCGGTTGAAATCCCGGGCGTTGGCAACATGACCTTTCTGCGCACCGCTGTGAACTCACAGCGCAAGGCCCGCGGGGAAGAAGAGCTTTCAGCAGCCGATTTCCTGAAAGAGGTGCGCGCCAAGGCCAAATCGTTAAAGATCGATGCGGATATGCTGAAGCGCCCTGTGAATGTTGGCTTTTCTGGCGGTGAGAAAAAGCGCAACGAAATACTGCAAATGGCCATGCTCGAGCCCAAAATGTGCATTCTGGACGAGACAGATTCCGGTTTGGATGTAGACGCGATGAAACTGGTTGCCGAGGGCGTGAACGCGCTGCGCGACGAAGCGCGTGGTTTCCTTGTTATCACGCATTATCAGCGCCTTCTGGACCACATCAAACCTGATGTCGTGCATATCATGGCCGATGGGCGGATTGTAAAAACTGGCGGTCCCGAGTTGGCACTTGAGGTTGAAAACAACGGTTATGCCGACATTCTGGCCGAGGTGAACTGATGGCGTTGCCCCAAGCAAAACAGACTGCGACAGAGGAGCGGTTGGCCGTCCTGTCGTTGCCCGATGCCGGATGTACTCGCGCTGCGCGCGAGGACGCAATTGCCCGTGTGCGCCAAATGGGCTTGCCCAGCCGGCGCGACGAGTACTGGAAATACACCCAACCCGATACGCTCGTATCGGCTGATGCAGCGCATGCGGCGCTGTTCGAGTCGGACGAACCGCAAATGTTCGATGAATTCGACCGCTTGAAGATTGTCTTCGTTGACGGAGTGTTCAATCCGGAAGAGTCCGATGATCTGACACTCGAAGGTGTTTCGATCGACCGGCTTGAAGATATTTGCTGCAAAGATATCCATTGGGCCAAAGACTTGTACGGCGTTCTTGAAGCAAATGGACAAGTCCCGGTTCAGCGCCCGCTGGCCGCATTGAACACCGCATTTGCATCAGACGGCGTGGCCATCCATGTGACCGGTAAGCCATCGAAACCGATCAGCCTGATCTATCGCCATGCGTCCGAGGATTCGGATGCGATCCTGCATCACGTAGTGCGGGTCGAAACTGACGCCGAGGTTACCATTCTCGAAAA
Organism: Ruegeria sp. YTSA226; assembly: GCF_059609905.1. Lineage (NCBI taxonomy): Bacteria > Pseudomonadati > Pseudomonadota > Alphaproteobacteria > Rhodobacterales > Roseobacteraceae > Ruegeria > Ruegeria sp. YTSA226. The sequence continues at coordinate 10,172 of NZ_JBXWMQ010000023.1, forward strand.
CGGGCCGGCGGCATCGCGTTTCAACAAATGTATGGAAATTGACATTGCCGATGGTGGCTCGCTGCACCATGTGCGGGCCCAGGGTCGTGACCACGAGCGTCGTGCGGCGACGCATATGTTTACACGGTTGGGTGCCAATTCTGTCTACAAATCCTTCACCCTGACTATGAACGGTGTTCTGACCCGGAACGAACAGGTGATCGAATTGACCGGCGATGATGCGGTGGCGCACGTGGCCGGTGCCTGCGTCGGAGATGGCGATTTTCACCATGACGACACGGTGTTCGTCACCCATGACGCGGTTGGTTGCGAAAGCCGCCAGGTGTTCAAGAAGGTGCTGCGGAACGGCGCGACCGGCGTGTTTCAGGGCAAGATCCTTGTGAAAGAGGGCGCCCAGAAAACAGACGGGTATCAGATCAGCCAGTCTTTGCTGCTGGATGATGATAGTCAGTTCCTCGCCAAGCCCGAGCTTGAGATCTATGCCGATGACGTAGTCTGTTCGCACGGTTCGACATCAGGTGCGCTTGATGAAACGGCTCTGTTCTACCTGCGGTCTCGGGGTGTGCCCGTCAAAGAGGCAACAAATTTGCTGACTTTGTCGTTCCTAGCCGAGGCTGTGGAAGAGATCGAGGATGAAGGCCTTGCGGAGGCTATGGTTGACCGCCTTGAAGGCTGGCTTTCTCGGCGAAGCTGATGCCGGTAACGTCGGATATAGTGGCCACATACCGTGGACCAGGCCGGGTTGTAAGCCGGCTTCTGGATTTGGGCGAACGTGAGGACCGCGCTTTGGTCTTTGTAATGGCGTTCTGCGTGGTGGCATTCATTGCGCAACTGCCACGTTTGTCCCGGCGGGCGCATCTCGAAGACCTCGAACTTAACATGCTGTTGGGCGGTGCCTTGCTTGGAACTGTCATTATCTTGCCGCTGTTCTTTTACCTTCTGGCCTTCGTGTCCCACGGTGCGGCGCGTCTGTTCGGCGGAAAGGGGACTGCCTATGGCGCAAGGTTGGCTCTGTTCTGGGCGTTACTATCCTCGACGCCGTTGATTTTGCTGAACGGCCTTGTCGCTGGTTTTATTGGTCCGGGGACAACCATGACCACTGTCGGGTTGGTTTGGTTCGTCGTATTCCTGTGGTTCTGGTTTTCGGGCCTTAGGCAAGCGCAAAGGTATGCGGAATGAATCCGGCCGTGCTGAGTCAGATTGCTGTTCTGACCCTGACCAACCCTGCCGAAGCGGCAAGACGGTTGCTGGATCTGCGTCCCGGGCGTGAAGTTGTCTGGCTGGCATTCTTTTTGGCTGTCGTTCTGAACGGTGCCATCCAAATTGGTATCGAACAGATGGTCCCTGTCCCGCAAGGTGAACCGCTTCCCGTTTCTGATCCTGTTATTCTGAACCTTCTACGTTCGTCAGGCGCGATGCTGCTCAGCGTGGTGGCTCTTCTTTTTGTTGGTCGTACTATCGGGGGCGTTGCGACATTCAAAGATATCCTGATCCTGACGATCTGGCTGCAATTCCTTCAGATCGCAGCGATGTCGGTGACGCTGATCGTTTCGATGGTTGTTCCATTTATGATGGTCATGTTTTTGCTGGCGACCGCACTTGTCAGCCTTTACGTCTCAATGCATTTCCTGAATGAAGCTCATAAGTTCAACTCGATGCTGAAATCTTTTGGGGTCATTCTGTTATCCGCACTGATTTCAATCTCATTTGTCCTCATGTTCACACCCAGCGGCCCGGTCTAGGGAAGAAAAATACGATGTTCGATCTGCAGAAAATTCGCGCTGACTTTCCGATCCTGTCCCGAGAGGTAAACGGCAAGCCGCTGACCTATCTGGACAATGGAGCATCAGCTCAGAAGCCACAGGTTGTCATTGACGCTGTGACGCGGGCTTATACCGAAGAATATGCAAATGTGCATCGCGGGCTGCACTATCTGTCCAATCTGGCGACCGAGAAATACGAATCCGTTCGTGGAACTATTGCCCGATTTCTGGGCGTAACGGATGAAGATGAGATTGTTCTGAACTCGGGCACGACCGAAGGCATCAATCTGGTCGCCTATGGCTGGGCGATGCCGCGTCTTCAGGCCGGGGATGAGATCGTCCTGAGTGTGATGGAGCATCATGCAAACATCGTACCCTGGCATTTCCTGCGCGAGCGTCAGGGAGTGGTGCTGAAATGGGTGGATGTGGATGCGGATGGTGGGCTTGATCCGCAAGCTGTCATTGATGCCATCGGTCCAAAAACCAAGCTGGTCGCGGTGACCCATTGTTCGAACGTGTTGGGCACGGTTGTGGATGTCAAAGCAATCACCGAAGGCGCCCATGCCAAAGGCGTCCCGGTGCTGGTGGATGGCAGTCAAGGCGCCGTGCATATGCCGGTCGATGTCCAGGATATCGGCTGCGATTTCTACGCCATCACCGGGCATAAGCTTTATGGCCCATCGGGATCGGGAGCGATTTACATCAAATCTGACCGGATGGCCGAAATGCGCCCGTTTATCGGTGGCGGTGACATGATCAAAGAGGTCAGCAAGGATCAGGTGATCTACAATGATCCACCGATGAAATTCGAGGCGGGAACTCCTGGCATCGTGCAAACCATCGGACTGGGCGTCGCTCTGGACTATCTGATGGATTTGGGGATGGACAACGTTGCTGCTCATGAGGCCGAGATCCGAGACTATGCGATGCAGAGGTTTGCGGGGCTGAACTGGATTCAGCTTCAGGGGACACGGCCGGACAAAGCGGCGATCTTTAGCTTCACTTTGGACGGTGCAGGCCACGCACATGACATTTCGACGATTTTGGATAAAAAGGGCGTCGCTGTTCGGGCCGGGCACCATTGTGCTGGACCATTGATGGATTTCCTCGGAGTAACCGCGACATGCCGCGCAAGTTTTGGTCTCTATAACTCGAAAGATGAGGTCGATACCCTGATCGAAGCGCTTGAACTTGCGCATGATCTGTTCGCGTGAAACCTGTTTGATCCGGGTCGATTTTCAGTTGCACCCGGACCGGAACAAGGTTAGCTAACGGCTCAGGCACCTGTAGCTCAGCTGGATAGAGCGCTGCCCTCCGAAGGCAGAGGCCAGAGGTTCGAATCCTCTCAGGTGCGCCATTCAACAAATATTATGAATACAAATCAAATGCTTATCCAGCTGGTTTCCACTTGGTTTTCAAGCGGTTTCCCAAATTCATTCTTTGTTCGTTCTCTTTTTCGGATTGTTTTTTGCGAGGCACTATCGCTTCCTTATGTCTAGGACTTTTCTTTCACCAGAAACCAGCGCCCTTTTGTTCACATCCCTGGTGTAATCCTCGATCTCTTTCAGGCTGTCGTGGCCTGTCCAAGCCCCGATCTGGTGTGGTGTCCATCCTGCGTAGACGAGAGACATCGCTCGGGCCTTTCGCAAACCGTGGGCAGTTCTGTCGTCGGGCAGCCCTGCAGATGACGCGGCCGCGCTGATGAACTGAGACAATGCCTTCTGACTTCGCGGCTTTCCATTGCGCGTGGTGATCCAAATCATGTCGCCGCTGATGCTATCGAGGAACATCTTCTGGTCGGTTTCAAGTAGGGGCGGTGGCGGGGCAGTGATCGGCACAACGGCAGTCCCGCCGGTCTTTTGCTGGACGAATTCCAGTATTCCGTCTTCAACTTTCTGCCACCCAAGGGTTCGCGCATCAACGCATCTCGCTCCGGTCCAAAATACGACTTCCATTGCCTGCCGCTCCGGTGTGCCGATTGCCCAATGCTTTCGGAACTTACTTATGTCGGCGGCCGTCCAGGGCTGATGTGGCTTCGGGTCGTATTTCGAGATTACAGCATCCCGCGCCGGGTTGGTGTCGATCGCACCTTGTTCTTTTGTGTACTCCAGAAGGGCGCGCCAGATCGTCCGACGGGGGCGGGCCGCTCCGGCTGATACCTTCGCGAGATCCTTGTTGATGTGATAGGTGCGCAGATCCGTGATTTTGCTGACGCCGTAGGCTTCGCTCATCTGATCGAGAATACGCCGCCAAACTACTTGCGTGCTTGGTGCGCGGCCCTCAAAAGATTTGGAGCCCTTGAAGGCTTCAATAGCTGCGGCAATCGTCCCCGCTTTTGCGCGCAGTTTTTTTTCGGGTTCAGCACTTCCGGCGGCAAGATACGCCTCAAGAAAACGCGGGTCATTTTCGGGAAGATTCGGCAGGGGAACCAAAGACCCACCGACACGGCGATAGACATAAACGCTGCCATTTGGCTTGGTTATCCGTTTGATGCCCTTCAACCGAATACCCTGTCGCATGTGTTTTCTTGCCCCTGTTTGCCCTCATAAGGGAGATTGTCGGCATAGGCGTCAAGGTCGGCGATATCGTATAACTTGTTTCCACCGTCTTTTTTGCAGGGCAATTCGAGGCCGCGGAACTTGGATGTCGAGACACCCAAATAGTACGCGGCAGCCTTTGCCTGCATCAGTCGTGGTGGAAACTGGAAACTCATATTCCCTCCTGTGTCTCGTCCTTCTTCTCAAGGGATAAGCGGGTCATGGGGTAGGGTCATTTTCTGACCAGCCGGCCCTCACCGCCGGTATCGGATTGCCGCTTGGGCGATCACAGCGCCGCTGATCGAATGTATCTCAGTATTCACTCGCGAATGCTCCTGTATGCTTTTGGCCGTTCCCACGGTTGTCTCCTTTTCCCCTTCCCGCCACTCACCAACGGGAAGGGGCACCCGGCACCATGCAAGGTGTTCAATCTTCGTCTCGCAGAACGACGCCGCCGCCGATCTTGCGTTTGAATTTGGAATTGCGACCACCGGGCAGGGGTGTCTTGCACTGGTGGATTCCGAGATGTTTTGAGCGAACACGGCGATCTTTGGATTTCCGAGCGACGTCGTTTGCAGTTTTAGCCTTGTGAACCTCTTTCAGCGCCGGTTGCAGGTTGCTTTCGCGGTTCTCGCCACCGATGGCCAATGCCTGGACGTGGTCGATATCCCAAGCGTCACCGGGTTGGATTTTACGCCCGGTGATGCCGCACATGCCGCCGTGAGCTTCAAACACCCTCAGGCGAACGCGATGCGGTACGCGCGTGTCAGGCGTGGCGCCGATCCATTCTTTGGTCGCTCGGCCCGTCATGCCGCGTCTTTCTGGCGATAGCGGCTCTGGTACTTGGCCAGCTCGGGATCGGGATCGGTCAGGTGTAGCCCCATCTGAAGGCTCTCGCGCTGAATGGTGTCCATGTATCGGACCATCTGCCGAACCTTCATCAGGCGGGTCACACCGAAGTCCAGATCACGCATGACGCGCAGTTTGGTCTCATAGGGCAGGGGTTTGATCATCGAGTCATAGGCTTCACGGAACTCTGCGCTGTCTTCACGCATGATCGGGACACCGTGGCGCAACTTCCAATCGGCCTGCACATCAGCCGCATCCCTGTCGCCAAGCTGTTGGGCAACCTCAGCGGCCCAGAGCCACTGCAGGGAGTTTTGGTCCTTGGTGCGATCTCGCCCCTGAACCCATTCCACAGTGATCGGCAGTTTCAAGTTGCCAAGGAACCGGGTGAATTCGGACAGGTCGTCTTTGGTGTCGATCACGCGATGGGGCATCAGTTCGCGCCCATGATGGAGGCGTCTAAGATGGCCTCGGTTAGGACATCGGTTTCGATGCCTGTTTCCACTGCGACCTGCTCGATAAGTTCGGAATGATCCGCACCTTGAGGCGTCGTCATTGCCTCGGCTTCGCGCTTGAAATACACATCAACGGCATCAGCTACGGCTTGCATTTTCATCCTCCGTTCTGTTGGTGATGATGTCGCCTTTGATGGTGGAAACGCTCACGCCAAGGTGCTCTGCCATGTCTGCAATGGTCATGGAGTGCATCATCTGTCGAACCGCCAAGCGCCTTTGAATGACAGGTTTGGTTCTCCCCTGGCCTGCGCCGTAGTTGGGCTTTTGGCCAACGCCTGTCACCGCTCTAAGGCGCCTGTTGCACTGTTCGGCGTCCGCTTTCACTTTTTCGAGAGTTTCGAGGAACGTCATGCAGCCTCCTTAGATATCTTTGTGAGCGCGTCCGTCATGGCGCCTACGTTTGCGATAAATTGTGTCACCGCCTTAGTGATTTCCTCGGATAGTTCGGCGTCAGGCTCTACGCGCTTGACGAAAAGCTGCAGGTCATGGGGAAGGGCTGGGCAGAAAGAAACAAAGTCACACCAGTCCCGACCTGTGCAGATCATCTGCCAGTGCATTTGCAGCAGATACTTGCGGTCGATGTTTTTGCCAGTGATCGTCTTGATGTGGGTTGCAGGCTGCGGGCATTTGATTTCCACAAGACCCACATCTCCTATGAGGCCATCAGGGCTCGCGCCAGTCATGGCAAGCGATGGGTGCGGGATGAAACCGACCTCGGCCACATCAACGCCGCACGTCAGTTCATACATTGCCCGCGCCTGCGGCTCGGTATCTGTGCCGTGCTGCATGGCCGCGCTGGTGAACATCTCGGTCGGCTGGCCAGTCAGACGTTCGCAAATAAGCTGAGCTTGGTAGTTCTGATAACACGCCGTTGCGGGCTTCATCATCACATCAGCTATTCGCGATGCCGTAACCTTTCCAAGCCGCTCCTGGTGCCATTCTGCGCTGCCTTGCTCAACCATTGGTTTTCGCCTCCACGTACTTGTTGAGGCGACCCATGGCGTCTTCAAACAAAGTCGCCGGAAATTGCTGTAGATCTGCGGTGTCTGGGCTTTTGTGCCCAAACGCCATGTGGAACTTGCGGGGCTCCATTCCGCTTTCTTCAAGCTTGTCGCGCAGCGCTATGTATTGTTCGGGGCTGACTGTCTCGACCGCGCTAGCACCATTTCCGTCATTGTCATCGCCGATGGCAATATCGAACACGGCGCAAAACAAGTAGCGGCGACCGTAAGACGTAGTGCTGCCATAGGCGTGGGTCTGTGTTTTGTTCGCAGCACCCTTCATTCCGCGGTCATCAATAGGAATCTCGGACACGTCGCTGACGGAGTGACCAGCGCGGCTCAACGTCCAACGCATGTTGATGTATCCGTCGCGCCCGCCGATGACCGGAACAGCGCTAAAGCTGAACCCGTGCTTGGCAAGGACTGGCTTGCACTCGTCGTAAATGTCTTTGAGTTTTGCGAATTTGCTGCGTGTCTGGTCGTTGTCGTGCCGCGCGGCGATAGCTGGCATTTCAGCCTGAGCATCGGCCTTGGCCTCATTGAATGAGGTCTCAGCCGCTTTGTCTTCTAAGCGTTCTTTCATCGCAAGCATTCGTTCCAGCTTGTCGATGTCTGCGCCGGGGTCTAAGGCCACGCGCTCGATCATGGAAACCATTGGATCAGCCGGAAGTGTGGGTGTCTCATCGATCTTGGCAAGGGTACTCATAGCTCAGGTCTCCTTTCAGGGCTGAAACTGGAATGTGTTGTTGACCTCGGCAGGCGGGATAGAGGCGTGACACCCGCCGAGGTCGTACTCGCAATCCCGGGACAACGGTTGCGAGATCTGGTAGGCCCAAAAAACAGTGACAAACGCCAAGGCAATGACCATCAGTATCAAGAGGTTGAGGATGTTCCCCACCGAGCGACGGTATTCCGCGTCCTCGTATTTGGAGTGAGACAGGTCGGGGATGAAGCGGAAGTCACTCATTGATCCGCTCCCAATTCATCTGCAGGACATAGGTTCGGTGCGCATGGGAGGCTGAGACTGCCAGCAGGCCGCAGAACAGGCCGATCAGCAGCTTGGCCCCAAACGGCAGGCTCTCGCTGGCGTCACGGCGCATCTGCGCGGCGTTCATGCGCTCGAAAGCAGCTTGAATGGTGTGGGGGATTTCCACCCCCTGTGAGTCGAACAAACGACCCTCTACGCTTTCGGCGCTGGTAGTGCCGGCACACCGCGCAGTCCGGTCGTCACCGGATGCTGAGTTCCATGCGCACCTTTCGCTATAGGTGTCTTTTCCTGACTGCCGGACAGGCACATGGATTCCCGGCGCTCTCGCAAACCGGGCTCCGCCACCTAACGTGGGGATCTCTGAAACTGATGAAGGGCCTCCCACCCTCTGGGGCCTGGGAGTGGCCTCTGACGCAAACTCGTCACCAACAACACTGGTTACTGCGCCTAAATTGCCCCGACAGGAACGCGCCTTTGTTCCGTGAGCAGGATTGGCTTTGGTAGGTCCTGCCGGGTCTTGCGCCTGCTCGATAGGCGCGGGGGAGAGGGGGAGGTGGGTCATCGCCATCACTCCGCCGCCATGGGCGGGTAGGGGCTGCGGTAGATCGCAACCTCTGCGTCGGTGAAATGATGCCCCGAACGGATGAGGTTACCGGCTTCCTCAAAGGTCGTGCCAAGCACAAAGCGCTTATGCGCGGCGTCAGGATACATCGGCTTGAGATTGGCCTTGAAAAGCACTTCATTCGCGTCGGCTGCCGTTGTCAACGCCGCCCAGAAGATCTCACCAGTGTTTAGGTCCGTCATACGCTGAAAGACAACAAAGCGCGGGCGTTCTGAAACACCGTTGCGGTAATGAATGTCGTTGGCTGTAAGCATATCGTCTCCCTCTCGTCACAAGAAGGAAGTTAGCAAATAGCTAAATAGGTGGTCAATAGATAAATTAGCTAATAGCTAAAAACTTTGCTGCACTTGATAGCAACGCTAGAATCAGACGCGTCAATCCTTGGAAAATGTACAGTGGTACGGCACGCCCAGCACCCCACACGAGCGTGATGCGCAAAGTCGGTCGTCTAACATTCGAAAACCAATATATTTGTTAACGTGTTTGATTTCGGGCAAAGTCTCAATATAGCATCTAGTTTACGTTATCAGTCACACATTGGTTAATGAGGATTAACATGTTCAAGATTGTTTTGGGGTTATCATCGGTCGTTTTGCTTGCGGCTTGCGCGCAGCAGCCTGCATCAATAGCCCCAGTTTCCTTTGGCGATACATATTCTGAGATATCTTGCAAGCGCGCCGCTGATCTCTACAAACAGGAATCGGCCAAAGTGCCGTCTTTGGTGGCTGCTCAAAAAAATGCAGTCTCGGGTGATGCTTTGGGTGTGTTCCTGATTGGCGTCCCTGTTTCCAGCCTTTCCGGGGCGGATCTGGAAGGTGAAATTGCCGCCACGAAGGGTAAGCTGATCGCTTTGGCCGGGCGGCTTGAGGCCTGTGGTACTTCTCCAGCGCAAGTCGCGTGGGGGTAAATAGATCTTACCAGAATAACGGTATGGCTCATTCGATCCTCGAACCAGCCATACCTATCGCGCAAAGAAAAACCCCGCCGGGGCGGGGTCTCGTTTCACCTAATCGGGAGGGTTAGGCTGTCGCGAATCCTCTTGGATCATTGATCTTTTCCCAATGCCGCTTTGCGCGGCTAAAGACCAGGTTCTCCACATTGGCTTCACTCTCTTGATAGAGGCCAATGATTACTCCCATGATATCAGCCTGCTGCTCTGGGAACAGGTGCGACACATACAGGGCGCGAAGCAACCGGTCCGCAGGGCCTGTGATATCTGTCTGGTCAATCTTCTCATATCGGGCGATCATTTGCTCTGACACACCAATCTCGTTTGCCAGCGCAACTTGCGATTTCTTCATCTGCTCACGCAGAAAACGCACGTCTCGCGCGTTTAGATGCGGGCGAGATAGCACGATCTCAAGCCCAATGCGTTTGTGGAGTTCATCTGCGTCTTCGATAATCACAGATGGACCATACAGATCATCTTCCACAATGGTGAACCCATCATGCAGATAGATGCCATCAACGCCGCACGCTCTATAATGGTGCGGTTCACGTTCTGGCTGCTCGTTGCCTCTGCAAAATGAAAGTATCTCGGTCATTTATTGTCATCCCACATAACTGTGATCAGTATGAGTTGCTTACTTTGTGTAACAACCGCGGTGATCACGCTTGCGCTTCTTTGTCCGAGCGATGCTTTTGTCACTCGAACAACGGAATTTCCTTTCCTATCAGTTTCTTGGTACTCAACTGTTCCGGTCCTCAGCACATCCAAGGTCAAATCGTAGCTAATGTTCCGTTCGTACATCCGGTCTTCAGCATGGATGGAAACCATAATGTTCTTAGTGTCCCTAGAATAATGGCGCACCTGTTTGGTCAAGTTCTCGTTTTGCAGTCGGTAGGACAATTTGTTGGTGTCAGTCAAGCGAAAAAACCTATCATATTGATGGGTGGTCTAGGTTCTCGCCTCCCCTCAAAGAGCCCCGAACTACCCCTGCATTACCTATCATTATGATGGCTACATTGTGTCTATTCAAGTTAAATTACTGTTAGCGCGGCAAGCTTCATAATTCTTGACACGCAACTGCCTGCTATACTTTGGTTTTCGAAGATACCCCAACTCTCACCCTGACACTGACAATACGCCAACATATTCCATAATAAGCACACGTTAATAGGTTTAGCGCGGTACAGTAGGGGGTGCGACGGTCTGGCCAGGTTGGGCAATGCAGATTCGAATCTGCGGCTTCTTTTACGCTTGAAAGAACACTACGGGGATCTGAACTGCGCCCTGGTGCAGGAATACGTTCGTTCAAATGGTCCCGCCAGCCAACGACAGATTGCACAAGATGTTGGGCTTCACCGGGATTTGGTCTCTCTCTGCATACAAGAGTGGCCGGAATCCGGCCACCACTATCGATGAATTAATATTCAGCAGTTTGCATTTTTCATAAATCTCGCCCTAAAGTGTCACCGTGAGATTATCTCGCGGGTGGGGCCGAAAGATATATTTTATACAGGGGTTTGCATTGGTACATTGCGTCGATGGGGCGAGCGGAAAGTTATCCGACATATGGGAATTGTACTGTCGCTTAAGCGAAGATGAACGGGAAAAGGTTATTGATTATGCGATCGGTCTGAAGAGGAAGAAAGAGCTTCAGCAAACTGAGTCACCCGGTCAACGTCTTCCTTGGAAAGTTCATCGATAGCCTTTCTAAGGCGATCCCACTGGTCATCCGGCTTCTCACCAACGAGTTCTGGTGGTGAAACACCTAGCGCAGCCGATAGGCGCTCCATCAAGTGGTTGTTTAGATTCTTAACGCCTCTTTCGACCTCAGACATGTGAGGTGTGGACACGCCAACTTTCTCCGCAAGTTGAGAAATTGTTAGGCCGCGCTCTTTTCTTATTCTTCGTATCTGTAAATTTAGCTCCATGCTAACTTACTACTTCTTGTTGTGAATTACTACGATTAGCAAATGGCTAAAAAAATGCTTGTCAAAAATTAGCTATTAGCTAAAGTATGGCGGCATGAAACACCTTGCCTCATACTTGTCGGAAACCGACACACCCCAGACGGTCTTCTCTAAGAAGGTTGGAATCTCGGATGGGTACCTGAGCCAAATATTGTCCGGCACTCGTTATCCGAGCTTCAATCTTATGCTCAAGATCGAAACGGAAACAGAAAACCAGGTTTCTGTCGATTCCTGGCGCCAAATAGCGGCGAGCAGATCTAAGAGACCGGAAAGAGGTCAGACTGCGGAGGCCGCAGAATGAGCAAGGAGATCCCAATCTCGGAGCTTCGCGAGCTCGTTCTATACAGTCCGGACACGGGAAGGTTCTGGGGAGGGCCTTCATCGTACACGCCCGGCAAAGAAATTCTGAACCACAAGACACAGTTTGGGTATCTGATCGGAAACCTTGGGAAGGGTTACAGGTATTGTGCCCACCGGGTCGCTTATGCACTGATGACCGGTGCTTGGCCGACTGAACAGATCGATCACCTGAACAGAAATCGCGCCGATAACCGTTGGTGCAACATAAGGCCAGCTAGCGCCTGCCAGAATAGGTGGAACTGCATCCGAGATCGGTCCTGCAGTGGATACATCGGTGTCAGCACCATTGTCGGAAAAAAGCACAGATTTAGGGTTCAATTCAAAAATAAGGGCGAACGTATCAATATCGGGAGATTTCGGTGCCCCACGGTCGCAGCTATCGCCTACGACAAGGCAATATTGCCGCTGCGTGGAGATTTTGCAGTAACAAACTTTCGCTACCGTGAAGGGGGACGACGATGATCGCCGCCTCCCGGTTAATGTTCTCGTACTCAAATCACTTCCTGACATGTGCTGAACATGGCACCGGATCGGCGGTGTTCCAATGAGCAATGACCTTGTCGTTTCGCAAGATGCTGCGCAAAGATCGCTCAAATCAGCTCTGTGCCTGTTTGTTGGCCGCGGCCGTCGTTACTCCTGCGCCGAGCTTGCCGCAGCCAGTGGCGTCTCTCAGCGGACCATAGAGAGTTACCGGGCAGGGGAGGCCATGCCATCGGTTGAGCGGTATCAGTCGCTCTGCTCGGTTATGGGGCAGGCCTTCTTTGCCGCAACCATCAAGCATATGCCTTTCGAGGTGCGATCGACCGAACCAACGGACATCACACCCCAACAGCTTTTGACGGAACTCCTGTCTACAGGTGGGTTACTGGCTGAGTGTCTGGAAGATGGTCGGGTAGATCATCAGGAAAAAGCGCGGCTGAAGCCGAGGCTTGCGAATCTTCGACAGCGGATCACCGAACTGGAAAATGCCTTATCCGAGGTCGCACTATGACGCTACCAGTTGCAAGCTTCGCGCAAGGGCAGAATAGCCTCATCCAATCCAGTAGTGTCGAATTTGACGGTAGTTTTGGATTCATTGTACGGGGTGAAGCGCATCAAAAGTTTATCAGATCCGATCAGTTTCTTAATGAACGGAATAGAGCTGCCACCACGCCAGAGCCCAAGCGCTCTGTTGTCTGTGCTGGCTTCAAAGTTCCTGTCACCTGCAGGCTGGTCGTCAATGCGGTAATCCACAACTCCGTAACCTCCGTGGCCAGATGCCACGTGGCACTCTGTGATCAGAAAAATGGCCGTCGTATTCTCCATACATCTGATCATCAAAGTAGCTTTTTCCGGAGACTTATACCTACCACACTGAGCGGGCTCATTGGACCTAACCGACAGGAAAACATCGGTAGTGTCCTTAAAGTCAGATCTGTCTTTACGAAGATGCCAGTCTCCTCCGGAAGGAGAAGTTTCAATTGTCTCGGGTGTGCGACCAGAAACTTTGTCGTAGCAGCTAAGGCGATCAAGATCGTTTTCTATCGTTGCGCACTCGCCCAAAGCCAGAGCTGTTTGGCCGGAAAATGTAAGTGCAAACGCTGTAGCGGAAATCAGTTTTTTCATAAGGAGGTCCTTGGTCGTATTTTGGCTTTATGCGCCGAATTTATGAGAATCTGCGTAGATAAAATCACTAGAACTATGGCTAATCAATGGCTCAATCTGAGAGTCCTGCATAATCTCCTTGCTGGAGACATTCGTGAACTTCCTTCCCTTTCAACTGCTTGGCCTTCGGGCCGGGCTTTTCTGGGGGAGGGGTGAATGGGCAAGGTCGACATCGTCAAAACAATCACAAGCCTAGCTGAATTGGATGGGTATGAGGCCCAAGCCAAGCAGCGCGGAATTACAGGCGATGAGCTGCGCGCCATACATGACATGCGCCAGAAGCTCACACCCAAACGCAAGCGAAAGGGTAAGGGATGAGAGTCGTGAATGTACTGGAGCGCATCAAGTCCGGTGAGAAGGTCATGGTTACTGTTGCCAGCGGTCGCATGAAATACAACCAGTACAGCCTAACCGATGGGACTGAGGTTGATCACGTTCAATTTGAGAAGATACGCGGCTTTTTGACACCGGAAGACTGCGGGCTGCTTCCTGAAGTGGAGCCGCAAAGCTACGTCTGGGCTGGATAGATGAGCTTCATTCTGACACTGCCTTTGCCGCCTTCCGTAAATGCACTGTACGAGGGCAGGGGGAAGAACAAGCGAAAGACCGTCAACTGCAAAGCCTGGTTCGATGAGGCAGGGTGGCGCATCAATGAAGCGCGCGCTGCCGATCGGTACAAGCCGCTTGTCGGTGAAAGCTGGTACTGGACCGACGTTCGCCTGCCCGCCAATCATCTGGGGGACAGCGACAACCGCCTCAAGGCCCTGCACGACCTTCTGCACCAAATGGGCGCTACCCCAGACGACAAGTGGCTTCTCGGCGGCACCTATATGCGCTGCCCGGATGTGGCGTCAGGAACGTGCGTGGTTTCCGCTGTGACGGTACCAAACGGCGTAGAGACCCATGCTGATGAAATCCGGCTTTTGGCAGATCGACTGTCCTCTGACGGGTGCCTTTCAATAGAGTATCGGGGGATCGTCACGTGAGTCACGCCGCCACAAATTGGGCGATCAAACAGCGTGGATTAAAGCCCGCCACCAAGATCGTTCTCTGGTATCTCGCTGACTGCCACAACGGCCACACAGGTCAATGCAATCCTAAGCAATCGACCCTTTCTCATCTTTGTGAGATGAGCCGATCCACCCTGAATAGCCACCTCGACAAGTTGGAGGCGTTAGGGCTGATCCAACGCGTACAAAGCGTCGATCCAGTGACGAAAAAACAGCGCCCCACAAGCTATGTTTTGACCTTGGATGACCCTCAAAATGCCGTGTCCGAAAATAAGACACGGACACAAAATGTAGATAAGCAACCACAAGATGTAGCGGAGCCGTGTCCGGAAACAAGACACGGTGCCGTGTCCGGAAATGAGCCAGAGCCGTGTCCGGATTTTGGCCAATCCCGTGTCCGGAATCCGGACACTAAGAACCTTGGAAAGGAACCAGGAATAGAACCAACAGGCGCGCAAGCGCGCGAGTGTGTGTTTGAAGATTTCATTGAGATTTGGCCAAACAAGGAAAACCTCCACAGGGCTCGGATGTCTTGGGCGAAGCTGAACGAAGCTGAACGTTTCTTTGCAACCGAGAAGGCAGAGGCGTTTTGGGCCACCTGGCGAAAAGCCCACCCATACGCAGCGCCGATGCAGGCTGCGACTTATCTCAGGGACCGCCGCTGGCAAGATGACTTCCACCCGTCGGAAACTTCCGAAGATGATCCTGACAAACGTGCGACACTTATCGCTGAAATGAAAGCCAGTCCGATACCAGCTGTTCGCCAACAAGGGGAACGAATGGAGAAGTCTGGATGACCGAGACTGTCTGACGTCAGCACCTACCGGATAGATTTAGGGTTTGAGCAACGGAGGATTTCTGGTTCATCGAAGCCATTA
>NZ_JBXWMQ010000024.1:0-22761 GCF_059609905.1 Ruegeria sp. YTSA226
ATCCTCCTGCTCGTCTCGAGAATTGAATCAGCCGGTGGGCCGCCGATCAAGCAGGAGTTTTTCAACGAAATCAGCCCCAATCTGTGAATTTGATTTTCTTGCTGCGCGGGCATCATCTTGAACACGGCAGTGCGGCGTAAAGAGCGGCTATTGGTGCCGGGCGCAGCGAGGTTTTGTCAGGCAATTCGCGAGACGCGGACTTTGCTACCGTTAGCCATGGCGCAGAGTTGTGCGAGTTTGATGGTCGCGATGCGCAGAAACCAGACTTTGCAAACTTTGGCCGACGAGCCAATGCGGACAATCAAAACCTTTCTCGGATGTTGCGGTTGCGGCCCGCTTATCCACAACAGCAGTCACCTGACTGAATTGGCGGGCACGGGACAGTTGCGTAGGAACAAAAAACACAGCAATCGCCTTCTAACGGTTTCAAGACTACCTTGCATGATTTGCATTCATAAAACCACTGGCACGAGTCAGTTGGCATTTTCTCGGTTTCAACGTGCCCACACCGAGGGCAGGTCAAAGTGCTATCCAGCACCACAGTTTGTTTTGTCATTGTCTCACATCTGCATGATTAGATAATCGTTGATTTGAGCCTCATTGAACACGATGACCCATGCCAACGCGGTAGTCGCCGTGTTTCCGACAAGCCACCATTTCAGATTTGCCAACGTCCCGTTTCGATGCGCTACGAACCACGAAACTGCGACCAGCACTGTTGAGATGGCGAGAACATAGTAGCTTGCTGCCGCTATTTTTCCGAATATCGCCAACCAACTGCCACCCAAGCCGAGCAACATCATGGCCATTGGAAGAACACAGCATGTCGCGACCCCCAGAGCGGAAACCGATCCCAGGTGGCTGAGGCTCAAATATTTTTTCATCTTTCGCTCCCTGGGTAGGCGATTTGATTGTGTTGAGGCACTAGCATTCAATGCGTATAACTCCTGTAGTAACTACAGGATCAAGTGGAGGCACTTCACATGATTGCGATAGGCGAGGCTTCCCGGCAATGCGGGGTCGGCATAGAAACTATCCGCTATTACGAACGCGAAGGTATCGTACCAAGACCCGCACGAGCTCTGAACAATCGTCGCCTCTATTCGGCAAGCGATGTTGGAAGACTTCGATTTTTGAAGAAGTGCCGTGACCTGGGGTTTCCTCTATCTGACGCAAAGGCGCTTTTGGAGCTGTCAGAAGGAAGTGCCGAAGACTGCCGATCAGTGAAAGAACTGGCCGAGGCACACATTGCCAGCGTTCAAAGCAAGATTAGTGAGCTCAGACGCCTGGAGCACGCCTTGAGTGAGCTTACGGCCAATTGTGATAGCGGAAACGTTCAATGCCCGATGCTGCAAAGACTGAGAACGATGGACGATATCTGACTCTGGCCACTGGACGGAAGCGCAGGATCTGAGATTTAGCCAGATCACGTCAGACCAAGGTCTGTGGTGCGATAACAGATTGTAGTTCATAGTCGATTTCACGATGAGAGCGAAAGTAACTGACCTGACGATTGGCAATTGGTCGCTGTCGCGAGTCTTTCTTGCGGCCAGCATTTTCGTGATGGGTACTGCTACCGCAATCGTCGGGGTCTGGGTGTCAAATCGAATCCAGAACGCAGTCGTGCAAAACTCCGCCAATTCCGCTGCGCTATATATGGAAAGCGTAGTATCCCCGCTCAGCCAGGAATTGGCACATGGCAACCATCTTTCTGAGCAGGCGAGCCTGGCGCTGGACGAGATTTTCATGACCCAGCCAATGCGTGACCGCATTGTCTCCTACAAATTCTGGAAGCAAGGCGGTGTGATTGTACATGCCTCTGATACAGACATCATTGGAAACCGTTTCAATCCAACGGATGACTTAAGGCGGGCGTGGAGCGGTGACATCTCCGGCTCTTTCAAAGAGCTTGATCATGCCGAGAGCGCCGCCGAGGCGGCTTTGGGGATACCACTACTTGAAGTTTACAGCCCCATCCGCGAACTTTGGTCCGGCGAAATCATCGCAGTTGCGGAGTTCTACGAAAGAGCTGATCAGCTTGAGTTAGATTTAGCCAAGGCCAGGCGAACAAGTTGGTTGGTCGTCGGTTCCGCATTTCTGGCAAGTACTATTGTTCTGTATTCCATTGTCGCAATTGGCGACAAAACTATTCGACGACAGGGGGCTCTTCTTAAACAGCGCCTGACAGAAAGTGAGAGGATGGCCGAGCAGAATGCCCGGCTGCGGTCGCGTGTAGTAGATGCGTCAGAAAGATATGCCACGCAAACAGATCGGTTCCTCAAGAATCTCGGTGCCGAGCTACATGATGGTCCTGCGCAATACCTGTCGCTCGCCGCCCTTAGACTGGAGGCGGCGTTTTCCAAAGAGTCCGAAAGTTCTAAAGAGGCAGAGGAAATTCAGCAGTCTTTGCAAAAATCTCTGGCTGAAATTCGTGCAATATCGCGAGGGCTTTCTGCGCCAGATATCGACAGCTTGTCACTCGTCGATGTTGTGAAGAGAGCCGTAGAGGATCACGTCGAACACAGCCCGTTGCGACCGGATATTTCACTTTTGGGTAGCCAGGCCCCAGAGTTGTCATTGTCCGACAAGCTGTGCGTTTTTCGGTTCCTTCAGGAGACGCTTTCCAATGCCGCGAGATATGCTCCAGCTTCCAAGTGCACCGTTATCTCTGAGGCGCAGAACGACCGCATAATTATAAAGGTCAAAGACGACGGGCCTGGTTTTGACAGGTCAGAAGAAACCGCGTTGCGAGACGATGGTGGCCAGGGGCTTATGGGCTTGCGGGATCGGGTCGAGAGTATTGGCGGCAGGTTCGAAGTCGCATCGAGACCGGGTGAGGGCACCACAGTTTCTATGACACTCTTTCCCAGAAAGTTAGGCACATCATGACTACATCTGTCGTAATAGCTGATGATCACCCGATATTCAGGGATGGTTTGCAACGCACGCTGGATGAAGCTGATGGTTTTGAAGTTTTAGCTGCCGGGTCCAGCGCTGATGATGCAGTATCGCTGGTCGTCATGCATCAGCCGGACATAGCCATTCTTGACCTCTCGATGCCCGGTGGCGGGATAAGCGCAACACGTAAAATTGCGGCAATGGCAAATCCGCCTTTCATTGCAATCTTGACGGTCTCAGAGAACAGCAGCGACGTCGCGGACGCGTTGGAGGCGGGCGCGATAGGGTACATCGTGAAGGGAGTAACCGCGAGCGAATTGACCGCTTCCTTAAGCAGCATCGCCTCAGGTGAAGGGTTCGTTTCTCCGGGCTTGGCCTCGCGGGTACTGCTTCAAATCAACGCTGACACCGGCACCTCTAAGAACAGCAGCATTCTCGATGACCTTACGCATCGTGAGGAAGAAATACTTCGACGTGTAGCCAAAGGACTGAGTAATCGTGAAATCGCTGACGAGTTAGACCTTCAGGAAAAGACCGTGAAGCACTACATGACGGCAATACTGTCCAAGCTTCACGCGCGAAACCGAGTAGAGGCCGCGCTCATTGCCCATGATGTTTGGAACAAGGGAGACTAACAGCGGTCTCTAGTACGAAGATGGCGGCCCCCTCTACAAGAAGCCACCAACGGGTTATCTACTGGAGTTGCTGCTCAGTTGGCAACCGACTGCAACCTTCGGCGATCGGAAGCCGTTGCGTTTCTCTCAACAACAGTCCGGTTGTATGGGTCTTTCAGCTCGTAGCGCCCAAACTCGATCTCCTCTTTCCAACCATTGGCATAGTTCACTTCGATATTTTTGCCCTGGCGTTCAATTTTCGTAGGTCGACTTCCAGCAGTGCCGCCTTGCCCAGAAGAGAGCACGTTGTCGATTGAGATACCATTCGCCAAAGACCGAAGCCTTGAGACGTCAGCACCGGTCGCAGGGCGTTCCTCAACAGTTCGGTTCTGAGCATTCTTTCTCTCATACCGCCCGTTTTCGATCTCCTCCTTGGTTCCGTCGGCGTAACGCACTTCAATGCCGTTAGCGTTTGTTTCGACCTTTGTTACACCGGCCGAACCCAAGGGTTTACCACCTGCTTGAGACCGATCCTTCTTTCCGCTGCCCTTATTGGAGCGTTTGGAGTCGTCATCGTCATCATCATCGTCGCGACCACCTTTGCCTGATCCCGAATTGTCGTCACGATCATCATCCCGGTCGTCGTCGCGGTCATCATCTCTGTCGTCATCCCGATCATCATCGCGACCATCCCCGTCGCTTCCCCTGCCGCTCTTGGCAAAGGCATATGATGGTTCAAAATGTAGGCGACCATCGGCATCAAACGCTGGCACATAAGGTGTTGCCGCGATCAACGAAGCCAACGCCGCGGTACTAAGAAGTTGACCCAGCTTTCTTTGAATTTTCATTTTCGCCTCCAATTTTGAGCATCACGCTTCGTGACGTTGGAGGCAGGTTACTTCTTGTTCGGCTTCCCCACATCGGGCTTAGGTCTGACGAATTTCAAGCCGAACGTCTTAGTCAGATCAGTCAAACCAATTGGGTTTTTGCTGAGCCATGTGACCAGTTTAGCGGGAACTAACCCGGTCACCCTTCAGCTCGTCATCAGGTTCGAGGTGAATGACAAAGACAGAACCCGGATACAAACGATCCAATTCTTCCTTGATGTCATTGCATATATCATGCGCCGCGCTGACTGGCATTGTGCCGTCCACAACAAGATGAAACTCCACAAAGATGACGTTTGCGGATCTACGCCCTTTGAGGTCGTGGTACTCCAAGGCTGCGCCGAGATTTGCTTCGATTGCATTAGTAACGGTCTGCAAGTCATGATCCGAAAGGGTCACATCAATCAGTCCATCGACAGACGCCCGAATAACTTTCCAGCCCTCCCACAAGATGTTCAGTGCAACAAGAATTGCCAGGATCGGATCGAGGATCAGCCAGCCGGTGACAAGTGCAAGTATCAGACCTGCGATGACACCAACTGAGGTCATGACATCTGTGAAAATGTGCCGGGAGCTCGCCTCCAATGCAGGCGAACCCTCGCGACTGCCGATTTTGAGCAATAGGTAAGCCCATGCGCCATTCACGCCCGTTGCAATGACACTGACGGCGGTTCCAAAAAGAGGCGCATCCTCAAGATGCGGGTTTGGGAGTGCCAGTACAGCTTCTCCGATGATCAAGAACGCCGCCAGAACAATCAGTACGCCCTCGACGACAGCGGAAAGATACTCAGCTTTTTTGTGACTAAAGGGGTGGTTTTCATCAGGGGGTTTATTGGCAACCCGAACCGCAAAGTATGCCAGCAACGCCGCAACGACATTCACGGTAGATTCCATTGCGTCCGACAACAACGCCACCGAGCCTGTCAGCAACCAAGCCAACAGTTTCAGAGCCACTACCGCAATGGATATTGGAATGGATTAAAGAGCGATTATTTGTGTCATTTGACCACAACGCTCAATCAATCATGAACAGAATCTCGGGGTATTGCTGAGCTCCGACGTTCAAAACGTAAAACAGGTGGTTGGTGAAAAGGGAATAGGCCCTGCGGCTTCCTACCGGCGATCGACGACAGCATCTGGTCCCCCTGCATGGCGCCAAACGACTGTTACTCTGATGGAAGCACCGCCGACGAAACAGGAACCGCCTTGAGATAGGCGGCAATCGCCAAACGGTCCTCATCGGTGAGGCGAGTTGTGTTCTCGATGACCTCTACCATCTCACCACCAGCGCTGTCATAGTCCGGTGTAAAGCCAGATTTGAGGTACTCGGAAATGTCGGCCTCGGACCAATCAAGCTGGTCTGAGGTAAGGCCCGGGACGCGACCCTTCCCGTTTGGATTTGGTGCACCTGTCAGCCAAAGGTCTCGTTTCAGACCACCTAAGCCATTTCGCGGCGTATGGCATTCGGCGCAGTGACCCAACGCCTCCACTAAATACCTGCCATGTCTTTGTTGGTCGGTCAAATCACCTTCGACTACCCAGCCTGGTGTCATGAACAACAGTTTCCATCCCCCCAATCCACGACGAACATTGAAAGGAAAACCGACTTCATGAGAAACGCTTTCGGCTTTGGACGCTGGCAGGGTTCTGAGGAATGCAAGGAGCGAAATAACGTCTTCGGCCGTAATGTTGGCGTAAGATGTATAGGGAAACGCTGGAAAATAGTGCTGCCCTTCGGGTCCGGTCCCATGGATCAAGGCATTGGCCAGATCCAGGGCAGACCAGGACCCAATACCAACTTCTGGGTCACTGGAAATGTTGGGGGCAATGAACGTGCCGAATTCCGTCTCAAACCGGCGACCACCGGAGAGCATGAGCTTGTCCTCACCAACCGCATCCGGCGCTGAATGACAAGATGCGCATCCTGAGGCGTGGAACACGATTTCGCCTCTGGTGAGATCCGGATGCAAACCGTCGAGTTTAGATTGATCCGTTCTTTGTGGTCGGGTCAGCACCAAACCTGCCAACCCAATCAAGAGTGCAACGAAAGCGGTGAAAAGGAAAAACCGCTTCACAGCTATCTACCAATTAGTCTTTTGGCGCTCTGTACGCTTTGTGACATGCCGAACAGCTTCCACCCAAATCGCCCATAGCCGCTTTCAGGGCATCAACATCTTGCCCTGCCGCAGCCTGCATCGCAACAGCGGCATCTGCCATAGCCTGCCCTTTCGCACCAACGTCAGCGAAGTTTTCCCAGATCGCAGGCAGCGCTCGGGTGGACGGATCGGATACATTGTCGGATCCTGCGGGCCACATCGCGGATTGGTCGATCTGCGTTAGTACAACAAGGTTGTTTGCAGCCCGTGTTGCGGCCTCGGCATCATAGCCCACCTCGCCTTTGGCCATGCCGCCAAGTGTACCAAGATTGAAGGAATAGAGCTGCATGATTGAGGTCCGAGCTTTCACAGCCGGATTTTCGCTTTCATGGGCGATGGCTGCGCCAATGGCCGCTACAGACAAAATGCCTGCCGCCAAAATTGAGAACTTCTTCATCATGATGTCTCTCCCTGTTCAATACTTCGAATGTTAGCTTGAACGAATTTACTTGTAATTGTTTGTTATTCGCCGCCTCCTGTTAATTTATGAACAACGATAATTGGGATGACATTCGATATGTGCTTGCCGTTGATAGATACGGTTCGCTGAACTCGGCGGCGGAAGCTTTGGGGGTAACGCATGCGACAGTCCTGCGCAGAGTGGTTGCCTTTGAACAGAGAAGTGGCTGTGCGATTTTTCGGAAGAGCCCTTCTGGATATTCCGCGCTGCCTGAGGCCAGAACAATTCTCTCGGCTATGGAAAACGTTGAAGATGCGGTGCTTTCAGTAGAGAGGGCAATCGTAGGCGCGAACCGCTCTCCTGTTGGTCACGTTCGCATCACGTCCACTGACAGTCTTTGCCAGATGGTTTTGCCTCAAATTTTGAATGAAATTTCCAAAGAGTACCCAGGGTTGGAACTGACTTTGTTGAGTAGCAACAGCCACCGTGATCTATCCCGGCTGACTGCGGATATCGCTGTGCGCCCATCGATTAAACTTGAGGACGGCCTGGTCGGAGAACGATCAGGTACATTGTCGTTTGGGGTCTATGATGATGGTTCCCCAAATCGTAAATGGATGAGGCTTGACGGCGCGTTGAGCCGCTCTCGGCCTGCCAAGTGGCTAGCAGAAAACGCGAAAACCGAACAAACTACCAACGGAGCAGACAGTTTTTTGGTGCTTCAGCAGATGGCCGCTTCCGGAGCGGGCAAGACATTTTTACCTGAACTCATCGGCGATGCTGACCCCCGCCTTCATAGATCGCCCGGCATGAATCCCCAAATCGAAGTTCCGCTCTGGGTCGCAACACTAGAGGAAATCGCGCAGACACCAAGGTTTGCTCTCGTGCAACGGGCCTTGGTTGAACGCATAGCCAAAGCTCTAGCCAACTGAAATCACCCAAAAACAGTTGTAAGCAGTCGCATTATTTGCAGAGCAGCATTACGAGTTCAGTGTTTCAAAGGCCGACTTTCCGATGCAAGGCATTCAACGCAATAGCGGCTTTGGGCTGACTACGGACATTGCCGCGGTCAAGTCGGAAAGCTGCTTTGTCCAGCATCTGAGGCAATCGATCACAGCACGGTGGTGGAGTACGTCTGTCAGACCGGGTGTTCGCAATACTCGCGGCGAAAGTTTCGTGCGAACCCCATTTTGGGTTTGCCACAATGGTGACGAAAGTCGGCCATAACGTCTGTGCCGACCAATATTCCGTCAAGATATGTTTCGAAGGCTGAACTGTCATGTTCTCTAATCCCTGTGCGCTAATCGTGGACCCAAGCAATGCATACGGCTAGCATCGGAGATCAAACAGCAAGAAGGGAGAATCACATGTCGAAGTTCACCAACAGAACAGCTGTCCATGGGGTTGCTGCACTCGTAATCTGCTGTTTCGCGGCAATCGTTCAGGCACAATCGGCAGGCGATGAGATGTCGTTCTTCATCACTAGTGTAGGCAAAGGAGACGGTGCCAATCTAGGCGGCCTCGACGGCGCCGATGCTCATTGTAATGCACTTGCTTCTGCGGTCGGTTCTTCCAAAACTTTTTCGGCCTATCTGAGCACGTCAATGTCCATTGATCGCAGCACCGACCCGATGACAATAACCAACGGTATTTCGGCACGCGACCGGATCGGGGCGGGTCCATGGTACAATGCCAAGGGAGAACTCATCGCCAACAATGTAGAAGACCTACACAGCGACAGCGTGAACATTAGTATTCTGACCGCACTCGATGAAAACGGTAACCCTGTAAATGGGCGTGGTAGTCAGCCGAACAAACATGACATTTTGACTGGCTCCGATTCTGCCGGACATTTCTCGACGGCAGGTGGCGATACGACATGCAGCAACTGGACTTCGAATAGTGAAGACGGGTCCGCGATTGTCGGACATCATGACCGTGTGGGTCTCAATGATGCGCGAAACATGGTGTCTTGGAACTCGTCGCACGGCTCGCGTGGTTGTGGAGAAGAACATCTGCCACGTTCTGGCGGGGCGGGTCTGTTTTATTGCTTCTCAACGGACTGATCAGACAGCGCTGTTGCGTGTGCCACCCGCATTGCCGCTAGTATTCACCAGGTCAATTTTTCGGGGCGCATTCTGGAAGCGCTCGTTGTAGCCATCGTAAGCAATGAGCGCTGTTTCATGCGTCCAGATTGTCCGATCTGGATGCACCGAAAGCTCCGTTCGAAATTCGGACTATGATCTTGCCTTGAATGGCCGGTTTGACGAAATAAGTTGCACCGCAGCGATGCGCGTGCAGCAGCTGCTCACCGATGCTGCGTCAGCAATAGCAGCGGTTGCATAAGGCTGCTTTGTCCGCAATGCGGACATAAAATCAAATTTCCTGAACGTCCGCTATTGGTGCGAAGGGATACTCGAACCCAAAACTCTAGTTCGACGGGCTCCAACCAACAGATAGTGGACCTACCCCAATAAAAGTAGCCTTGGAAAAACGCGTCACAGAAAGTGTGAGAGGCTCACAGGCTTGCGTTCGATCAGCTGAAGGGGTGCCAAGGGGCGGGGGGTGGAGCTCGTCTATGAAGGCAAGGCCCCGACCATGCGACGTTAACAACGGACGTATTTTGCTAAGGCGTGGTTGCCATGTGGTCGCCACTTATGTGGTGCCAGCAGAGTAAATCTCGTAAATTATTGATTTTATGGTGCTGCTGGAGAGAATTGAACTCTCGACCTCTCCCTTACCAAGGGAGTGCTCTACCTCTGAGCTACAGCAGCCTATCCACTTCAGGGCACCGGGAAAAACGCCCTACTAATACCCTACTAACTTCCACCACGCTCCACTAACTCATTGTTCGAACAAACAAACTTGGAATGGACCCGCCCATTACCAAGGGAGTGCTCTACCTCTGAGCTACAGCAGCGCTGTGGGCGGGTGATTAGACTCAAACGAAACGCGGCGCAAGGGTGTCTGGACGGTTTTTTTCGCCTCCTGTAGAGAAAGGTTATGGCAGAAAAAAATACACCTAAAAAACACGGCAGATCCGGCGATGTGCGCGAAGAGCGGCTGAAAGCGGCGCTCAAGGCGAATATGGCGCGGCGTAAGGCGCAGGCTAAGGCGCGGGCAACCCAGAACGGCAAAGCCGACAAAGACGAGGGATAAGAGCAGATGGATTCGATTCTGGTGACAGGCAACGGGCCGCTCAAAGGTCAGATACCGATTGCAGGGGCAAAAAACGCGTGTCTGACGCTGATGCCGGCGACCTTGCTCAGCGAAGAACCGCTGACGCTGACCAATGCGCCTCGGCTGAGCGACATCAAGACGATGACGGCTTTGCTGCAGTCCTTGGGGGCCGAGGTGTCGTCATTGCAGGATGGTCAGGTGATCGCAATGTCCAGCCACGACCTGACCAGTCAGACGGCGGACTATGACATCGTGCGAAAGATGCGCGCGTCAAACCTTGTGCTGGGTCCTTTGCTGGCGCGGTTCGGGCAGGCAGTCGTCTCGCTGCCCGGAGGCTGTGCAATCGGCGCGCGTCCGATGGATCTGCACGTCGAAGGGCTCGAGGCGCTGGGCGCTGAGATTGAGCTTAAGGACGGGTATCTGCATGCCAAAGCTGTGGGCGGGTTGAAAGGTGCCGTGCATGAGATGCGATTTGCATCCGTGGGCGCGACCGAGAACATTGTCATGGCGGCCACGCTGGCCAAAGGCACAACGGTTCTGAAGAACGCGGCGCGCGAACCTGAAATCGTCGATTTGGTCGAGTGTCTGAGGAAGATGGGTGCCCAGATTTCCGGTGAAGGCACGCCGACCATCGAAATTCAAGGCGTAGACCGGTTGCATGGCGCCACCCATCAAGTAGTCACTGACCGGATCGAGCTGGGCACCTATATGCTGGCGCCGGCGATTTGTGGTGGAGAAGTCGAACTGTTGGGCGGGCGGATGTCTCTGGTGGAATCATTTGCCGGGAAACTGGATGCGGCGGGCGTGAATGTCTCGGAAACAGCAAACGGTCTTTTGGTCGCCCGCAAGAACGGGCGTGTCAAAGCCGTGGATGTCGTGACCGAGCCGTTCCCGGGTTTTCCGACCGACCTGCAGGCCCAGATGATGGCGCTGATGTGCACGGCCGAAGGTACCTCGGTGCTCGAAGAACGCATTTTCGAGAACCGTTTCATGCACGCCCCCGAATTGGTGCGGATGGGCGCGAATATCGAAGTTCACGGTGGCACGGCAACCGTGACTGGTGTCGAACGTCTGAAGGGCGCACCGGTTATGGCGACAGATCTGCGCGCTTCGGTTTCGCTGATACTGGCGGGGCTGGCTGCTGAAGGTGAAACAACTGTCAGCAGGGTCTATCATCTGGATCGTGGATATGAGCATGTTGTGCGCAAGCTGGAAGGCGTGGGCGCCAAAATTGAACGGATCAAAGACCAATGACAGACGCAAGTTTCCACGATGGGCGTGAGGCTCCACTGAATCTGGGTGCAGAGGATGGGGATGACCTTCAGGTGATCTCGACTTTGACACAGGATGCGGTGTTCCCAGTATCCGAAATGACCTGGCACCCGTCGCAGCGCCGCTTTGGCCTGTTGCTGAACCGTTTCCGCTGGGAGGACAAGGATGCGGCCACGCGCCGGGGCCGTCCATTCGAAAGGGTGCAGTCTGTGCTGGTGTTCGCTTCCGTTCTAACCGTGGCCAGCCAGGGTATCGACCGTAGCGAGAAGGATTTGGTGATGTCCTTGCTTTCGGTCGATTTTGAACCCGGCGAAGACGGCGCGGGTCAGATTTTGCTGACATTGGCCGGTGATGGCGCGATCCGCCTGTCGGTCGAGGCAATAGACGTCACGCTCAAAGATGTGACCCGCCCGTATCAGGCGCCGTCGGGGCAAGCACCGCATCATGCAGAATAAGCGCGGTATCGCGCAGGCCTTCTCAGGACCACCCGCTGGTCTGATGTTGCGCCGCGCGACCGTGTTTGATGTCTTTGATTTAAGCCGCGTACTAATCCGTTCGATCACGCAGCTGTGCCGGGCGGATCATGGCGATGATCCACAGGCCGTTGCGGAATGGACCGCCAATAAAGACCCGGAGACCATTCGGGGTTGGATCAAGGCCGGAGCGCAGATTTGGCTGGCCGAGCGCGCAGGTCAGGTTGCGGCTGTCGGCGGATTGCGTGAGGGCGGCGAGATCACGCTGCTCTATATCGACCCGGCTCATACCGGTCTTGGGGTGGGAAGCGCGTTGTTGGCCCGGCTGGAACAGGAACTGGCCGCTGCCGGTTGCACCGAGGCACAGCTTGAGGGGACACGGACGGCCCAGGCGTTTTATATCCGGCATGGCTGGAAACCGACTGGCGGCTGCGCGGCGCGCAAAAGCATATCCTGTTTTGAGATGCGCAAATCGCTGCACCCGGTGGACTGAGGGTTGAGGACAGCCCATCCCGGCGATATGACCCGGTGAAACACCACGGAGTGCCAGATCATGCCCGTTTTTCTAGACACCACGTCGCCCGAGTTTGACGCGGCTTTTCAGACCCTGCTGTCGGCCAAGCGCGAAGACAGCCCGGATGTGGATGCCATCGTCGCGCAGATCATTGACGATGTGCGGGTCCGTGGGGATGAGGCGGTAATCGAACTGACGGCCAAATTCGACCGGTTAGAGCTGACACCGGATACGCTGGCCTTTTCGGCAGAGGAAATCGACGTCGCCATTGCGCAGGTCTCGGACGCGGATCGTCAGGCGCTCGAACTGGCAGCCGAACGCATCCGGGCCTATCACGAGAAACAGATGCCCGCCGATCACCAATGGACGGATGAGGCCGGGGCGACCCTTGGCTGGCGCTGGTCCGCAGTGTCTGCGGCGGGGCTGTATGTGCCGGGAGGGCTGGCCTCGTATCCGTCGTCGGTTCTGATGAACGCGATCCCGGCCAATGTCGCAGGGGTCGAGCGTCTGGCCATCGCCGTGCCCACACCAGACGGTCAGGCGAACCCTCTGGTCCTTTTGGCCGCGCACCTGTCAGGCGTGACTACGGTCTATCGCATCGGCGGGGCGCAGGCGATTGCGGCACTGGCCTATGGAACAGATACCATCGCAGCGGTGGACAAGATCACAGGCCCCGGAAACGCTTTTGTTGCTGCCGCCAAACGCAGAGTCTTTGGTAAGGTCGGTATAGACATGATTGCGGGACCGTCCGAGATTCTGGTTATTGCTGACAAAGACAACGACCCCGACTGGATTGCACTGGATCTACTCAGCCAGGCAGAACATGACGAAAGTGCTCAGTCGATCCTGATCACGGATAGCGCCGATTTTGGACGGGCCGTGGCGCAAGCCGTGGAAAAACGTCTTGAAACCCTGCAACGCCGGGCCATAGCCGGGGCCAGTTGGCGCGATTTTGGTGCGGTGATCACTGTGGGCAGTCTGGATGAGGCAGCCTCTCTGTCGAACCGAATTGCCCCGGAACACCTTGAGCTATGCGTCGCAGATCCCGTCGCTCTGAGCGAAAAGACAATTCACGCAGGTGCAATCTTTCTTGGTCAGTACACGCCCGAGGCAATCGGGGATTATGTTGGTGGGCCTAATCACGTCCTACCCACCGCCCGGTCGGCGCGTTTTTCTTCCGGTCTGAGTGTGATGGATTTCCTGAAACGCACGACGCTCAGCCAGATGACACCCGAAGCCCTGCGGGCAATCGGGCCAGCGGCAGAGCAACTTGCGCAGTCGGAAAGCCTCGAGGCGCACGGGCTGTCCGTGACCGCACGGTTGAAACGATTGAACGGTTGATCACCTATGGTCAGAGGGTCACACCTGCAATTACCTCATCCGATTTTCCCCGATAGGGCTTGAAATCAAGGGGCAAATTGCGGCGCTCTTTATGTGCGACCGGATCTAAAGGAGGTTGATTTGGAACGTGTGGCGACCCTCTGGATCGGTAAGCGCTTTAGCTTTTTGGAACATCTGTGCCTGAAGTCCTTCGCCGATGTCGACCAGAAGCCAATCGTCTATCACTATGGCGATCTTGAAGACATTCCGGATTATATCGAGCCGCGCGATGCCCGCGAAATTTATGATACTCCCGAGATCTACCGCGATCCGATAACCCGATCCGTGGCCGTTCATGCAGATCTTTTCCGTCTGCAGTTGATGCAAAAAACCAACTATATCTGGGCCGATGCGGATGCTTATGCGGTCCGGCCATTCGAGACAAAGAACGGGTATCTTTTTCCGAATGCGAACCTCAAGAAACAACGGATCATGAACGGTGTACTTGCGTTGCCCAGCGACAGTCCGGGGCTGCAGGCCATGTGCAAATATGCTTTTGACAGCGATCTGGTGCCGCCATGGTGGACACAAGAACATAGGGAAACCTACCGCCAGATGTTCAACGGGTCGACCTATTGGAGCCTGCCAATTTTCAGCTTTGGTCCGCCCATGCTGTTTCATTTTCTGTATGGCACACCAGAGCATGAGATGGCTGTGCACAGGTCGGTCCTCTATCCTATCCCATTGCGATATCGCGGCCTTTGGAATGACCCCGACCTTTCCAAACTGGATTTTCTGAAGTGGGACCAACAGATGTCTGTCCATTTTTTTGGATCCTGGTTCCGAAAGATCTTTCTTGGCCGCCAAATCAACTCTGGTTCACTGGTCGATACGCTGTTGCGCAAACACGGAATAGATCCGTCCGAACACCCGCTTTGACGATTTTCGTCGGACGGGCGGTCACTGCGTTGCCCATTTATTTCCATTGGGATAAGTCTGTCCCGACCTGAACGGACCAAACGACCATGACCCGAATTTCGCACATCGAACTGGATGATAGAAACTTGCCCCCGCCGACTCCCGAGATCGAGCAGGAGCGCAAGGTGGCAATCTATGATCTGCTTGAGGATAACGCTTTCGCGCTGCCCAAACGCGATGATCGTGTGGTTCCGGAAGGGCCGTATCATGTGCAGCTCTCGATCCGTGACAAGCGTTTGGTCTTCGACATTGCCACCGAAGCCGAAGAAAAAGCGGCCGAGTTCCATCTGTCCCTTGGACCATTCAGGCAGGTGGTCAAGGACTACTTCCAGATCTGTGAAAGCTATTTCGACGCCGTAAAGACTTTGCCGCCCAGCCAGATCGAAACCATCGACATGGCCCGGCGTGGTATCCACAACGAAGGCAGTCGGGTGTTGCAGGAACGTCTGGAAGGCAAGGCCGAAGTTGATTCAGACACAGCCCGTCGCCTGTTTACGTTGATCTGCGTATTGCATTTCGGGGGGTGACGGGTGACGTCTCTGCCGCAGTCCATCTTGTTCTGTTGCGACCACAATTCGGTCCGATCTCCGATGGCCGAAGGCATCATGAAGAAGTTTTATGGCACCGGCACCTATGTGCAATCCGCCGGGGTGCACAACGATCTTGAGATCGATGGCTTTTGCATTTCGGTCTGTCATGAAATCGACGTCGAGCTTTCACGTCATCGGTCCCGGTCGTTTGATGAAATGCAGGAATGGGGCGACGACCTCAGCTCGTTCGATCTGATTGTAGCGCTGTCGCCGGCCAGCCAGCGCCGTGCGCTGGATTTGACGCGGGTTTTTCATCTGGATGTCGATTATTGGCCAATAATGGACCCTACCGGGCTGGGCGAAAGCCGCGAGGAAAAGTTACATCACTACCGACAGACCCGCGATCAGATCATTCAGCATCTGAAGGACCGCTGGGGCGAACCAACGGAGTGACCATGAACGAAACCGTCAAAACCTATTTCGAAGCCTTCAACGCCGGGAACGTAGCCGGCATGCTGGCCTGTTTGTCCGACGACGTGGCCCATCATGTGAACGAAGGGCAGATACGAGTGGGCAAAGAGAAATTCGCAGCTTTTTGTGACCACATGAACCGCTGCTATCGCGAGAACCTCACCGATATCGTTGTGTTCGCGGCCGAGGGCGGTACCCGTGCCGCCGCTGAATTCATCGTGAACGGCACCTATCTTGAGACGGATGAAGGCCTGCCCAAAGCACGCGGGCAGACCTACCGCCTACCAGCCGGGTCGTTCTTTGACCTGAAGGATGGCAAGATCACGCGGGTCACCACCTTTTACAACCTGGCCGACTGGACCAAGCAGGTCTCGAATGGCTGAGGTCACAGGCGTTCGCGCCTTGACTGGGGCGGCGCTTGAGGCGGCTCTGGATGACGTCGCTCGCTTGCGGATCGAGGTGTTTCGGGCATGGCCGTATCTTTATGAAGGCGATCTGGAATACGAGCGGAAATACCTGCAATCCTACCGTGACAGCGACAGATCCATCGTTGTTGGTGCCTTTGACGGGGATCGTCTGATCGGCGCATCGACCGGCGCCCCGCTAGTCGACCATGCCGCCGATTTCGCGGCGGCCTTCGATGGCTCTGGGCTGGACTTATCCCGGATCTTCTACTGCGCCGAATCCGTCTTGCTGTCCAACTATCGCGGGCAGGGCGTGGGGCATAGGTTCTTTGACCTGCGCGAAGCCCATGCGCGCAACTTTGGCTTCACCAAATGCGCCTTTTGCGGTGTGCAACGCACGACCGATCACCCGATGCGGCCTGATACCTACCGCCCGCTGGATGCTTTTTGGAGCGCGCGGAAGTATGAGCCGTTGCCCGGCGCTGTCGCGCAGTTTTCGTGGAGGGATATCGGCGAAGAAGGCGAGACGCTGAAGCCTTTGCAATTCTGGATCAGGGATATCACGGCTTAGATTTATGGCTGACGTTTGCGCCCAAGAAGGCCGTATTTTACGGCCCAAGCCCTGATTGACCGGCGTTTCCGCCTTTGCTGTCTCGGAGTTGATTTTGATAGCGCTCCACCCGTTCGGTTGAATTCGTACACGTCGATAATCCGTTCGGCGCAACCGCAGGCTTTTCCCATGCCAACCTTTGTGTAATAGAACTTTTCGAAACTTTCCCGGTTTTGCATCGCAACTCTCCTAATCTTATTTAGCCATTTCAGGCTTGAGATGCCAACTCACAATCCCTTGCTGGGCCGGTATATGCGCATATGTGCCTGTACTTTTCAGGGCGCCCTCAACTAGTGTTCGCCAAACCAGCGCAATGAAAGTTACTCCATGAAAGCTGCCACCGCCGCCTATAACCTCGACTGGCTCGAAAACTGGGCGCAGTATGAAGATAAGCTGGCCCGCTGGGTCTCGGATGCCGCAGGGCAGGGGGCAGATCTTCTCGTTTTCCCCGAGTATGGCGCGATGGAATTGTCGACTTTGGACGGGGCCGAAGTAGCGGGTGATCTAGAGCGTTCGATCCGTGCTGTTTCAGATCGGATGGGGGACGTGCAGGCCCTGCATTCGCGTTTGGCTCAAGAGCATGAGACCTACATCCTGGGCGCATCCGCTCCAGTGATTGACGGGTCAGGCCGTCCGGTAAACCGGGCTGTGCTCTACGCTCCGAACGGGACGTTTGACCATCAGGACAAACAGATCATGACCCGCTTTGAACGCGAAGACTGGGATATCGCGCCGGGCGGACCACTGAAATTGTTTGATACCCCACTTGGAAAAATCGGAATCCTGATCTGCTATGACAGTGAATTCCCCCTGCTGGGCAGAGCCCTAAGTGAGGCGGATATAATCCTGGTTCCCTCATGCACCGAGGCGTTGGCAGGATACTGGCGTGTCCGCATCGGGGCTATGTCGCGTGCGCTGGAAAACCAATGTGTTACGGTCATGGCGTCTCTCGTGGGCAAAAACGAATGGTCCGATGCGGTGGATATGAATACAGGAACGGGCGGTATTTTTGGTCCACCTGACAAGGGTTTTCCCGCGACCGGAGTGTTAGCAGAGGGTGCGCTGAACCAACCTGGCTGGACCTATGCCGACGTCGACTTGACTACGATCGCCAATGTGCGCCGGGATGGCCATGTGTTGAACCGCGCACATTGGGACGAGCAGTGCGGTCGAGTCGAAACAGTCACAATATCCTCTCTTTAGGTGAATACGCCCTTGAAATAAGCCCCAAATAGGCTCATTTAGGCGCACATCCCCGTAGATTCTGCGGGTGCAACGTAATTATGGAGACAACATGGCCAAGGAAGATACGCTCGAATTTCCCGGTGTCGTGAAGGAACTCCTGCCTAATGCGACGTTTCGGGTCGAGCTGGAAAACGGCCATGAGATCATCGCACATACGGCAGGCAAGATGCGCAAAAACCGCATCCGTGTTCTGGCTGGCGACAAAGTTCAAGTCGAGATGACCCCCTACGATCTGACCAAAGGTCGGATCAACTATCGCTTTAAGTAACGCCCGACACATGGCGTTTATTCTCGGATCGGGCAGTCCAAGGCGGCTGGACCTGCTGGCGCAGCTTGGTGTGCAGCCCGACGCCATCCGCGCCCCGGACATTGACGAAACGCCTTTGAAAGGTGAGCTGCCGGTGCCCTACTGCCACCGGATCACACGCGCCAAGGTGCAAGCTGTTCCCGCCGAAAGCGATGATGTCACACTTTGTGCGGACACCACGGTCGCGCTGGGTCGGCGCATCTTGGGAAAGCCTGAAGATGCAGGTCAGGCGGCCGAGTTTCTGCACGCTCTGTCCGGGCGGCGGCACCGGGTGATCACTTCGGTCGCTGTTCGCCGCGGAGAGCGTGTATTGCAACGCGACGTCGTTTCTCAGGTCAAGGTCAAGCGCCTGTCGGATGTTGAGATCAATGCCTATCTGGCGACGGGTGACTGGCAGGGTAAAGCCGGTGCATATGCGATCCAAGGGCCTGCAGGAGCCTTCATCCCATGGATTTCCGGATCGTTTACGGGCATCGTGGGCCTACCATTATCCGAGACCGCCGGATTGCTGCAGGGCATCGGCTATCCTTTGTATCGCGAGGCACTATGAAGGGGCGTACCATCGTTTTAGACCACATCAACAACCGCGAGGCCGCGGCGTTGATGGTGGACGGAAAGCTTGACGATTTCCTGATTGCTTCCGAAGCCCCGGCACCCGGTACTATCTACCGGGCGCGGGCGGATCGCCCGGTCAAGGGGCAGGGCGGGATGTTTCTGGCCACGCCGGACGGCCAGGCCTTTTTGCGACAGGTCAAAGGATTGGCCCCCGGAGAGCTTAAGCTGGTCCAGGTGACCGGTTTTGTCGAACCCGGAAAGGCGCTGCCGGTGACGGATCGCGTGCTGTTCAAAAGCCGCTTTGCGATTGTCACTCCGGATGCACCGGGCCTGAATATATCGCGCAGTATCCGGGATGAGGATGAACGCGACCGCTTGCTGGAAATCGCACATGAGGCCATGGCAGGCAGCGAACACGGGTTGATCCTGCGGTCCTGCTGTCAGGGCGAGAATGCCCAAGAGATTGCCGAGGATATCGGCGTCATGCTGGCTCATGCCGATGCTGTGATGAACGATCCCGGTACCGAGCCTGAGGTTCTGCTCGCAGGTGATGGGCCGCATGTTTTGGCCTGGCGCGACTGGACCGACCCGGCCGAGGTCGTCACCGAGCCTGGCGCCTTTGAGGCGCATGGTGTCTTGGATGCATTGGATCAGGCGGGCGGAATATCAGAACCATTGGCCGGGGGCGGACACATCTATATCCAGCCCACCCGCGCCCTGGTGGCCGTAGATGTAAACACGGGTTCAGACACCTCGATGGCCGCCGGAACCAAGGCCAATTTCGCCTGCGCAAAAGCACTGCCACGTGCATTGCGTGTCCGTGGGTTGGGGGGGCAGATCACGCTCGACCTCGCTCCAATGCCCAAGAAAGACCGGCGCGGTTTCGAAGCCGCTTTGCGATCTGCATTCAAGTCTGATCCGATCGAGACGATTCTGGCAGGATGGACCCCGTTGGGTCACTATGAGTTGCAACGCAAACGCGGCCGGATTTCCCTTGCGGAAGTGCTGAAATGAGCTGTCCGATCTGTCACGAACCAACGGTGTCTCAATTCCGTCCTTTTTGTTCGAAACGCTGTGCAGACATTGATTTGGCCAAGTGGCTGAACGGGTCTTACGCGGTTCCTTCGCAGCGTGAAGAAGACGTTGAACAGAATGTTTCTTCACCTGAAACTGAGATGCCGCGCCCACATTGAAAAAATGTAAAAAAGCCTCTGGACACTGCCAGTAGCAAGTCATAGAACGCCTCCACCCAACGGCAAAAGCCGTATCCGTGCCCGGGTAGCTCAGGGGTAGAGCAGTGGATTGAAAATCCTCGTGTCGGTGGTTCGATTCCGCCCCCGGGCACCATATAGCTAAGATAAATTATTCAATATCAAGGCTTTGATCTGATATCTGCTTTGTGTATCTACCATTACATCCACCAGTGTGTTTCGCATTGCCCGAAGCTGTGTGCCGAGACAACCGCTTGGTGAAAAGTAGGAATACCAAGAACTAATTTAGCAGCGCGGCGGCTTTCGGACAATTTGGCACGATTTCCCGGAAAAAATCAAAGTGACTTCTGAGCCCAAAACATTGCGCGACGCGGCTATTTGTAGAAATATTCCCAGCCGCGATCTTCATGCAAACCGAAGCGGGCATTGAGCAGGTGGCCACTGAGTCGACATTCGCCGCGATTGCAGCAACTGTCGTTGCTAACGGCGGCTTTACACAGAAAGCTGACTTTGCAAAGTTGCCGTTCAAAGTTTCGCTTGCCTAATTTGACCGGCCCAGATGGTCGGAGGCTCTTCGTGGAAGTGCGGCACTTTAGATTATTGGCCTATTTGAAGTAAATATAGGTACAGAGCATTGTTGGGCTACGTCAGCCAACGTAAACGCCAGGGAATAAGGGCAATACGAAAGCCAGTTAACCAGATGACAATTGACGAACTATTGGTCGATTAATCTCATTGTCCGAGCAAAACCTACCCAGCGAGCTTCAGCGCTGCTTTCGTTTGACCGAGATAATGCATCCGGAATGCTTCGGGTGCCGTGCTGGTACATCACGAGCCATCGCATCCACATTTCCAAGGTGTCGTAGTGCCCCGCTGTTCAGCAACACGCCGCGCCCGGCATCATACCGACGTTGCCCAAATCCGCTGGCAACGCATTCCCAGTTTTCCTTGGCCGCTGCGCTGCGGAACCTCGGCAGGTCGTGCGGGTCATGCCGTCCAGGAGTTGCTGCGACGTGATCGTGTTTCTTAGAATTACGTTGGTGGGTTAAATGGTGGGTCACTTGTGTTGTGCCAGGTTGCTGAACAGTACCGGTTGTCGGCCTCGGCTTTGGGCGCATGATTGTCACGACGCCTTGTGGCTTCGGATGTCCTGGGACGGCCACGTGAGTTGCCGTAGGTTTTGGTGTCAACTGTGGAACCTGGCCAGGAACCGCCGTGGGAACCTGATTGGGGGTTGCGGTTGGGACAAGCGGTGGCGTCGCTGTAGTGCCGCTGGGTTGCGGAACACGGCCTGGCACTGCGACTGGTATTTGGTTGGGTATTGCTGTTGGCACAAGGGGCGGCACAGCCGTCGGGCCAGTAACTTGAGGCGGAACCTGGCCAGGGATAGCTATCGGAACTTGATTGGGAGTTGCAGTCGGAACTTGCGGCGGCACCGCGGTAGGACCGGTAGCCAATGAGGGAACCTGATTTGGAACAGCTGTCGGAACCCGGTTTGGTGTCGCGTTTGGTGTCAAAGGCGGAACTAGGGTCGGCGCTAGGACCGGCGTGGGAACCTGACCTGGAACCGCTATTGGTGTCGCAATAGGAACCTGACCGGGAATTGCGTTCGGGACCGCGCCCGGCGCAAGGACTGGAACAGTAACTGATGTGGGCGTTTGCTGTGTTCCTTTAGGCGGCAACTGATTTGCCACCGGCTGCGTTGGGCCGGTAATTTGATTGCCTGCCCCTTGCCCACCGGCCTGCCCACATCCTTGGCTCGACTGGTGCGGATTCCCTACGCCACGGCACCACCCAAAATGATTTCCCTGCGCGACGACCTGCGTAGCGGCCAGCTCTGCGACCAAACAAGCTGCGGTAAGTAAAACAATGCGGTTCCGTTTCATAACATCCTCACCAACTTGTTGTCAGAGCAAGATACGCGCCAGGATCGCCTGAGTCGGTCAAAGGGCCATCTCTCAAAGGGACACCGACATATCCGGACAGGAAAAGGTTTTGCTTAAACTCAATGTCCAAACCCAGACCTGTCGATGCCAGTGTAGCATTATCAACTTCAAAACTCGCTGGGTCATTGTTCGAGATGTAACCCACGTCGAAAAAGACAAAAGGCGTTAAGCGATGAATGCTTTGGGAACTTGGAAAGTAGGAGTGAGACACTTCGAAAATCGCGGAAATCCCGGAATCACCGTCTACTTCGTCGAACCGATATCCGCGCAAAGCATAGCGATCACCAAGGAAGTACTCCTCGACCGAGGGCAACCGGTCGGTTGTGAACTGGCCCCAGATCTCGGTGCGCCAAGCTGTGTTGGGTGACAAGTTCGTAAGTGGGCTTTCGTATCCGATGCCGCCCCGCAGATGCCAGAACGAAGAGTCTCCGTCGTCAAAATTTGCGTCTGTCGTGTCATTGTCATTGTCACCAAAAGATAAGGTTAGCCCCGCTTCCAGAGCTTGCCCTTTTGGATAGTTTTGCCCGTAAAGATACGTAAGACCAGCAACGCTCGCGTCACTGGACAATGGAACGCCGCCACTGACTGAGTCCGCTTTTGAAAGGCGATAATCCAGCAGAAAATATCCATATCGGGCTACATCGCGGATCACGGGGTAACCCATCGCGACGGTGAAGTTCTCGCCGTCAACATCCG
The DNA here is from genome assembly GCF_059609905.1 of Ruegeria sp. YTSA226. NCBI lineage: Bacteria > Pseudomonadati > Pseudomonadota > Alphaproteobacteria > Rhodobacterales > Roseobacteraceae > Ruegeria > Ruegeria sp. YTSA226. The sequence continues at coordinate 22,668 of NZ_JBXWMQ010000024.1, forward strand.
TTCTTGCAAAATCCCCCGAGAGGTCACGTTTTGCGTTTATGTTTCCGTAGAAAATCTCACCGTAGAGACCATTGCTGTTCAGCGGCGTGCGATA
>NZ_JBXWMQ010000025.1:0-19199 GCF_059609905.1 Ruegeria sp. YTSA226
AATATCAATATATTACACACCGCGCCCGAGCGGGCTTTTGCGTTGCGCCATCACAACTGAAAGCACCGTGGAAGCAAGCAGTACGAGAAAAACACTGTGACGGACCCGTAATAGATAATGCCAACTAGTAGGTTACCGTCGCTGTCAAAACCTTCTTCAGATCCGTCAAGGCCGAACGGTTTTGGCAAAGATCGTGGAGCATACGACAATACGCTGAAATGGCGACCTCCGGGCTATCGCAACAATAGCGCAAGCAATTCATTGGCCTCTAATCCCGCTGAGCCACGTACTTGTCGCTTCAAGCCCTTTTCGCAAGACATCGAACATTTGCTCAATTTCGCTCTCGCTAATGATAAGCGGCGGTGAAAGAACACACATGTTGATCACAGGTCGAACCAATAACCCACGTTTCTGGCATTCGATATCGATCTGGCTACCAATCTCGTAGTCGCACCCCAGATCGCTCTGGGGATCACCATCGACTGAGCATTGAACGCATCCCATCAACCCCATGCCGCGCACATCGGTAACGATGTCAATCTGACCCAACTGCTGTAGCTGATCCTGAAAAATCGGAGTGACCCTTCGAACGTGTTCGAGAAGCCTTTCCCGTTCAATAATTTCCATACTTTTCAGACCAGCGGCCGCGCTGACCGGGTGACCGGAATAGGTATAACCATTAGAAAAGGTTGCATCTTTTCCCGCAACATCGGCGATTAGCCTGTCCGAGATAATCGCGGCACCCATCGGCGCATACCCAGATGTCATTCCTTTGGCGCAGGTGACTATGTCTGGCTGAATGCCAAAGACTGTTTCTGACGCAAACCAATGGCCCAATCGCCCGAAAGCCGTCACTACTTCGTCGGAAATGTATAGAACATCGTACTTCCTGCAGATGTTTAGGCAACTTTCGTGATACCCTTTCGGCGGCACGATCACGCCACCAGAGGCAAGAACCGGTTCGGCGATAAAAGCGGCAACATTTTCTGGGCCAAGCGCCACAATGGCGTTTTCCAGGTCCGAAACTTTCTCTTTCAGAAAGCTCTCTTCGCTTTGACCAGGCGCACGATAAAGCGGATTCACGTCTGGCAAGAAATGTGCGAGGTCATCTGCCTTGTCGAGCCAAAGCCTGTCACGCTCTTTTCCACTGACGCTGGCCGCCAGATAAGTGCTTCCGTGATAGGCTTTTTGCCGTGAAATGATTTTCTTTTTCTCGGGGCGTCCCAAGAGGTTGTTGCGGAAATGGACAAACCGGATGGCCGTATCAACCGCAGTGGAACCGCCGGTGGTAAAAAAGACATTGTTCAAGTCGCCCGGCGCACGTTTGGCGATTTCGCGCGCGAACCGCGCGGCAGTCGAGTTGGAGTTGTTAAAGGGCGAGAAATAAGCAAGGTTCCGAGCCTGCTCAGCCATGGCCTCGGCCATCTCCTCTCGGCCATAACCGATCTGGGTGCACCACATGCCTCCCGGTCCGTCGATCAAGCGTTCGCCTTTTTCGTTCATGACATGGATGCCGCTGGCACCTTCAATAAATGTCCGGTCGTTTTTGCCCAAGGTTGCCATACCTTCCCACGGGTGCAGGAAGTGGTCGTTGTCCCAGTGCTTGACGTTAGAGTTATCCACGGCGGGCCATGCTTTCTGTGCTCATCACAATTGGGAATTCTTCGCGAACCTGAGCGTCTGAGGCGCCGAAGTAGTTGGGGAAATGGCTCTCGAGAATGGAATTGGCCTTGTCACGGGCGCGGTCCAGCAAATCAGTTTTGCCTTCGTTTTCCCATGTGTCCGTGCGCTCACGATCCATGAGCCGTGGGTAGACGAATTCGCTGTTCAAATAGCTCAGTGTGTGCGGGTTGCCGAGAAAATGACCAGGGTCGATGGCACACTGGTGGATCACATCCACCGCCATGGTTTCATCCGTGACTTCAATCCCGCGCAACGACCGCAGGATCATACCGCCCGCTTCGTCATCGATGACCATGCTTTCAAAACTGCATCCCATCAGGCTACCGATCATACCCCCGAACTCGCACAAACGATTGGCACCGGCATGAGCGGCAAGCGTGAAGGTTAGTGCCTTTTCCAACCCGTATTGCGCGTCGGGTATCTTAGCATCGGTCATGCCTGCGCCGACAGAGGTTGGAAGGCCATAAAAGTTACCCATCTGAATGGCTGCGGCCCCGATCAGAGCCTGTTCGCCACTGCCGCCGGTAAACGACCCGCTGCGCAGGTCAGTGATGAAGGGCCAGGCGGCAAAGCAGACCGGACAACCTGGTGTGATGAGGTTTACGATGGCAACGCAGGCCAGCGTTTCGGCCACGGTTTGCACCAGCGTTCCCGCAAGTGTAGCGGGGGCTGTGGCCCCGGCTTGAGGAGGCACCGCCAAATCAACCGTCAGGCCCAACTTGGCGGTATCAATCAGGATTTCCATGTTTTCCTTGCCGACCCGCAAGGGGGAAACCATGGGGCAGCCACCAAATATGACGCTTGGCTTTTTCATGAAAGCCCCTTCGCCACCTTGAGCAAAATCAAACATGCGGATGGCATGCGGAATATGGCTGCGGTCGCGAAAAGTCAGACAGGCAGGTTTTTGACTGCCTGCGAGCATGGCATAAATGGTGTTCATGTCGTGAGCGAAATCATCAGTCACATCGGTGGCCAAAACTGTGTCGCCCAGCATATGGATGTTGTCCAAACGGTCCACCAGACGGGTGAAATCATAGACATCGCGCAGGATCGACGGGCGATAAGATTTAGTTTCGGAATCGAAGGTGGTCACGGCGGTGCCGGAGTTGGCGAAATAGACGCTCTCCGCCGAGCAATGCATGTCGTCTTTGCCTTCACGCTCTCCGCGGGCATAGACGTAAAACTCCTTGGCAGCACCAGCCAGGATGTCTTCCATCAGTGCGCGGGGGAAGCACAGCCGATTTAGATCATTCATCACCGCGCCTTTGGGCAGCACCAGATCAAGCAGTTCCGGGAAATGATCGGTAATGCCGGTTTTTTCCAGAACGGTCAGAGCCGCTTGATGGATGTTCTCCATATCTGTTGGGGTAAGCGGCTTATAGCGTCCGCCGCTTAAGCCGCCATGCACGGCCTCATTGCCGGTGGTCGCCTGTTGCACCTTTATGCGCGCGGCGCGCCCGCCGCCACCGCGACGGCGTGATTTTACCTCAGCCATTACAGGCCATCCTTTGTTCTGGTTCCGAGCGGATCATGGCAAAATAGAAATCGTAAAAATCCTGGATCGAGGTTTCCATTTCGCCCAAGGGCCCCGGTTGGAAGTATTGAGAATTAACGCCGGACTGGTTGTGCCGAATGATGCGTTCGTCATCCAAAGATGTGACATGCCAAAGCCAGGTCAGGTCTTCCTTGTTGTAATCTTGGCCTTCTTCGGCATCAGCGCTAACCAGCCAGACCACCTGAATGTCGGTTTCCTGTAGACCACGTGGAATAAAGCGGTAGCCCACCATATGATCCGAATAGATCAGGAACCAATTCAATGGGCCAATATCAAAGTCAGTTGCGCCACCGTCGAAGCCTTTCAGCGTTCCAAGCAATGGTGCGAGCGCCTCGCCCGATTTGCTGCCGGTTTTGTAACCTTGGTAAAGCGGGTAGCGCCGATAATACCCGCTGGTGAATGGGGTGGGCGCAGCCTCGCCAACAAGCGCCAGTTCATCAGGTGTCAGCCCGACTTCCACAGCCCTTGCATTTAGCGGCTCGACCAAGCCAGCCATGTCTTGTGGCGATTTCAGGCTATGAGAGCGAGAGTATTCTTTGTGTGCTGGTCCGCAGTGATAGCATTCAAGATAGTTCTCAACCGCCAGTTTCCAATTCGCGGGAACGGGAAATGACGCCGTATGCGCAACTTTCAGATCGTCAAAGCCATAGGGTTCGACGAGTGGCGAAAGCTGGCTGAGGACAGGATCTAGCGATGGCGTGTTTGCATCGGCACACACAAAGATCAGGCCTTTAAAGACACTCACCTGAACGGGAAAGAGCCCGAATTTGGATGGGTCAAAGTGTTCCCCCATGTTATGGCCAGCACGAAGTTTCCCCGAAAGTTCATATGTCCAGGCGTGATACGGGCAAACAAGAACACGGGAGTTGCCAGACTGTTCAGTGCAGACGCGAGATCCACGATGGCGGCAAACATTCAGATGAGCGCGAATTTCACCATCGCGGTCGCGAACAATAATGATGGACTCCGGGCCATAGTCGAACAGAAAATAGTCTCCGGGGTTTGGGATTTGGCTGACATGCCCTGCCCAAAGCCAATTACGGTTCCAGACCTGGGCAATGTCATAGTTATAGATGTCTTGCGAGGTATAGAATTCACGCGGCAGCGCGTGGCCGTACTGATGTGAGGTCATCAAAGCATCTAACTCAAACGGTCGGCTGTTCATCACGTTTCCTCCAAATCGACTATCTCGCGGCGAAACCAATCCTTGTCTGCTTCTGCCTTGAGGCGTTCAAAATCGCGTGCCGCGCGGTGGCCTGCGAAGACTGCGTCCACGATCAGCCCTGGAGACGCGGCATCGCCTATAAGTTCGAGGGTCTTCAACCCAACCCCGCGCAAGCTGTCGTAAAGCGCTGTCTCTCGCTGGCGCTCGGTAACCAGAACTGCCGAGGCACAGGGAATACTCGCTTCGCGACCGGTAAAGGCACATCCGATGCGGGCCATGTCACCTTCAACCGCGGTCAGCACCTGATTGCAGCGAATGTCTATGCCAAGTTCGATCAGACGAGCCTGAATACGGGGCTGCTCCAAAGTATGTACGGCGTAAGCAGAGACCAAACTCTCCGGCGTGACAAAGACCACCGGATATCCGGCAGCTGCCAGTTTTTCTGCAATCACGCCTGCCAGATAGATATGGTCATCATCATAGATCATCACCGGGCCATCCGGAGGCAGAAGGCCGTTCATGATGTCATCAGGTGTCAGCACTCTGGCGCTTTGCTCGATATGAGGCATACGGCGCTGGGTGTTTCGCCCCATGCCATCCGTACGCCAACGGCTGCCGGTGGCGACAAAGACGTGTTCGACGCCAAGCTCTGCCACCTGATCGCCGTCAAGTCTGCTGTCGGTGAACAACTGAACGTTGCCGCGCTGTTTCAGATCATTCAGGCGATAGTCGACGACGCGCGACCAGGCCGCTAGGCCGGGAAGCCTGCTTTCCTTTGCGACACGTCCACCAAATTCAGCTGAGGCTTCGGCCAAGGTCACCTGATAGCCGCGCCGTGCGATTTGCATGGCACACTCAAGACCCGCGGGTCCGCCACCGATAACCAGTGCTTCCGCCTCGCTTTTTTTCGTTGCAATGATCTCGGGGTGCCAGCCGCGACGCCATTCCTCGCCCATGGTCGGGTTTTGGGTGCAGCGGATCGGAATACCCAGATTGTCCGAAGACACGCAGATGTTGCAGCCGATGCATTCGCGAATTTCGTCGATCCTGCCTTCTTCAATCTTATTCGGTATGAACGGGTCCGCAATAGAAGGTCGCGCCGCTCCGATAAGATCAACAATACCTTTCTTGACCATCGACAGCATCATATCGGGGGAGGTCAGGCGACCGACACCTACCACGGGTTTCCGTGTGATCTGTTTGACGTGGGACAGAAACGCGTTCTGATAACCATCTTCCGGCTGGAATCTGGTTGTGGCACTGTCATTGGACCAGTCGGCCACATTCACATCCCATAGGTCAGGAAGATCGGCCAAAAGCTCGACCACGGCACGGCCTTCTTCTGCGGCCTGCATGCCGTCGGCGCCCACCATTTCATCAATCGCAAAGCGGAGCGCCACAGCGCAGCTGTCACCTACAGCTTCGTGGGTATCTTCCAGCAATTCGCGCGTCAGGCGCACGCGATTTTCAAGCGACCCGCCATATTCATCACTACGCTGGTTCATATGAGGCAGCATGAAATGTTGCGCCAATGTCATGTTGTGTCCGGCATAGACGTAAATGATGTCAAATCCGGCCTCTTTCGCGCGCAAGGCGGCCTCGCGATGCCAGTGGCGGAATTCCCGGATATCGGCCTTATCCATGGCCTGCGCCTGCTTGGGATGCGTCATATCAACGGACATCTCAGAAGGTGCAAGAACCGGAGCGCGGGTCAGCAAGTTTTGCGCATGATTGCCATTATGTACCAGCTGGATGGCCGCCAACGCACCATGTGCATGTACTGCATCTGTCATCAACCGCAACGCAGGCACATCGCGTCCATCCCACAATCGCCCCTCGGCATAGGGGGACAAGTCCGAAGTCGGGTGTATCTCGGTCTCCTGATTGGAAACCACTGCCCAACCACCTTCAGCCTTCATTCCACGGACGGCAGCATCCGCCCGTGGCCTGAGGTGTCCCAGCCCGGTGCAATGCGGCACCTGATAAAAGCGGTTTCTGGCTGTGACGGGCCCGATCTGAACCGGTTCGAAGAGCAGAGCGTATGGGTTCGCGTCCGACATAATCACGCGTTTTTCCTATATTTGGGTTCCGGAGCCCGAAGGCCCCGGAAATATGGTTGTGTTAGAATCCGGCTTTGATCCGTTCAAATTCTGCCAGCATTTTTGCCTCCAACTCGGGGTTCACCGCGTCAAAGAACAAACTGCTTTCGAAGAAGCTTTTCGGATCGGCAAAACCATAGGCTTCGATATTGGCTTGATCGGCGACTTCGAACGCTTTTGCGTTGGAATGCGGGTAGCCCCAGTTGTCGATGATGTATTGGCCGCTTGCAGGATCAGTGAGCGCGTTCAACAGATCATAGACCTGATCGACCGGTGTCGTGGAAGACTTCAGATGCACGTAGCCACAGGCCCAGGTCGCGATACCTTTGTCGACGTCACGCATCATGGCGGCAGGCACTTCGTTCCAGATCAGGTTCAGTTCGGACTGGTTCCAGGCCCAACCCATTTCGATCTCACCGCTGGTCATGGCCTGATCAAACTGACCCGCATCGGACCAGTAAAAGCGCATGTTTGGGTGGATTGAGCGCAGGAAATCCGATGCTTCTTTGAACTGCTCATCGCTCAGATTTGTGTAATCATCAGCGTTTCCAGTGGCCAGCGCAGCCAGGGCATATGCAGACGACGCCGCATCCGGGATCGCGATCTTACCTGCATAGGCCGGATCAGCCAGCATTTGCAGCGAGATATCATCCCCCGAGATTTTGTCGGTGCGATAGATAAGACCCGTGTTCCCCCACTCGAACGGCAACATGTAAAGCTCGCCGTCCAGGACGATGGCGTCGACTTCCTTGATCTCGGGCAGTACATCGGCCCAGTTGGTCAGTTTGCTTTCATCCAGGGGCTGAATCAGGTCGGCTGCGACCCATTTCCGGACCGCGTCGGAACAAGGATGCGCCAGATCAGCCGTGAAACCTGAACTCAGTTTCGTAAAGGCTTCCTCCTGACTTCCGAAATAGGAATAGCTTGGCGCCTCATCCCCGTATTTTTCCATGTAGCTGGCAAAGAACCCGGGGTCTTCATATCCCGACCAGTCAAAAACCGTTAGATCAGCGCCACCTGCTATGGCACTTCCCGTACTTATCGCCGTCGCACATGCGAAGGCCGCAATTCCCTGAACTCTCATTTTATCCTCCCACTATTTTACTTTGTGTCTGTACCTAGATCGATCACGCTTGCCCCCTGAAGCCCCAGCCAAACTGCGTCGCCGCGTTTGAAATCGACCGTGTGAAAGTAGTTGGGAACCGAGACCGAGATTGGCTTTTCGGCTCCCGCAACCTGAATGTGATAGTGAATGTTCTCGCCATAGAAGGCGACGTTGCTGACAGTGCCTTGAACCGTTGATGGATAGTCTTCTGGCTTTTCAGCAGCGATTTCCAATTGTTCCGGGCGAATACCGATGTTCATGTCTTTAGAACTGGTCGCAACGTTGGGATTTCTCTCAATCTCAATCCGCCCGAAGGCGGCTGCATCGATCGACAACATATTGCCTGTTTCGCCTGATAATTGGGCAGGCAGTATGTTCATCTCACCGATGAAACTGGCCACTTGCTGATCACAAGGACGGGCGTAAAGCGTGGTTGGTGTATCCACCTGCTTGAGTCGTCCATTGAACATCACGCCAATACGATCGGACATGGTCATCGCCTCATATTGGTCGTGTGTGACCATCACAAAGGTAATGCCAAGGGATTGCTGCAGGTTGCGCATTTCAAACTGCATCTGTTCGCGCAATTTCTTGTCGAGAGCGGACAAGGGCTCGTCCAGCAACAACACCTTGGGTCGCATGATCAGCGCCCGGGCAAGCGCCACCCTTTGCCGCTGCCCACCGGACAATTCACTTGCGCCGCGATCCTGAAGACCTCCAAGCTCGACCATTTCCAGGGCTTCGGCTACGCGCTGGTCGATCTCTGCCTTGGGGGCCTTGCCCCGTAATCCATAGGCCACGTTGTTTCCGACGTTCAGGTGCGGGAAGATGGCGTAGCTCTGAAAGACCATGTTCGTTGGACGGTTGTTGGCAGGCACACCTTCCATATCCTGACCGTCGATCAGCACGGTACCCGCGGTCGGTTCCTGGAAGCCCGCGATCATCCGCAATACCGTAGTCTTGCCGCATCCCGAGGGGCCGAGGAGTGAGAAAAACTCGCCCTCTTTGAGATCGAGATCGATCCCGCTGGCCGCCAGGAATGTGCCATAGCGCTTTTCGACGCCCCTGAGTTCTATGATGTTTCTGTCTGTCATCGGACCTCTGATGCGGATGAGCGGCGGCGGAAGTACTCGGCCAGCACCAATAGCAGAACCGAGGTAAGCAGCAGGATAGAACCCAAGGCCAAAACGTTTGGAAGCTTGGCGGGGAAACGGATCTGGCTCCAGATATAGACCGGCAGTGTTGGCTGGTTGCCGGACAGGAAAAAGGCCAGGACGAACTCATCGAAGCTAACCGTAAAAGTGACCAGCATGCTGGCTACGATGCCGGGGGAAACGACCGGCAGCGTCACGCGACGGAAGGTTTCGAACACGCCGACGCCCAGATCGTAGGATGCCTCTTCCAGCGACGCGTCGAAGTCATCGAACGCGGACTTCAAGATCGAAACGGAAAATGGCAGCGCAAGAAACGTATGGCCCAGAACTACGGTCAGCAGAGATGGTTTGAGACCGAGAAACAGAAACAGAACCAGCATTGACGAAGCCACGATAATACCCGGGATAACCAAAGGCAGCATTACCAGACCTTCAGCTGCACGCTGACCCCGAAAACGGTACCGAACAAAGGCGCGCGCGGCGAACAGCCCCATAGCGGTAGATAGAATTGCGACGACCGTGCCGACACCCAGCGAATTCCAAAGGGCCTGGATCAGCGTATCCTGCTCGCCCAGTTTCCGATACCAGTCCAGCGTCCAGCCTTTTATCGGAAAGGCAACGATTGTACCGCTGTTGAACGAGAACAAAGGTAGGAAAAGAACCGGCAGGTACAGAAAAACCAAATACAGGAAAGCATAGGCTGTCAGGGTCGAGGGGCGCTTCATCTGATCCTCCTCCCAAACTGGGTGGCGGTAATAACAAACACGATGGCGACGAAGCCGACCGACAGCATCGCGATCAGCGAAAGTGTGGCGCCGAGAGGCCAGTTGTTAGCGGCCCCGAATTGCACCTGAATAAGATTGGCGATCATCTTCCCGTCCGATCCGCCGACCAGCGCTGGAGTCACGTAGTCACCGACAGTCGGAATGAAGATGATCAGGCAAGCCGCAATGATCCCTGGGATGGTCAACGGCAGCGTCACCCGCATGAAGCGTTGCAAAGGACTGTTGCCGAGGTCGGTGGCGGCCTCCAACAGGCTTGGATCGATCTTCTGCAACGAGACATAGATCGGCAGGATCGCAAAAGGTGCCCAGGCATGGGCAAGCGTCAGTACGACAGCGAATTCATTATAGAGCAAGAAGTCGAGCGGTTCGTCGATCAGACCAAGCATCAGTAGTGCAGAATTCATCACCCCGTTGAACCCAAGGATGAGTTTCCAGGCAAATACGCGCAGGAGGTAGCTGGACCAGAACGGAATGGTGATGAGCAGAAGCCAGATGGTCTTTTTCCGGGCCTTCATCGCGATGAAGTACGCGATGGGATAGGCCAGTGCGACAGTGACTACCGTAACTGCTCCGGCAATCCAGATCGACCTTAGCATTAAATGTCGAACCAGCGGATCGGCAAACGCGTCGCTATAGTTTTTCAGCGTCGGTGTCTTGTCGAGCGTTACGTAGGTTTGGGTCCAGAACGAATAGGCGATCAGGATCACCAAAGGCGCCGCCACCAGAAAGCCCACGTAGGCCGTGGCTGGTGCGCTGAGGGTATAACCCCGGGACGCTTCGCTACGAAAAATCACCCTATCTCCCATCTCGGTACTTACGAGTCTCTAATGGACGATCGTCCATTTAATGTTGCGCCAGAAAGGCCTTTCGTGTCAATCTTCCTGTGAGCCACCCATATGAGAAGACCCTAAGCTAATGGAATCATTGAATAGAGTGACAGATCCTAAAGTAAGAAAACGTAGCTCGAAGCGCGATCCAGAAGCCAACAGGCAGCTTCTGATCAAGGCGACACTGGATACTATTGCTGATATCGGGGTCACCGATACCTCGGTCAGTCGCATTTGCGAGCGCTCAGGTCTGTCGCGCGGAATGATCCATTTGCATTTCGGGGGGAAGGACAATTTGCTGACCGCAGCGGCCCAGCATTTCAGTACCGAGTATTATGCCGAGATGGACAGAATGACCGAACTGGGCTCGGATGCATCGCCCGAAGAGCGAGTGATGGCTGTGATCGAGGCGGATCTATCCGAAGCTTTGCTCAATCCACGAAGTACGAAAATCTGGCATGCATTCCGAGGCATCGCGAGCTCACACCCAGGTATTGCCCGATACAGCAGCACTCAGGATCCCAAACTTGTCGAGACTTTGCGGCGTGCGTTCACGGAGATAGCCAAACAAAACGGACATGATCCGAACTTGGTGAATGATGCCACCAGCGGAACGTTGGCCTTACTGGAAGGTATGTGGGTAAATTACCTTACCGATATGCAGGTTTTTTCGCGACGACGCTCTGCTGAACTTATTCGAAGATTTTTAGGCGGACTTTTTCCAGGAAAATTCAAGTTGTGAGCCTTCACGACGCTCAGGTTTGAGATGGAAACAATGCCTCTTCCTGGAAAGCAACTACTGGTATTGGTGAGGCCTCTAGCGTCCAAGTAGCATCCACCTAGCTATTGAAAAATCTCGACGTCCGCTGTGCGCTATTAGCGGACTTTCACAATTAAGCTTTGTAGTCCGAGATGCGCAACCAAGTGAGGTTTTGCAGCATTATTGACGTCGTGGTGTGGCTACGCACCCGTTGGTCCAATCTTCAAGCTGGTCGGGAAAAGCATCGACTGACTTCGCTCGGCGCCTGCGATAAATCTCGACATACATGCCTCCAGCCTTTGCCGAAAAGCATACATCATCCAGAGTTTTCACACAGACTCAGTCCAATACACCATCAGCTGAAAGCAAGCATGGATGTTTGCAGCCAGAAGCTACAAGGTAGCACACGATATCCAGGACACCGAACAATGCCTAAAAAACACCAGGGACAAACGGTTGCGATAGATGTTGATCTCGCTGGAGATATTCTTCGGGTGGCGGTTTCTGGTCTTCCTAAACTAGTTTCTAGGAACGCGGCTAGCGCCTTGCTGGAGCTTCGTTCGGATCACGAACAGTTTCGGGGGTTTTTGAACCTCCCACCAAATGGAAACCACCTCATCAACTCTTGCCTACTCTATCCACCCTTTGAGCAATGTACCGATGGGGCACTTTTTCTAGCCTCTCAGTTTGCATACGCACCATATGCCGGAACCGCACTCATGGCTGCAGCCACCATAATTGCGAGCGCGAAGCGTCAAGCATTAGCCAAAGATCAACAAGTTGTTGCTTTGGAAACAGCAAATGGTGTCATGGAAGTACAAGTAACCCGAACAGATAGCGTTATGACACATGCCAAGTGGTTTACTGTCAAGCCCAAGCTATTGATTAATAATCAAATATTGAATCTTCCTCTAAGTGGAAACATTCCAGTTTCTCTAGTCGATGCCGGGTTGCCGTATTTGGTTGTCGATGCAGACTATCTAGGTATTTCGCTTAGTGAGCGCCAAAAATTGACCAACGCTGCAATTGAGTTAAGCGGGGCGGCTAGTAAACAATTTCCGATGTCCAATTTTGGCATTGGCGGCAGCTACGGTAAATACTTGGTCATGTTCAGTTCGAAATCAGGGAAGAACCATATTAAAACTGTCTGGGCTTCTGAAAAGGGAGAACTGGCAAATTCGGCTGGGGGGACAGGCGCATTGTCTGTTGTGGTGGCGTGCGAGGGCAACGGGTCACTATCTCCAGGCAGGTCCGTGACAATCGAAGCACCGGGCGGGATTTTTGAATGCCAAGTTGTCGGTCAATTCGCCACTGTATCAGCAGAAGTTAGGATCGTTGCAAGGCATAGCTTTCCTTCTTTTTACTACGCTAATCCGTAAGGCAGCTTTTTAAATTGGGTGTTTGGGTGCAGAACCCTAACAAACCGAGCAACTGAATTCCATTCTGCCAGAACCCGTTGTGGCGCCTTAATTGCAACCCAGTGCCTGGTAGGGCCACTTAAAGCTTCGGACATTGCCGACGAGAGTATTGGGCCGACCCCCGACGAATATTCGGAAAGGCCTTCTGCGGGCAAGTTTTTCGCCCATCTTCACTAAAATCTGGGTTTTTTAGCTCAATCAGCCCAAATCGGACATTGGTCGTGGCAGTAAAGAACGACAGGAGTACACTAAAGGCACCAAAATCAGCGTGCTTTCTTGATCTTTATTTTGTCAAGCTTCGCTCTGCTCTTGGTCGATTCCTCAGAGCGCGTGAGAGCTTTGGCAATGGCCTTCAAGCCCATCCCCTTTGACACCAGTAGGTGCAATTTTTGAATTTCCTCTTGTGTCCAAGCTTGACGGTGACGCTCAAATCGTTCTGCCATGGTTTTCGTCTACCTTATCAATGTGTCTGATCTGTCATAAAGCAAGGTGGTCGTGTTGACGCCAGCTCAAGCAAAATCACGAGTATCTTAGTGAAGAAGCGGTGATACCAAACGCTACAAATGACAGACCCAGCCCAAAGCGGACAATCAAGACCAAACTTTGCAATTCCGGATAGCGGACCGAACCGGACATCAACGTTTAGCGTGCCAATGTCCGTCATTGCTCGTCAGCCTTCAAGTGGGGCTCTGTTGATGCGACTGACCTCCTCCATAATGTCGAAAACATGGTCGGCGGTCACTGTGATCCCTATCGCTTCCAGGCGCTTCAGATGCATACTTTTATAGCTTTCCAGATATTCGCGGTTCCGAAACAGGTATGTGGACCCATAGTGATTGGTTCCATCTTCGACAGTCCAAATCTTCCAGATTATTCCCGGCTCCTCCGCGATACTCTTTGCAAGTTGCTCGGTGCCGGCGAGAAATTCTTCTGTGATCGGACCTTCATAGGTCATATGCAGATCCCAGACTTTCAGTGTACTCATGTTTAGTTTCCTTTGTGAGTTTGGGAAAGTTCAGCGGTTTTTCCCGAGTTGGTAGAAGCATAGGACCGCAAGCAAGGCGAAGAAGATGGGGTCAGACCAGCCAAACCCGGTGAAAACTCCTGTCAGGCAGGCGTAAAGCGTGATGATGACGCCAAGTAGATTGGTCCACATCAATCCTGTGAGAAGGGCGATTGCAGCTTCACTGCCATGTTCTACGTCCCGAAACAGGAAGATGATGATCCCGATGCCGCCCAGAAATATCGAGTTATGCTGTGACAAGAACACAGCGTATTGGTCGTTTAATTGCAGGCCGTAGTTCGGCCAGAGGATGGCCGGGGCAAAGAACAGCGCGAGTGCGAACAACATGTAAATCACGCCATGCGCGGTCAGGAGTGTTTTGTTAGGCATGTTACGACTTTCTAAGGTTGAGGCAGTTTTTTTCGGAGGTGGTTGAGTGTCTTGATCGTCTGGCGTTTGTCCTGCACGCTGAGATCACCAAAAATCTGTTCCAGAGCTTGATTGTGGAGTGGCAGGAATTCGGCCACTTTTTGGCGCCCGGCTGCGGTCAATAACAGAACACGCGCCCGTCTGTCGGTTTCATCGACACTCTTTTCCACCCATCCGGCTTGAACCAGGTTTTTGACAACCACATCCAGGTTGCCGGATGTAGACAGTGTCAGCCGCATCAGATCGTTGATTGACAGCGGACCCTTGTTGCTAAGTGTTTCCAGCGCGTCCCATTGTGGCGCTGTAAGGCCCGCCGAACGAAACGCAGACACCATAGCGCGCATGAATAATTGCTGACTGCGTAGCAGGGCCAGCACCAGGGTTTGGTTTTCTCGGGCTTGATTTTTATGTCTCATGTTGCGCATGTATCCCTAGTTAGGGATAAATTCAAGTACTCCCCATAGAATGACCTAATCCACTCATTCGTTCGATGTGCAGCATTTGTTGGAATGACGCATAAAGCGAGCTTTCGCTGCATCTGCGCTAATGTCCGCAATCATTTCATCTCAGTTCATCAAGCAACGTTACTCTGTCACTGGAAATACATTTGTCTTCTTGACAACTCCGTAGACAAAGCTGCTGTCCATGGAGGCAATACCTCCAAGAGGATGCAACTTTCTGCGAACGAATTTTTCGTAATCTGAAAGATCAGCCACGACCACACGAAGCAGGTAATCCGATGAGCCGGTCATAACGAAACACTCCAGTACCTGGTCAATCCGCGCAATGGCTGCTTCGAATTTCTTTACTGTCGCTTCAGTATGGCTTTCCAGTTTGACGTGAACGAATACCGTTACCGGCAACCCGTAGGCCTCGGCGTCTATGTTGGCGCTATAGCCGGTGATGATTCCATTTTGCTCGAGCAGCTTCAGCCGCCTCAGACAGGGCGAAGGTGACAAGTTCACCTCTGCTGCCAAGTCTTGATTCGTCATTCGACCATTGCGCTGCAACGCTCGAATGATCTGTTGGTCTTTACGGTCTATTTTTTTCATAGATTAGCATATACTGCTACAAACGAGGTAGTATAAGACATTTTTGGAATATTTTGCCACTCGTGTCGTCATACTCTGCTTCTTGAAAACCAAGGAGTCACCCAATGCGCAACCGCCCCGACAGCTTCTCCACTCTTGCCATTCACCATGGCTATAACCCGATGGAAAACGAAGGAGCGTTGACGCCTCCGCTGCATCTGACCTCGACATTCGCTTTCGAAACCGCGGAAGCAGGCGGTGCGATGTTCGCGGGCGAGCAGGCAGGGCATGTTTATTCGCGCATCTCGAACCCGACTTGCGATTTGCTGGAGCAACGCATCGCGGTGCTTGAGGGGGCAGAGGCAGGATTGGCCCTGGCCTCGGGGATGGGGGCGATCACTGCAACGATGTGGACTCTTCTTGCCCCGGGGGATGAGGTCATTCTCGACAAGACGCTCTATGGCTGCACATTTTCCTTCATGCGGCACGGGCTGGCAAAATTCGGTGTGACAGTGACCCATGTGGATCTGACGGAGCCGGAAAACCTGATAGAGGCGATCAGCGGAAAAACCAAGGTGGTCTATTTTGAAACACCCGCCAATCCGAATATGCGCCTTGTAGATATCCAGTCTGTATCAGCCATTGCCCATGCCAACGGCGCCTACGTGGTGGTGGATAATACCTATGCCACGCCCTATCTGACCCAGCCAATCAAACATGGCGCAGATATCGTTCTGCACTCGGCGACGAAATATCTAGGCGGTCACGGAGATGTTGTTGCAGGGTTGCTGGCCGGATCGACCGAGCTGGTGACTGAAATCCGCCTTTATGGGATGAAGGATATGACCGGCGCGGTCATGGCCCCGTTTAACGCGATGCTCATACTGCGCGGCCTCAAGACACTGGAATTGCGCATGGATCGGCATTGCAGCAGCGCTGCGACCATCGCCGAATATCTGGAGCAATCCGCCGGTGTGCGAAAGGTCTGGTATCCGGGACTGAGCAGTTTCGAACAGCATGATGTCGCGCAGCGGCAGATGTCCAAATTCGGCGGCATGATTGCATTTGAACTGGATGGCGGTCTGGAAGCAGGGCGCGCGATGATGAACAGACTGCAAATGATCACCCGCGCCGTATCATTGGGAGATGCTGAAACACTGGTGCAGCACCCGGCCAGCATGACCCACTCTACCTATACGCCTGAAGAACGCGCCGCACATGGCATCAGCGATGGGCTGGTGCGATTGTCCATTGGCCTGGAGGGGATCGACGACGTGATCCACGATCTCGAACAAGCCTTGCCAAGACCCCCTGTCCGCAGCGCCGCTTAAGGAAATTGACCATGTCCATTGATCTCAAAACAATTGAACAACGTTTGCTGTGGCTGTCCCACTGGATGATCCACCATGCGAACCACATTCGGCCCAAAGCTGACGGGATCAAGGTTGGCGGGCATCAGGCGTCTTCGGCGTCGATGGTATCGATCATGACCGCGTTATATTTTCAGACCCTGCGCCCGGAAGATCGCGTAGCAGTCAAACCGCATGCCTCGCCGGTCTTTCACGCGATTCAGTATCTGATGGGCAACCAGACCCGTGAGAAGTTGGAGAACTTTCGCGGATTTGGTGGCGCGCAAAGCTATCCTTCCCGCACGAAAGATATCGATGACGTGGATTTTTCGACCGGTTCGGTGGGCCTTGGCGTTGCTATCACCTCGTTTGCGTCACTTGTGCAGGATTATGTACAGGCCAAATCCTGGGGCGATACGCAAAAGCTTGGACGCATGATCGCATTGGTTGGCGATGCTGAGCTGGACGAAGGCAATATCTATGAGGCACTGCAAGAGGGATGGAAGAACGATCTGCGTAATTGCTGGTGGATCATTGATTATAACCGCCAGTCATTGGACGGCGTCGTGCGTGAAGGACTGTTCCAACGGATTGAGCAAATCTTCGACGCCTTCGGATGGGATGTTGTGCGGGTTAAATACGGCGCTTTGCAACGCGCTGCGTTTAAAGAGCCGGGCGGAGAGAAGCTGCGTCAATGGATTGATCAGTGCCCCAATCAGCTCTACTCGGCACTGACCTTCATGGGGGGCGCGGTGTGGCGCGAGCGACTGATGGAAACCCTCGGCGATCAAGGCGACGTAAGCGCGTTGCTTGATGCGCGCAGCGATGACGAACTGGCCGCTCTGATGGAAAATCTGGGTGGGAACTGCGTCACCACCATGGCAGATACCTTCGCCGCAATAGATCACGACCGCCCGGTCTGTTTCCTTGCCTATACGATCAAGGGCTGGGGGACGCCGATTGCTGGCCACAAGGACAACCATGGTGGGTTGATGAACAAGACTCAGATGGCCGAATGGAAGAAATTCATGGGTGTTACTGAGGGTGATGAATGGGAGCGCTTTGCCACCATCGCAGACCCGGCAGCGTTTGAGAAAATGCTGGCAAAGACGCCCTTCTTCGCCAGCGGGCCGCGCCGATACTCAGATGACGTTATCGACGTCCCCTCAGTTGAGTTGGATCCGGGTCGTGAAATCTCGACTCAAATGGCATTCGGCAAGATTCTGGATGACCTGTCCAAAGGCAACAGCGCGCTGGCCGAGCGGATCGTGACGACCTCTCCGGATGTGACCGGCACAACCAATCTTGGCCCTTGGGTCAATCGCAGGAAACTGTTTGCGCGCACCCATCAATCCGACACTTTCAAGGCTGAAAATATCCCCTCCACCGCGAAGTGGGAGTTTACACCAGATGGTCAGCATATCGAACTTGGCATTGCTGAAATGAACCTGTTTTTGCTTCTGGCGGCGGCAGGGCTTTCGCACTCGGTTTTTGGCAAAAGGCTTATTCCCATTGGAACGGTCTATGATCCTTTTGTGTCCCGTGGCTTGGATGCGTTGAATTACGCCTGTTATCAGGATGCCCGTTTCATGATCGTGGGCACGCCCTCTGGCGTCACTTTGGCGCCGGAAGGCGGGGCGCATCAATCAATCGCGTCGCCGCTGATTGGCATGTCGCAAGACGGGTTGGCCGCATTTGAGCCCGCCTTTGCGGATGAATTGGCGGTCATCATGGAATGGGCCTTTGCCTATATGCAAAAAGATGGCGAGGGAGATCCCGATGAACGCACCTGGTTGCGCGACGAGACCGGCGGTTCGGTCTATTTACGTCTGACGACCAACCCGATTGAGCAGCCCGGTAAACGCGTGGATGACGATTTCCGTCAGGGGGCCATCGACGGTGCCTATTGGCTACGCAAACCGGGACCGAACTGCGAAGTTGTCATTGCTTATCAGGGCGCGGTTGCCCAGGAGGCCATCAGGGCAGCGGGCCATATCGCCCAGGGGCGGCGGGATGTCGGCGTTCTGGCAGTGACCTCTGCCGACCGGTTGAACGCCGGCTGGACTGCAGCGCAACGGGCGCGCACAAATGGCATTCGGGGCGCTGAGGCACATATCGAAACGCTGCTGGCAGATGTGCCGCGCGACTGCGCATTGATCACAGTGATCGACGGACACCCGGCAACGTTGTCCTGGTTGGGTGCCGTTCATGGCCACAAAACGATTCCGCACGGTGTGGAGCATTTCGGCCAAACCGGGTCTATTGCGGATTTGTACCGTCATTTCCGCATTGACGCTAACGCGTTGATCCAATCAGTAGGCGAATTGTCCCATGGTCGTAAAATCCCTCAGATTGTGGCTATAGCATAGCAGCAGCAGACATTGGATCACGTTGCTGCGTCTGCAACTATGGGCTCTCCTGTCGCCACTCTCTGCGGAGCGCTTCAACTGGTGGTAAGAGCCCATTTTGTGAGTCCGGTTTTCATGCTGCGTGCGCTCGCGGTGTGGGAAATGCTGCGGTAGCGTAAAGTATGGTGCTGTCGGGCAGCGGGAAATGTCGCCATTCGTGCAGAGTGCAGCAAGGATCAGGGACTGAATTCACACATCGCGCACGAAGCTGACCTTGATGGTCACAGACTGAACGTCGGCTTCTGGCATCGTTGCGTGTGCTCTTCCTACAGGGCAAATAAAAACGGGCGGTCCTTTTCGAGCAAACTTACAATACCGGGCAATATTCTTATTCTATCTTCTTCTTTCCAACTAGGGTCAGGACTCATAGCCAATAGATGACGAGAGCTGCGATGGCGATTGCTGAGAGGAAGACCTTCGGGCACCTG
>NZ_JBXWMQ010000026.1:0-18060 GCF_059609905.1 Ruegeria sp. YTSA226
CCAAAGGTATTCCTCTCGGCCATCGCTCTCGCTGCTACAGTCCTATTCTGGCTGTAAATCAATGAGTCTGGAGCCTAGGCCACCGGTCCTGTTGCGCACCCAGCTAATGAGCGCGGCGCTAGATTTATTCTTCGCTGATCTCAGATTGCATAACACCAGGCTGACCACGGCCGGCCTCCCAAAGCCTTACAAAAAACTGGCTTCAATAGGGGGGTAAAAGAAAAAGGGCCCCCAAGCGGCGGCCCTTGATCGTTTTGCAGTGAAAGCTGGGATCAGCCGTTCACGCTGTCCTTCAGCGCCTTCGCAATGGTCATTTTGACCACTTTGTCGGCTTCTTTCTTGAACTGCTCGCCGGTGGCAGGGTTACGCACCATGCGCTCGGGGCGCTCGCGACAGTAGATTTTGCCGACACCAGGCAGGGTCACCGCGCCGCCCGCCGACACTTCGCGGGTGATCAGGCCGGTCATGGCCTCCAGCGCAGTGTTCGCAGCTTTCTTGTCGGTTCCCATTTCCTCAGCGAGAGCAGCAACCAGCTGAGTCTTTGTCATAGGCTTTGCCATTTCTTGGTCTCCTTAACGTGCCCGATAAATAGGGCCTCACCGCGTAACTGTAACGGGATATTGTAGGTGAACACAACGAATAGTAGCGTCGAAAACCCTAAAAATAGGGGGAATTCGTTGCTTTTTTGCTTCAGAGAAAGGCCGTTTCATCAAAGGAACGCAATTTCCGGCTGTGCAGGCGCTCCAGCGGCATGCCCCTCAGGTGCTCCATCGCACGAATTCCGATCGCGAGATGGCGGCTGACCTGCGTGGTATAGAAGGCAGAGGCCATGCCAGGAAGCTTTAATTCGCCGTGCAGCGGCTTGTCTGAAACACAGAGCAACGTGCCATAGGGAACACGGAACCGATAGCCGTTGGCGGCAATGGTCGCGCTTTCCATATCCAGCGCGATTGCCCGTGATTGGCTGAGTCGCTGTACCGGGCCGGACTGGTCGCGCAGTTCCCAGTTGCGGTTATCGACCGAAGCAACGGTGCCTGTGCGCATGACCCGTTTCAGCTCATAACCTTCCAGCTCGGTGACCTCGGCTACAGCCTGTTCCAGCGCAACCTGAACCTCGGCCAAAGGCGGAATCGGCACCCAGACTGGCAGGTCATCATCCAGAACCTTGTCTTCGCGCAGATAGGCATGGGCCAGAACAAAATCGCCCAATGCCTGTGTGTTGCGCAGCCCGGCGCAGTGGCCAACCATCAGCCAGGCATGCGGGCGTAGCACGGCGATATGATCGGTCGCGGTTTTGGCGTTCGACGGACCGACGCCGATATTGACCAGCGTGATACCCGATCCATCCGCCCGCTTTAGGTGATAGGTCGGCATCTGCGGCAGCTTCAGGGGTTGTTCCAGCACTCCGCCTTCGGTGGTAATCTCGACATTTCCGGTCGAGACAAAGCCGGTATAGCCACTGTCTGGATCGGCCAGCTGCGCGCGGGCATAGTTTTCGAATTCCGAGACGTAGAATTGATAGTTGGTGAACAGCACATGGTTCTGGAAATGACTGGGATCAGTCGCAGTGTAATGCGCCAGCCGGGCCAGTGAATAGTCGACCCTTTGCGCAGTAAACAAAGACAGCGGGCCGTCTTCTTCCTCGTGGTTATGGACGCCATTGACGATGTCGTCATGGGTGGTTGTCAGGTCCGGTACGTCGAATACATCGCGCAGGGTAAATCCCGCGGCGCCCTGATGCGGAACGATCAGATCGGGATTGTTGGCCACGGCGAAATGAACCGGAATGGGTGTGTCCGAGGCCCCGATCGTGACCGGCTGGTCATGGTTTCTGATCAACAGGGCAATCTGTTGGGTCAAATAGGACCGGAACAGATCTGGCCGCGTTACAGTGGTCGAGTGGATGCCCGGTTCCGAGACGTGACCAAAACTTAGCCGGCTGTCGACCCGCGCATAGGAGGAGGTTTTGATGCGAATTTCCGGGTAATAGGCTCTGAAGCGTTCAGTTGGTGCTCCGTGCTCGATCACATTGGCAAAGTTCTCGCACAGGAAGCTGGTGGCTTGCTCGTACAGTTCTTCCAACCTTGCGACCGCGGCTGCGGGATCGGTGAAGTTCTCGGGCGCGGGGGCCTTAGGTGCTCGTATTATTGTCATGCAAGGGGTTCCAAAAGATCGATCTTTTCAAATTTGCGCACATCCACCAGCCCGACATCCGAGATCCGCAATTCTGGGATCACCACCAGGGCCAGCAATGAGTGCTGCATATAGGCGTTGTTCAGTTTACAGCCACAGGCCTGCATGGCCCGAACCATTTGTTCGGCCTTGGCGGCTACTTCGGCTGCCGGGCTATCAGACATCAGTCCAGCGATGGGCAGTTCCACCAGCGCCAGTTCCTCACCGTCTCGGAAAATGGTGATGCCACCGCCGATCTCGGCCAGCCGATTTGCGGCAAGGGCCATCTGTTCGCGGTCGGTCCCAACAACAATCATATGGTGACTGTCATGGGCCACGGTCGAAGCCATTGCCATGCGCCCCTGATATCCAAACCCCGAGACAAAGGCATTTGTGACCCCGCCCGTTGCGCGGTGGCGTTCGACAAGCGCAATCTGGCAGACCTCACCCTCGGCTTCAACCAGGCCGCCAATGATGGGCAGTTCGGCCTTTAGCGCTTTGGTCGGGGCCTGGTTTTCGACCACACCAATCACATTGGCCTGAACGCGGTTCGCCCCCTTAGGGGCCTCGATCTGAAAATCCGCGCTGGTCAGGGCATGGCCCAGATGCACGGTGTTTCGAGCGGCTGCAGGCCAATTCAGATGCGGGCAGTCCGCAGTGATCTTGCCGTCCTCAGCCACGATTTGGCCGCGCGCTATGACAAGCTCGATGGGCAGGTCCTTCAGGTCCGAGCTGAGGATGATATCCGCCCGGCGCCCGGGCGTGATCGAGCCGATATCGCGTTCCAACCCGAAATGCGTGGCTGTGTTGATCGTTGCCATCTGCAGCGCCACCAAAGGGTCACAGCCACAGGCAATCGCATGGCGCACCACGCGGTTCATATGCCCTTCATTGACCAGTGTGCCGGAGTGGCAATCATCCGTGCACAGGATGAAGTTGCGCGGATCCAGCCCTTTCTCGGTGATGGCGGTAATCTGACTTTCGACGTCATACCAGGCCGATCCCAACCGCATCATCGATCGCATCCCCTGACGCACCCGCGCGATGGAGTCGGCTTCGCAGGTGCCTTCGTGGTCATCCGCCGGGCCGCCTGCCACATAGGCAGCAAAGTCAGGCCCTAAATCAGGCGAAGCATAGTGCCCGCCAACGGTTTTCCCTGCCCGTTGGGTCGCGGCAATCTCGGCCAGCATCTTGGGATCGCCATGAATGACGCCTGGGAAATTCATCATCTCGCCCAGTCCGATGATGCCCGGCCAGTTCATCGCCTCGGCCACGTCTTCGGGGGTGATCTCATAACCGGTGGTCTCAAGCCCTGGCGCCGATGGCGCGCAAGAAGGCATTTGGGTGAAAATGTTAACGGGCTGCATCAGCGCCTCGTCATGCATCATACGAACGCCGTCCAGGCCCAGCACGTTGGCTATTTCGTGCGGGTCAGTGAACATGCTTGTCGTGCCATGAGGGATAACGGCCCCCGCAAATTCGGCCGGGGTCAGCATTCCTGATTCGATATGCATATGCCCGTCGCACAGGCCGGGCAGCATATACCGCCCCTCTGCCTCGATGATCCGGGTGTTCGGGCCGACGCAGTGCGAAGCATCGGGGCCAACATAGGCGATACGTCCATCGACAATCGCGATGTCATGATCGGGCAGGGCTTCGCGGCTGTGCACGTTAACCCAGATCCCGCTGCGGACAACAAGGTCAGCGGCTTGACGCCCTGCGGCGACAGCGATCAAACGGGGGGCGGTATCGGGCCAGCTTGGGAAAGGTGTGAATTCCATGGCCCAACTTTCCCGAACGCACGGAAAGGTGCAACCCCTGCTCGGCAGTTATCATGATTCCGTCATGCAGCGCGTCAGCGGTGTTGTGCCTAGCCCCGTGAAGGTCCCGTAAGAGCCGCTATGCTAGGTAGGAGAGCCACGGCCTAGCCAGGGAACGTTTTCGCAATCTCGCGCCGGACCCATTCGGCAAAGGCAATCGCTCCTGGTGACTCTTCTGCCTGAGGCGACAGCAACAGGTAATAAGCCTCTGGTACAACTGCGCGATATTCGAATGGTGCAACCAATCGACCTTCATCAATCAAGTCGCGCGCGATTGTGTCATGCGTCAGGCACAAGCCACCCCCGGCCATCGCAACCGACAGGCTGACCAGATAGGTGGTGGAATATGTGATCGGAGGATTTTCCCAAATTAGCCCCTGATCTTCGATCCAATTCTGCCAGTTCGACAGCAGGTTTGAGCAGTCATACAAGGGGGTTCGCTGTAGTGTATCCAGCGACACCTCATAGCCCGGCGCGCAAACCGGATAATAATGATCGGATCGCAGCAGTTCGGTTCGCACCGTGTCCGAAGGTCTGAGCGAAAATCGAATTTCTACCGCAGCCCCCTCCGCCATTTCCCGGGGCTCCCACAACTCGGTGAATATGTTCAGCTGTACAGACGGGTGTTCGGCCTGAAACATTGGAAGGCGGGGAGCCAGCCAGTTGACCGCAAAAGTGATGTTGCATTGTACCTGCACCGCGTTCTGCTGGGCCCCGGTCACGGCCCGCGTTCCGCGCAGTAATGTGCGAAATGCCTCACGCACGACAGGGAGATAGCTGATCCCGGCCCCGGTCAATTCAAGTGCGCGGGGACGGCGCAGGAAAAGCGGTTGGCCAAGATAGGCCTCAAGCGACTTGATTTGCTGGCTGACTGCACTTTGTGTCATGTTCAGGTCGTGCGCTGCCGCGGTAAAGGACAGGTGGCGGGCCGCGGCCTCGAAAGTCCGAAGCCAACCCAACGGGGGCAGCTGTTTTTGCATGGGCATAACCTGGCCATTAGTTCAGCTTATGAAATAGACGCGATTTTTTCGTTGGTCAATTTTTTCTACTGCGGGCACGATTTTCCAATCAAGCAATCTGCTGACAGGAGACGGAAATGAGCGTTGCCAGCTTGCGCCCCAATATTGACCATTGGCCTGAACGTGTGGATTTGGCGGCCACATTTCGATGGGCTGAACGTCTGAATATGCACGAAGGGGTCGCAAACCATTTTAGCTTGGCGGTGAATCAGGACGGCACACAATTCTTGATGAACGCCAATCAGATGCATTTTGCACGAGTTAAAGCATCGAACCTGCTTTTTCTGGATGCCAAAGACGCTGATGTCATGACCCAACCCGGCGCACCGGACCCAACTGCCTGGGGCCTGCATGGTTCGATTCACCGGCACTGTCCTCATGCCCGCTGTGTAATGCATGTGCATTCCATCTTTGCCACGGTTCTGGCCTCGTTGGCCGACAGCACATTGCCGCCGATCGATCAGAACACCACTACGTTTTACAACCGTTATGTGGTCGATCACGAATTTGGTGGACTTGCTTTCGAAAGCGAGGGGGAACGTTGCGCAACCATGCTGGCAGACCCAAAAAAGAAAGTCATGATCATGGGTAATCATGGGGTTTTGATTTTGGGCAGTAACCCGGCAGATGCCTTTAATAGACTCTACTATTTCGAACGCGCTGCTGAAACGTATATCCGTGCCTTACAGACGGGCCAACCCCTGCGCGTTTTGTCAGACGAGATTGCGGAAAAGACAGCTCAGGAACTGGAAGAATATCCCGATCAGGCCGAGGCACATTTGCGTGAGATCAAGGCCCTGTTGGATGCCGAAGGCTCGGATTACGCAAGCTGACGAGAGACCGTGATGCCGGACACTGACCAAAATCCCGAGGCCGCCCGCTGGAATTACCACCCCGATGGGCCTGTGGCTTTGAACCCGCTGTTTAACTGGCCGCCCCGCCTGTCTGCAGTGTTGAAATGGTATGGTGGTGCATGGCTTCAGGTCACTGCCCTGACCCTGTGCCTGGGGCTTGCGGTGGTGGCCTATGTGCTGTTTTTCCCGGGTTTAGAGACGATGAAGACCTTCCAGCCCGGCTGGATGTTCCGAATCTGGTTGCTGAACATGGTGCCTCAGATTCTGGTCGCGGGCGGGCTGCATTGGTGGCTGTACATGCGCAAAGGGCAGGGCATGTACAAGAAGTTCGACCGCCGGGATCTGACCCGGGACAACGGGACCTTCACCTTTCGCAATCAGGTCTGGGACAATATCTGGTGGACCCTGGGCAGCGCCATGAGTGTCGCCACGATTTACCAATGGGGGATCTATTGGGCGATGGCAAATGGCTATGTCCCCACGGTCACATGGTCCGCCGCACCGGTCTGGTTTGTGATCTGGATGTCGCTAATCCCCATGTGGTCGGGGCTGCATTTCTATTGGGTGCATCGGCTGGAACATCACCCCAAGCTCTATAAACATGTCCACGCCGTGCATCACCGCAACGTCAATATCGGGCCGTGGTCGGGGATTTCAAACCACTGGTTTGAGAACCTGTTGTACTTCACCACCTATTTCATCCACCTGATCGTGCCGTCGCACCCGATGCATCTGTTATTCCACGCCTATTTCCAGCAGGTCAGCCCGGTGCTGTCCCATTCCGGGTTCGAAAAGCTCAAAGCCGGAGAGACCGAGGCCGCCCGCGCAGGCGATTTTTTCCACCAGCTGCATCACCGGTATTTCGAGTGCAACTATGGCACGTCCGAGATTCCGTTCGACAAGTGGTTTGGCACTTATCATGACGGTTCTGCCGAGGCGACGACGCGGACGCGGGCTTATAAAAAGCAGATGTATACTTAACCCACTCTCAGGGCGCGCGGTGTGATCCCGAATTCGGCGCGGAAGGCGCGGGTCAGGGCGCTGGGGTCGTCGTAGCCAGCGCGCAGGGCGATCTCGCTGACGGTCAGATCGGTTTCTGTCACCAGCTTCCGCGCCAGATTCAGGCGCAAGCGACGATAGACCTGGGCGGGACCCGCCCCCAGTTCGGCCTGCATCCGTGTCGACAATGCCTTGTGCGAGCGTCCGACCTGTCTGGCGATATCCGTAATGGGCAGCGGGGTTTCAAGATTTTCCTGCATCAATGCCAAGGCCTTGTTCACATACCCACTGGTTGCCCCGACCCCTCCGGAATGCGACCGAGCGGAATCGCGGGTCATGAACAGTTGCGTCACCTCGAGGGCCAGTGCCTGCCCGTGGTCATGACCGATCAGATGCAACACAAGATCAAAAGCTGCCATGGCGCCGGAACAGGTAATGCGATTCCGGTCTAGGACATACCGCTCGCGCTGGGCGTCGATCTCGGGGAACCGCTCGGTAAAGCCGGTCAGCTCTTCCCAATGGATGGTGGCGCGATACCCGTCCAGCAGTCCGGCCAGCGCCAGCAGCCAGCTTCCGGTGTCCAGCCCAGCCAGAACGTCATAGCGATTTGCGGCGGATCGCAATCCGGTCAGCGTCGGCCAGCCGCCATGCGCGCGAAACCCATATGATGGCATCACCATCAATGTACCGCCGCGGGCAGATTGCAGTCTTGCGTGCGGCGTAACCTGCAACCCCGAGGATGATGTGACCGGCCCTTCTGTCAGCGACAGGAATTCCCAGTCATACAGTTTTCGTCCAGCCAGCGAATTGGCCGCGCGCAGGGGTTCGACGGTGTTGGCAAGGCAATGGTTTGAAAACCCATCAAAAAGCAGAACCCCGAATTGCTGCATCGCGGCAGGCGATTTTGTCCATCTTCGCATGGTTAACGTCTATTTCTGCACGATGAACTTTGCAACCTGGGCCACGATATCGCAAGCCCCAGATGTGGAGACCGCAGATGCAATATGGCCTGACCGACGAGCAAGAGATGATCGCCGCGACTGTTCGCAGTTTCGTCGAGAAAGAGATCTATCCACATGAAGAGCTGGTTGAACGTACCGGCGAAGTTCCGCAGGAAATAGCGGATGAGATCAAGCGCAAGACAATTGAATTGGGTTTCTATGCCTGCAATTTTCCCGAAAGCGTCGGATGTGCCGGGCTGAACCATCGGGAATTTGCACTGGTCGAGCGCGAACTGGGTCGGGGATCGATGGCCTTGAACCACTTCTTTGGCCGTCCGCAAAACATCCTGATGGCCTGCGAGGGCGAGCAAGTCGAACGCTATCTGATGCCCGCAGTTCGGGGCGAAAGGATGGATGCACTGGCGATGACCGAACCAGGTGCAGGTTCGGATGTGCGTGGTATGAAATGTGCCGCAGTTCGAGACGGCGGAGATTGGGTCGTCAACGGGACCAAACATTTCATCTCGGGCGCGGAGCATGCCGATTTCATCATCGTTTTCATCGCGACGGGTGAAGATCAGACGCCAAAAGGTCCAAAGAAACGGATCACAGCCTTTCTTGTGGATCGCGGCACGCCGGGATTCACCATCCGGGACGGGTATAAATCGGTCAGCCACCGGGGCTATAAGAACATGGTCCTGGATTTTGACGATTGTCGCCTGCCCGACAGTCAGGTGTTGGGCGAGGTCGATGGCGGGTTCGAGGTGATGAATACCTGGCTATATGCCACCCGCATCACCGTGGCGACCATGTCGGTCGGACGCGCACGTCGCGCCTTTGACTATGCGCTGGACTATGCAGCCACGCGTGAACAATTCGGTCAGAAAATCGGCAAGTTCCAGGGCGTGTCATTCCAGATCGCCGATATGATCACCGAAATCGATGCCGCTGATCTGTTGACGCTGGCAGCGGCCGACCGGCTGGACAAGGGGCTGCCTGCAAACCGCGAGATTGCCTCGGCCAAGCTCTATGCGTCCGAAATGCTGTCGCGCGTGACCGATGCCGCGATTCAGGTGCATGGCGGCATGGGGCTGATGGACGATTACCCGCTGGAACGGTTCTGGCGCGATGCGCGTGTCGAACGCATCTGGGACGGTACCAGCGAGATTCAGCGTCACATCATCAGTCGTGAGCTGTTGCGGGCACTTGGCGCATGACAACGGCGCTGGCACGGGCGTTGAACCCCAGCTCCATTGCCGTGATCGGTGGTGGGGCTTGGTGCGCGTCAGTCATTCAACAGGCGCGCAAGTTCGGGTTTCAGGGCGATATCTGGCCGGTCCATCCCAAAGCCGCCGAGGTCGCCGGAGAGAGGGTGTTTGCACGGCTCGAAGATCTGCCCTCGGCCCCGGATGTGGCCTTTGTGGGCATCAATCGTCATGCAACAATCGAGGCGGTTCAGGCGCTGGCAGCGATCGGGGCAGGGGGCGCGGTTTGTTTCGCGTCGGGGTTCACCGAGGCGCGAGCCGAGGATGATCTGGGCGCCGATCTGCAGGACCAGTTGATTGCAGCCGCCGGGGAAATGCCTGTTCTGGGTCCCAATTGCTATGGTTTCGTCAACGGGCTGGATCAGGTCGCAGTCTGGCCGGATCAGCATGGGATGCAACCGGTGGAACGAGGCGTAGCGATCCTGACGCAAAGTTCGAATATTGCAATCAACATGACCATGCAACGCCGGGCCCTGCCGCTGGCGTTCATGCTGACCTGCGGGAATCAGGCGCAGACACATCAGGCTGACGTTGCCTCAACACTTCTGGACGACGACCGGATCACCGCTATCGGTGTTCATATCGAAGGGTTTGGCGATCTGCGAAAATGGGAGGCTTTGGCCGACAAGGCACGCAGACGGGGCGTATCGGTCGTTGCTTTGAAAATGGGCCGCTCGTCCCATGCGCAGGCGGCGACGATTTCGCATACCGCGTCTTTGGCAGGTGGTGATGCGGGCGCGCAGGCGTTTCTGGACCGGTTGGGAATCGCACGGTTGGACGACATTCCCAGCTTTTTGGAATGTCTCAAGCTGTTGCATGTTACGGGGCGATTGCGCGGCAGCGGGTTGGGTACCATCAGCTGCTCGGGCGGCGAGGCCAGCCTAGCCGCAGATATGTCCGAGGGGCGCGATCTGCATTTCCCGCCATTGACCAAGGTGCAGCAAGCTGACCTGCGCGCAGCTTTGGGGCCCATGGTGGCGTTGGCGAACCCGCTGGACTACCACACCTATATATGGCGGGACACCAAGGCGATGACCCGCGCGTGGTCGGCGATGACCGGGCCGGAACAGGCCATTACCATTGCGATTGTCGACTATCCTCATACCGACGCATCGGATTGGGAATGTGCCACCCAAGCGGCGTTGAACTGCGCAGCCCAAACCGGGCGACCTTTTGCCGTTGCCGCGACCCTACCAGAACTTTTGCCAGAGGAAGTGGCGCAGCGCCTGCTGGACGGCGGTGTGGTGCCTTTTGCCGGTCTGCATGAAGCCTTGGCTGCGGTTGAGGCCGCCGCGCGGCCGGTTGCGGCACCGGCTGATCCGGTACTGTTGCCCTCGCAGGCTGAGGCAGACCATGTCTTGACCGAAGCAGAGGCCAAACGGGCGCTGGCAGATCATGGTCTGCGGATTCCTCAATCCTTAGTGACGCGTCCGGACAAGGCTGCGCATGCTGCATCGAATCTGACCGCGCCTTTCGCGGTCAAGGGCGTCGGGCTTGCGCATAAATCCGAACACGGTGCGGTGCGCCTTGGCGTCGGCTTGGACGATCTGAGCGCGGTTGCGACCGAGCTTGGAACCGACGAAGTTCTGATCGAAGAGATGGCCCAAGGCGGTGTTGCCGAGTTATTGATCGGCGTCACCCGTGATCCGGCCCATGGCTATGTTCTGACGCTAGGGGCTGGAGGCGTGCTGACCGAAATTCTGCGCGACAGTGTTTCAGTGCTGATCCCGTCATCCCGGGACGTGGTCCGTCAGGCGCTGGGCAAGCTGAACTGTGCGCCGTTGCTGGAGGGGTATCGCGGTAAACCGGCGGCGGATACCGAGGCGATCCTGAATGCAGCCGAGGCTGTGCAAGCCTATGTTATTGCCAATGCAGCCCATGTCAGCGAAGTTGAAATCAATCCACTCATCTGCAATCCTGATGGCGCTGTGGCCGTGGATGCTCTGATCCGAAAGGCACGTATATGAACCCGGTTAAAACCAAGCGCGATGGCGCGATTCTGCAGGTCACTCTGGACCGACCCAAGGCAAAT
Organism: Ruegeria sp. YTSA226; assembly: GCF_059609905.1. Taxonomy (NCBI): domain Bacteria; kingdom Pseudomonadati; phylum Pseudomonadota; class Alphaproteobacteria; order Rhodobacterales; family Roseobacteraceae; genus Ruegeria; species Ruegeria sp. YTSA226. The sequence continues at coordinate 11,103 of NZ_JBXWMQ010000026.1, forward strand.
GCCATTGATCTGGCCACCAGCCGGATCATGGGTGAAGTGTTCCGCGAATTCCGCGATGATCCAGAGTTGCGCGTGGCCATCCTGACCGGTGGTGGCGAAAAGTTCTTTTGCCCGGGGTGGGACCTGAAGGCCGCCGCGGACGGAGACGCCGTGGACGGAGATTATGGAGTCGGCGGTTTTGGCGGGCTGCAGGAATTGCGGGATATGAACAAGCCTGTCATCGCCGCGGTGAACGGGATTGCCTGTGGTGGCGGGCTGGAACTGGCGCTGAGTGCGGATATGATCATCGCTGCAGAGCATGCCAGCTTTGCCCTGCCCGAAATCCGGTCGGGCACCGTGGCCGATGCGGCCAGTGTAAAGCTGCCAAAACGCATCCCCTACCATATCGCGATGGAACTGCTGCTGACTGGCCGCTGGTTCGATCCGGTTGAGGCAAAAGGTTGGGGCCTGATCAACGAGATCGTCCCAGGTGATCAGCTTTTAGACCGGGCATGGGAACTGGCCCGTTTATTGGCCAGCGGCCCCCCGCTGGTTTACGCGGCGATCAAAGAGATCGTGCGCGACGCCGAAGATTCCAAGTTTCAGGATGCCATGAACCGGATCACCGGGCGGCAGTTGCCGACGGTGGACATTCTATATGGTTCTGAAGACAACCTCGAAGGCGCGCGCGCCTTTGCCGAGAAACGCGACCCGGTCTGGAAAGGGCGCTGAGCGGGTTCAGATCTTCTCGAACATTGCGATAAGGGCGGTATCGTCCCGGTTGGGCCCGGCAGCCAGGTCGCCGTAGATTCGAACTTCGGGCAGGGACAGGTTTTGTATCTGCCCATGGGCAAGCTGGTGCAGTGCGTCAGCAAATCCCAGAGATTCGTAGTGTTTCGCGTTAATCGACAGAGCGAATTGCGCGCCTGTCCGGGCCACGTTCAACAGCGCGGGCAGGGCCTCGGGGCCGAGATGGCCATGGGTAAATGTGCCCGAGGACACAATGCCCGAATAGCTGTCGCGCGGCACCGGGATGCCCTGGTTCAGGTCAGCCTCAATCGCGTCGCGGTAGATGTCTTTGCGCAGAGCCTGATCCAGCATCTCGGCGCTGATATCGGTGGCGTCGATCGGACCAACGCCCAACCCGGCCAGTACCGCACCGCAAAGCCCGGTGCCTGCACCGACATCCAAAACCGGACCCTGTCCCCCGGCGCTGACAAAGGCGCGGGCGGTGTGGATATGCAACTGATAGTCCTCGCGCGCCGCAAAACCGTCATCATAGTCGCCGGCCCATTCGGCATAAAGCCGTTTGTGGTCCTCGGGGCTGTCTAGCGCATAAGCTGCATGCAGGTCGGGCGATTTTGTACTCATGACTCATGAAAGGCGTATGTGGGGATTCGAATCAAGTATCCAGTGGCGGGTGCTTGCATCTTGGACCATTGGCGATCATCAAGAAGGATATGGTTAAGACACTCTTTTCATTCGGTCACGGATATTCGGCGCAGGCCCTGTCGCGGCACATTGAACCGGCGGGTTGGCGCGTATTCGGAACTACGCGCGATCCGGCGCAATCGGGTGCGGTCCGCGCATCCGGTGCCGAACCGGTGATCTGGCCCGGTCAGACGGTTGATTTGGACGGGGTAACACATCTGTTGATTTCGGCCGCGCCGAATGCGGGCGGAGATCCAGTGCTGGCGGCGCTTGGCGACAAAATCGCTGACCGCGCAGGTCAGTTCGATTGGGTCGGATACCTTTCCACAACCGCAGTCTATGGGGACCACAAAGGCGGTTGGGTGGACGAGGCGACCCTTCCTTCACCAATGGCCGAGCGCGGCAGGTGGCGCGTCCGGGCCGAGACACAATGGCAAGACATTCCGGGCCTGCCCGTCCACATCTTTCGCCTTGCCGGGATATATGGCCCCGGGCGCGGCCCATTTTCCAAACTTAAACGGGTGGGAATGCGCCGCATAATCAAACCGGGGCAGGTGTTCTCGCGCATCCATGTGGCGGACATCGCGCAGGTGCTTGCGGCGTCGATGGCATCGCCGAACCCAGGTGCGATTTACAATGTCTGTGACGATGAGCCGGTGCCGCCACAGGATGTCATCGCCTATGCGGCTGAGCTGCAAGGCCTGCCTCTGCCCGCTGCGGTTCCGTTCGACCAGGCCGATATGTCCCCGATGGCCCGAAGTTTCTATAATGAAAACAAGCGGGTCAGGAATGACCGGATCAAGGATGAACTGGGTATCCGGCTTTTGTATCCGGATTACCGCGCTGGACTGCAGGCCCTGATGAAGGACGGCTGAGCCCTTATCGGGCGGTGGCTTTGATCAGGTCCGCGGCTTTCTCGGCGATCATGATGGTTGGGGCGTTGGTGTTTCCCGAAACCAGAGTCGGCATGACCGATGCATCGACCACGCGCAGCCCCTCGATCCCGCGCACGCGCAGTTCGGGGTCAACCACGGCCATCGCATCCACACCCATTTTGCAGGTTCCGACCGGGTGATAGATCGTATCGGCGCGAGCGCGAATATGGTGCTCCCAATCCGCATCGGTTTGAGCGTCATCTATGCCGTACATCGCTTTGTGCCGGAATTTACTGAAGGCCGGCGCGTGCAGAATGTCTTTGGTCATACGCGCGCCCTTGATCAGCGTGTCCAGATCGCGGTCATCGGACAGGTAAGCCGGATCAATTGCCGGAGCGGCAAAAGGATCGGCGCTGTGCAGCCCGACCGTGCCACGGCTTTCGGGGCGCAATTTGCACACATGGCAGCCGAACCCATAGCCATAATGCAGCTTCCTTGCATGATCATCGGCCAAGGAAATGACAAAGTGCAGCTGGATGTCGGGGCGATCCAAAGCCGGGGAGGTTTTCAGAAACGCGGCGCCCTCGGCAAATGGCGTGGCCGCCATCGACTCACCGGTCTTACGCCAGCGCCAAATATGTCCTGCCAAATTCAATGCGGCAGCGGCACCGATGCCGAATGTGTTGGTGTCCCGGGTTTTATAGAGCAGCGTGAAATCCAGATGGTCCTGCAGGTTCTTGCCAACGCCCGGCAGGTTGTGCCGCACCTCGATCCCATGTTTGACCAGATCATCAGCGGCACCAATCCCGGATAGCTGCAACAACTGCGGAGTTTGAAGTGCACCGGCGCAAACCAGAACCTCGCGTCTGGCGGAGACAGTGATATCCGCACCTTTGGCCTTTTTCCTGTACACAACGCCGGTGGCCCGCTTTCCTTCAAAAGTCAGCTCTTTGGCATGGGCGTCAGTAATGACCGCCAGGTTCGGGCGGTCCATGACCGGAAAGACATAGGCCGCCGCTGCCGAGCATCGCTCGCCATTCTTCGACGGGTCGTGAAACTGTGTGACCTGATACAGACCAACGCCCTCGTTATCGCCCCGGTTGAAGTCCCGGCTTCGGCGGTGCTGCATCTGTTCGGCGGCTTCGATAAAGGCAAGCGTGATCGGGCGCGGCTGTTTCTGGTTTGACACGTGCAGAGGGCCGCTGTCGCCGTGATGGTCGTCGGCGCCATCTTCGTTATGTTCGGACATCTTGAAATAGGGAAGGACGCTGTCCCAGTCCCAACCGGCACAGCCCAGTTCAGCCCAGCCATCATAGTCCTGACGCTGACCCCGGACGTACAACATTGCGTTAATCGCGCTGGACCCGCCCACCGTTTTGCCGCGCGGCTGATATCCTTTGCGGCCGTTCAGCCCCGGTTGGGCCACGGTTTCAAATGCCCAGTTGTTGATTTTCGGCCGCCCCGGCAGCGAGGCCACTGTTGCCGCGGGCAATCTGGTAAGCATGCCGTTGCCGCCGTTTCCGGCTTCAAGAAGGCAGACACGTATTCCAGGATCTTCGCTCAGGCGACCGGCAAGAACCGAACCGGCGGATCCTGCGCCGACAATTACATAATCAAATTGCATTCAGACTCCAAAAATTTTCGGAACCGGCAGTCAAATACGCCGGTCAATCTGTATTAGGCGCGGATCCGAACAAAAGAACCCGCGCTCATGTCGTTCATAAAGACAGTGGTCGCATACGGATGAAAAACAAGGGCTGTGGTCTATATGTGACCCAAGGTTATTCAGGGATTTGAAAATTGCTCCGATTGCACGGGATCCGGGGATGTTCTCTTCATAATTATTTCCTATGGTTTTCATCATTAAACAAAACTTTTATGCATGAATGCAATTTGCTATTTCTGACTAGGTCAGGACTTCAGGAATACCGATACCCTTGCCAGATGCTCAGCGTATTTGGATGGGGAAGACGTGTCTTGAATCTGTGTTCTTGATTACCACGAATTTCACTGCGCAAGATCGCCGGATATTAGCTAGGATTGGAGACCGATATGGACGGAAGTGATAACCCCAAAGCAGGCGGATGCCCTGTGATGCACGGCGCTGGAACCCGTTCCAACCGGGATTGGTGGCCGAACCAGCTAAACCTGTCGATCCTGCACCAGCACGGAGCGGCTTCGAACCCTCTGGGTTCGGATTTCGACTATGCCGAAGAGTTCAAAAAGCTGGATATGAAGGCGCTGAAAGAAGACCTATATGCGCTGATGACCGATTCACAGGAGTGGTGGCCGGCGGATTATGGCCATTACGGCGGTCTGTTCATTCGGATGGCCTGGCATAGTGCAGGCACCTACCGGACGGCAGATGGCCGTGGCGGGGCCTCGACCGGGAACCAGCGTTTTGCGCCGCTCAACAGTTGGCCGGACAACGGTAACCTCGACAAGGCGCGTCGTCTGCTGTGGCCGATCAAGCAAAAATACGGAAACCAGATTTCCTGGGCTGATCTGATGATCCTGGCAGGTAACTGCGCCATCGAATCCATGGGTGGCAAAACCTTTGGTTTTGCCGGCGGCCGTGCCGATATCTGGGCCCCCGAAGAAGACATCTATTGGGGAACCGAGACAGAATGGCTGGCCCCGACCGACAATCCGCAGAGCCGGTATTCCGGTGAGCGCGATCTGGAAAACCCTCTGGCCGCAGTTCAGATGGGCCTGATCTATGTAAACCCTGAAGGTCCGGACGGAGAGCCCAACGTTCTGGCTTCGGGTCGTGACATCCGCGACACCTTTGGCCGGATGGCAATGAATGACGAGGAAACCGTTGCTCTGGTTGCTGGTGGTCACACTTTCGGCAAGGCGCATGGCGCGGGCGATCCCGATCTGGTCGGCCCCGAACCCGAAGCCGCCCCGATCGAAGAGATGGGCTTTGGTTGGATCAACAAGTTTGGGTCCGGCAAGGGTGACGATACCACGACATCAGGGATCGAAGGCGCCTGGACCGCAAATCCGATCCAATGGGATAACGGCTATTTCGACCTGCTGTTCGGATATGACTGGAACCTGACCAAAAGCCCCTCGGGCGCGTGGATTTGGGAACCGGTGAATGTCAAAGAAGAAGACATGGCCCCGGCGGCGCATGACGCGTCGAAGAAGGTCAAAACCATGATGACCACCGCCGACATGGCGATGCGCATGGACCCGATCTATGGTCCGATCTCAAAGCGTTTTCACGAGAACCCGGAAGAATTCGCTGACGCTTTCGCCCGTGCATGGTTCAAACTGACCCACCGCGACATGGGCCCGCGTTCGAATTACATCGGCGAGGAATCTCCGGCCGAGGAACTGCTGTGGCAAGACAATGTCCCCGCCGTGGATCACGAGCTGATCGGTGACGCGGATGTGGCCGAGCTGAAGGCTAAGATCGCGGCCACTGGCCTCTCGGTGTCCGAGCTGGTTTCGACCGCATGGGCTTCGGCCTCGACCTTCCGCGGCTCGGACAAGCGCGGCGGTGCCAATGGCGCACGTATCCGTCTTGCTCCGCAGAAAGACTGGGACGCGAACGAACCGATGAAGCTGGCCAAGGCACTGACCGCGCTTGAGGGCGTTCAGGCGGTGTTCAACGGCGCACAATCCGGGGGCAAGAAAGTGTCTCTGGCCGACGTGATCGTTCTGGCCGGTAATGTGGGTGTCGAACAGGCCGCCAAGGCCGGCGGTCAGGAGGTTGAGGTTCCGTTCACCCCGGGCCGTACCGATGCGACGCAAGATCAAACCGATGTGGACAGCTTTGCCGTGCTCGAGCCCGAGGCCGACGGCTTCCGCAACTATCAGAAGACGGATTATTCGGTTTCGCCCGAAGAGCTTCTGGTCGACAAAGCCCAGCTGCTGACGCTGTCGGCGCCTGAAATGACCGCGCTGGTTGGCGGTCTGCGCGTGATCGGCGCCAATTTTGGTGACACCAAGCATGGTGTGTTGACCGACCGCGTCGGCACGCTCAGCACCGACTTCTTCACCAACCTGCTGGACATGGGCACCGAATGGAAACCCGCGGGCAAAGGCGTCTATGAAGGTCGGGACCGCGCCAGCGGTGAGGTCAAGTGGACCGGTACCCGCATAGATCTGGTCTTCGGCTCCAACTCGCAGCTGCGGGCTCTGGTCGAGGTCTACGGTCAGGCAGGCGCAGAAGGCAAATTTGTCTGCGACTTCGTCTCGGCCTGGAACAAGGTCATGAATGCAGACAGGTTCGATCTGAAGTAAGCCTGTGACCTTCGCAGAATTTGCGCCGTCCGAGGAGACTCGGGCGGCGTTTCCTTGCCCCGGTTCCGGGCGCATACCCAGCAATGGGTACGATTCCGCCCAGGGGCTGTTCTTTCCGCTGTTACATGCGGTCCGTTACCGACTCGGAAGAGAGAATTATTAAGCTAACATTTTGTTTTTATTAACATAGAGAAGTTTCTGTTAAGAAATGCAAAGTTTTTTCAGATTGGGGGTTGCAGGTCCCAGACCTAATCCGTAAATACCCCTTCACCGGCGCTGCTGAGGCGCTTGTGACACACTGGAGAGACGGTGGGAAGGGCTGGAGAGACGGCCGGACGCATCGGAGAGACGGTGGGCATCTTAGGGAATGATTTAGGCGGGCGCGCTGATGTTATTGGCGCAACGGTCTGATTTTTGGC
>NZ_JBXWMQ010000027.1:0-15936 GCF_059609905.1 Ruegeria sp. YTSA226
AATATCAATATATTACACACCGCGCCCGAGCGGGCTTTTGCGTTGCGCCATCACAACTGAAAGCACCGTGGAAGCAAACGCGGCGAAGTTAACCACCTCAGCGAATGACATTGTGCGTCCGATACATCCGCAGAGAATGCGGGTCATACTCCATCCTTGTGACTATGAGGTCTGGTTGGTTGGCAGCGCTGCGGAGGCCTTTGAACTGCTTAAACCCTATGCCTCAGATGAGATGGATATCGTCAAATCGGGCGCAGGAGAAATGTCTGACACTAGTCTTTGAACGGCATGGTTTTTTAGCGAGTTCCGATCAATGAATGTCCGCCTACGATCGCGCCTTGGACATCCGACGATTTTTGTCAGATGACTGCACCGAGCCCATTCTTCTGAATGCTGCGAGACGTTCGAACGTTCGGCGTTGCATTTTTGTTTGTGTGGAGCGGAGGTCAGTTCAGATCAGATTTAGAAGAGGCCCACATTCGAAGACCACCTAAAAGTTAGCCTGATATTTTGGCATCCTGCGCCGCGTCCCAACCCAAATTTGCAGACATTTCACGCGCAATATGGGAGATCTGGGGACCAAGTTTTTCGCGGAACGTTGGCGTAAAGACCCGTACCGATCCGGTTGCACCGATGGACATCGTGGAACCTGGCCCGCTTGGCGCAAGGGGAGCTGCCACCGAACACATGCCGCGCTCAATCTCTTCCACGCATTCTGCGAAGCCGCGCTTGCGAATGGTGTCAAACTCGGCTTCCAAGTCCTGCACGTTTGTCAGGGTGAATTCGGTGTAGGCGCGCAGCTGGCCTTCCATTTCGCTGGTCAAAAACAAGTCGGGTGAGAATGCAGCAACGGCCTTAGAGCAGGAACAGGCATGCAAGGGTCGTTTCCCCAAACCGGGATGGAGATAGGAGACCCCAGTGTCAGGTGTTTCAACGTGAATAATTTCCACGGATTTTCCGCGCAGACGGGACAGGAAAAATGCGGTGCCATATTGTTTAGCGGCTTGCTTTAGCGCAGGCGCAATCACCTCTAGCAGTGCACGATCAGAGTGGTCACTTTTCGTGATCCGCTTCAGGCGGGAGCCGATTGTGAATGTACCACGGGCAACAGGTTCCAGTAGACCAACACCGACGAGGTCCTGCACCAACCGGTAGGCAGACGGCTTAGGCAGGTCAGAATGAGCGCAAATCTCGGCCACTGTAGTCTCGCCCTTTTGTCCAACAACTTCGAGGATGAATGTCAGGCGTTCCAGATGCATATTTTTACCTTGCGAGAATCTTTTTATCGATTTACGAGAATCTTCAAGTGATCGCAAGGGAGGAATGTGAAGATGGACGGAGCATGTTGTGGCCCGGGGTATGCAAGCCCTGCCGAGGCGATCAAAGCGCCGCGTGAAAAACTCTTGTACACAATTGCCATCTACACCGGCACCGGCATTCAAAGGCCGGACTACCTAGCCACCGTGGACGCCGACCCGGAAAGCCCGACCTATTCACAAGTCATCCATCGCTTAGAGATGCCCGGCATCGGGGATGAATTGCATCACATGGGCTGGAATGCCTGTTCTTCCTGCCACGACGACGCTGGCATGAGCCGTAAATACCTGCTGGTGCCAGGCGTGCGGTCCAACAATATCCATGTGATCGACACCGCGACGGACCCGTTTGCTCCACGCCTTCATAAGGTGATTGACGGGGCCGAGATCAAGTCAAAAACCAATCTGAGCGGCCCACACACCGTGCATTGTTTGGGCTCTGAGATCATCATTTCCTTCTTAGGTGACGCACAGGGCGAAGCGCCCGGTGGTTATCTGCACCTCAACAAAGAATTCGAGATCGTTGGTCGTTGGGAAAACTCAATGGGCGATATCCCGTTTGGTTATGACTTCTGGTACCAGCCGCGCCATAACGTGATGGTCAGTTCCGAATGGGCCGCACCCAACACATTCATGCCAGGGTTTGATTTGGAAGAAGTGGGCCACCTGAAATACGGTCGCCGCCTGCACATCTGGGATTTTGAGAAAAAGGTGCCGGTCGAGACGATGTATCTCGGTGAAGACGGCCTGATCCCGCTGGAGGTAAAGTTTCTGCATGATCCTGACAGTACACATGGGTTCTGCGGTGCCGCGCTTAGCGCCAATGTCATCCATTTCTGGAAGTCCGAAGCTGGGAAATGGGAATGGGAAAAGATCATTGATGTGGAGAATGAACCGCATCCCGAATGGCCTATTCCCGTGCCCGGTGTGATGTCGGCCATCCTTGTATCGATGGACGACAAATACCTTTACCTCAATAACTGGTTGCACGGCGATATGCGCCAGTACGACATCTCTGACCCGCATAATCCTGTTTTGACCGGGCAGGTTTGGATGGGCGGGCTTTTGGGCAAAGCGCCCGAGGTCAATGGCGTCAAAGTGGCAGGCGGGCCGCAAATGTATCAGCTCTCGCTTGATGGCAAACGGCTTTATGTCACGACCTCGCTGTTCTCGACCTGGGACAACCAGTTCTATCCGGAAATTCGCACCCAGGGCGGTGTCATGCTGATGATCGACTGTGATGTCGAAAACGGCGGTATGAAAATCAACGAAGATTTCGTTGTTGATTTTGGCAAAGAGCCAAACGGACCAAGCCGCTGCCATGAAACCCGCTATCCCGGTGGCGATTGTACAAGCGACATCTGGCTGTGAGCGAAACCCGCACAATCACAATCGCCAACCGCGATGATGCGACCTATCAGGTCGACGCCCGCCGTCCGTTGCTGGACTCTTTGCGCGAACAGGGTGTCGATCTGCCCTATGGCTGCAAATACGGCGGCTGCATCACCTGTGCGGCCAAACTGACCGCTGGCGAAGTGGATCAGCGCAGGCAAGTGGCGTTGAACAATCGCCAGATCAACAATGGCTATGTTCTGCTGTGTGTGGCCCGCGCGGTGAGCGATTGCATATTGGAAATCGGCGTCGAAAGCCACGACTAACTTTATCGCAACCCCTTCCTTGATCCGCTGGAGCCGCATGAGCTGAAGGCGGATATCGCGACCCCTAAGGAGGCTTAAATGCCCGAAGCTGACATCGATCACCTGTATGATTACGCGCCCGAATATCTGGCGGACATCCTGCGTTCGGTCAAAACCATTGCGATGGTGGGGGCCAGTGGCGACAAGACCAAGTTCAGCTATGGCGTGCTGCGTGTGCTGCACGAAACGGGCTATGACATGATCCCTGTCAATCCAAACCCAAAGCTGATCGAAATTCGCGGCATACCTGTCGTTCATTCGCTGGAAGAGATCGACCGGCCCGTGGATATGGTCGAGGTCTTCCGCCCGAAAGAGGAACTTTACGCGATCACCGAGAAAGCCATTGCAATCGGCGCCAAGGTGCTTTGGGGCCAAATCGGCGTTTATGATGACCGCGCGGCCGCGCTTGCCGAAGAAGCGGGGCTGAAGGTGGTGATGAACCGCTGCCCCAAGATCGAGCTGTTCCGCCCGTTCTGGAAGCCCCGTCTTGATCTCGCAATTTGACTGAGAGCGGCACAGAAACTCATGTGACCTCTGCCTGCGCATACGGCCGTAGCGGTGCCATAAATTGGCCGCTCGACGCACTATTGGACTGGCTCAAAACCAATCGAAAAAGGAAACCAAACATGGCTCAGACAATCACCAAAAGCGCGAAAGACATCGTAAAGGTGGCCACGAAAGCGGTGCCTGCGATCAGTGCCGAAGAGGCATTGGCCTTGGTAGGCTCGCTCGATCACGTTTTTGTCGATCAGCGCGATGGTACGGAATAGGCCAAAACCGGCGTCATTGAGGGTGCTGTCGCATCGTCGCGCGGCATGATGGAATTCCACATCGACCCGGAAAGTCCTGCGCAGAAGCCGGAGTTCAGTCAAGATAAGACTTACGTGTTCTATTGCGCATCGGGTGGGCGTTCTGCCATGGCGGCGGTGGTGGCCATGGATATGGGACTGTCGCCCGTTGTGAACCTGACCGGAGGCGTTGGCGCCTGGAAAAAGGCCGGGGGCGCGCTGGAATAAATCATGGAACCTTCAACAAATTTCCCAAATCTCAATATGGCAGCAAAGCCTAGTGTCGAAGGGTTCTTTGATCCTGCCAGCAACACGATTTCTTATGTCGTGAAAGACCCCGCATCTAACGCCTGTGCAATAATCGACAGCGTTCTGGATATGGATTACGCCGCCGGGCGGATCACTTACGACAGTGCCGATCGCTTGATCGACGCCATCCAGTCACAAGGCTTGTCGGTGGAATGGATCATTGAAACCCATGTCCATGCCGATCACCTGTCTGCTGCACCCTAAATTCAGGATAGGCTGGGTGGCAAAATTGGCGTTGGTGCAGGCATCATCGAAATTCAGGACACCTTCGGCAAAATCTTCAACGAAGGCACGGAATTTCAACGCGACGGGTCGCAGTTTGATGCTTTGTTCGAGGATGGTGACACCTACAACATTGGCGAAATGACGGCCTTTGTGATTGCCACGCCGGGCCATACACCAGCCTGCATGGTGCATGTGATTGGCGACGCCGCCTTTGCCGGTGACACGCTCTTTATGCCTGACGGCGGCTCAGCCCGCGCAGACTTTCCGGGTGGTGATGCAGGGCAGCTTTACGATTCTATCCAAACCGTGCTGAGCCTGCCGGGCGAGATGCGCCTGTTCATCTGCCACGACTATGGCCCCGGTGGGCGCGCCATCGCGTGGGAGACCACAATTGGCCAGCAACGTGCCGACAACATCCATGTGGGTGCTGGCAAATCGCGCGAAGATTTCATCAAGTTCCGGACGGAGCGTGACGCGCAGCTGGCGATGCCCAAACTGATCATACCGTCCCTGCAAGTGAATATGCGGGCCGGCGAAATCCCGTGCGACGAAAGCGGCGCACCTATGCTGAAAGTTCCACTCAATGGCATATGAGGGCGAAATGCAAAACGATGATTTGATCCTGCGGGCTGACATCGATGGCGTTACCGTTCTGACTCTGAACGCGCCCAAGTCGATTAATGCGTTGTCAGAGGCGATGCTACGCGCTCTGTCTGACACATTTGACGAAATCGCAGAAGATCGCAGTGTCAAAGCAGTGATCTTGCGTACCGGCGGCAATCACTTTTGCGCGGGTCATAACCTCAAAGAAATGTCGGCGCGCCGGGCGGATGCCGACGGTGGGTTTCAGTATTTCCAAGACCTGTTTGCGACGTGTTCGGCGATGATGCTTCGGGTGGTGCGCTTGCCGCAACCTGTAATCGCCGAGGTCAAAGGGATTGCCACAGCGGCGGGGTGTCAGCTTGTTGCGTCCTGTGATCTGGCGGTGGCCGCCGACAACGCAACTTTCGCAACATCGGGCGTGAATATCGGGCTATTCTGCTCAACCCCGATGGTCGCGCTTTCGCGCAATGTGCCGCGCAAGCTGGCGATGGAAATGTTGCTTTTGGGGGAATTCTTGCCCGCAGCCCGCGTCGCCGAAATGGGGTTGGTCAACCGCGTGGTGCCCTTGGCGGAACTGGAAGCGGCATCCACAGAAATGGCTTGGATCATTGCCGATAAATCGCCGTCCGCCGTCAAGATCGGCAAGCGTGCCTATTACGAACAGCTCGAAATGCCGCTGGAAGAGGCCTACGCCTTTGCCGGTCGCACGATGGCGGAAAACATGATGGCCAAAGATGCCGAGGCCGGTATCGGGGCCTTCACCCGCAAAGAACCGATGCCTGAATGGACCGGGGAATGATCTACGAGGGCCCGGAACTTGCCCGTAATGCAGCGAACCACACCGCCCTGTCACCGGTTTCGATCCTCAAACGCGTCGAGCGCGTGCACCCAAAGCAACCTACCCGCAAATGACGGCGAATGCCCATTTCACTTGGCGAACTTGACAATTTGCCCCTTTCGGCGGTCCTCCAAAACGTGGCGATTGAGGAGATGTTGGATGCCTGACAATCAGGAACAGGACACATTTGCCGCCCTCGAAGGGCGCGAATGGGCCAAGTGCGATGTGGCACAGTCCTATGCCGAGGTGTTTGCCAAGGCGGCGGACATGGTTGTCCCACACCTGGTCGCTGCGGTTTGTACTGGACCGGACACTCGTGTGCTCGATTTGTGCTGCGGACATGGCAATGTATCCGCAGGCCTTTTCAACACAGGTGCTCGCGTAACGGGCCTTGATTTCTCACCCGCCATGTTTGAGATGGCGCGGCTGGCGGTGCCACAGGCTCAGTTCGTTGAAGGCGATGCGGTGGCCTTGAGCTTTGAAGACAATACGTTTGACGCTGTAACAATTGGCTTTGGAATGCCGAATATGCCGGACCCCCCGAAAGTGTTGGCAGAAGTTCGCCGTGTTTTGCGCGACGGCGGTCGGCTGGCGTATTCGGTGTGGTGCGGGCCCGAATTTGACACTGCGCTGGGGTATGTTTTTGGCGCCATTGAGGAACACGGGTCGCCAGAGATTGCCTTGCCACCGGGTCCCGGGGCAAATGATTATGCCGATCCGACTATCGCCTTTCCCGTACTCGCCAAGGCCGGTTTTTCAGATTGCCATCAAACCATCGTCGCGTCGAAATGGCAGGTTAGTGATCCGGGCGCACCGTTCGATTTCTTTCTTGAAGAAACGGCCCGAGGTGGCGCCCTTTTGCGCCCTCAACCTACAACGAATTTGGCCGCAATCCGAGTGGCGGTTGTGGCCAAAGTTCTGGCAAAGCACGGTGTGGGTCCTGAATGGGACGTGCCAATTCCGTCTGTCGTGACCTCGGCGGTCGTTGCCTAGCCGATCGGAACGATGTGCTGAAATGGGCGTCGTCGCCATTCATCCAAGTGTCCGGATTGTCCCGCGTTTTGTCTGTTCACACGCGTGCCGCAAAAGTCGTTTCGTACCAGAGCGGCCCTCGGTGCAAGTCGCGGCATAGGTTTAAGGAGAGCCCAAAATGATCCAGACCGCGATAGCCAAGAATGTCATCTAAGCGCAGCTATGCCGACTTTGCTAAAGTGCATACATGGCTCACGATGGACATTCGCCAATTCAAACCGCAATTTCTCCAAAGCTTCCGTTCTCAATGTTGAGCCCAACAATCGAGGCTATGACTTATCGAGTCATTTTCAGACCAACTTCGGCAGCCACACTCCTACTTGCATCATCGCCACAAAGCCGAGAGCTGAGTATTCCCACAAATGGAAAATTGATGTTATATAGAGAAATAGGAATATTAATTCTTGAGATGTAAGTCACGGGCACCACCGGGCGATCTTGGGTTGGGAGGTCTATATGCTTCGAGCTTTTGTTTATTCTATCTCACTGGGGCTGGCATCATCGACGGTCTTTGCCGACGCTGTTCCTAGCGAAGAAGCGGCGGAAGGCTTGTTCTCAAAGCAGCCGTATTCACCATATGCGAACCGGACTTTCCCCGAGCGCCCGCTGTGGGGAGACTCGCATCTTCACACCGGACTTTCGCTGGATGCAGGTGCTTTCGGGAATACACTGTTACCTGATGAAGCTTGGCGCTTTGCAAAAGGCGAACAGGTCATTTCTTCCACGGGTCAACCAGTGAGACTGGCCCGACCTCTGGACTGGATGGTTCTCACGGATCACACTGACCTAATGGGATTTGCCCCGGACCTTCAGGCTGGCAAGCCGGGCGTTCTTGCCGATCCAAAAGGTTTGGAATGGTACGAAGGTTACAAGGCAGGCGGCGAAGAGGCTGGCAAAGCGGCGTTCGACATCATCACCAACTTCTCGCAAATGACCCTGCCAGAAGTTCTTCTGGAGTCTTACAGCCCAGGTGCAGATGCATTTGCTTTTACATGGGAACAAATCGTTCTGGCTGCGGAAGAACATAACGACCCCGGCAATTTCACGGCGTTCATCGGATTCGAGTGGACCTCTGTACCCAAGGGTTTCAACCTGCACCGAAACGTCATGCTGCGTGATGGGCCGATCAGGGCGCTTCAGATGGTGCCGCCGGTCACGCAACCACCCTTTGGTGATACCGACCCAAAGGCGCTCTATGCATGGCTGGAAGACTATCAAGAAAAAACGGGCGGTCGGGCGGTAGCTTTCGCCCATAATGGCAACCTTTCGAACGGATGGATGTTCCCGACCGAAGACACCTATCACGGTGGCAAGGTCGACGAGGAATATGTGGCCGCCCGCGCCAAATGGGAACCCCACTACGAAGTCACTCAGATCAAGGGCGACGGTGAAGCGCACCCCTTCCTGAGTCCGGATGATGAATTCGCGGATTACGAAAACTGGGACGTCGGCAACCTCGACATAACCGAGCTGAAAACCGATGACATGCTGGCTGGAGAATACGCCCGAGAAGCTTTGAAGCGCGGTTTGTTGTTAGAAGAAAAGTTCGGCGTTAACCCATATAAGTTCGGCATGGGCGGCGCGACGGACAGCCATACGTCTCTGGCGACTGCCGAAGAAGACAACTTCTTTGGAAAATCCGTCAGCGTTGAACCATCGGCCACGAGAATAAAGCACCCTTTCATCGCCAATGACCTTGGCGAAATTCCTGGCGACCTTCTTGTCGCATCGGGATACACGGCAGTCTGGGCGACCGATAATACTCGCGCTGCAATCTTCGATGCGTTCAAGCGACGCGAAACCTATGCAACCACCGGACCTCGGATCGGTCTGCGGTTCTTTGGCGGTTGGGGTTTCAGTGACGCGGATGTTGAAACACGCTTCCTTGCTGATGTGGGCTACACCAAAGGTGTTCCGATGGGCTCGGATCTGCGACCTCGCGAGGGTGAAGGTGCGCCCGCATTCCTGATCGCTGCACTACGCGACCCGGTTGGTGCCAATCTGGATCGCGTGCAGGTGGTAAAGGGTTGGCTGGATTCTGAAGGGGCCTTGCAGGAAAAGGTTTACGATGTGGCGTGGTCGGACAACCGTGTTGCTGACCAAAACGGCAAGATCCCTGCGGTTGGAAACACAGTTGATGTTGAAACCGCCAGTTGGACCAACACGATTGGAACTGCCGAACTTGTAACCGTTTGGTCTGATCCTGAATTCGATCCAAATGCACGCGCATTTTATTACGTACGTGCGATCGAAATTCCAACACCGCGTTGGATCCTTTACGATAAGCTGAGATTTGGCGCCGAATTGCCCGAAGACGCGGTGCTCACACATCAGGAACGCGCTTACTCTTCCCCGATTTGGTATACACCGGCAGAGTAACACTGCCGATCACGGCGTTGGCAACCGAGGTAGAAGCCTTTACCTCGGCCCATTCACCAGACGATTGATTTGTGCGTAGCGTTGATTTTCTTGCAATGCTCAATCGACTGATGTCAGCATCGATACGTAAAACCGGAGCGCGTTTCATGCAGGAGCCTTCATGCGAATATTGAAAGAACCCCTGTTCCATTTCTTCCTGATTGGAGCAGCTATTTTCATTTGGTTCCAAATAGTTGCGCCGGAAAACGAGACTGTCGAAGATTTTGTGACAATAACAATCGACGAAAACGATATCGCGCTTTTGTCTGATCAGTTTGAAGCACGGTGGAAACGGCGCCCAAGCGGTGCCGAGCTGCAAGCTTTGACTGATGCAACAATTCGCGAAGAGGTACTGGTCAGAGAAGCCAGAAAGCTTGGCCTTGATCGCGGAGACTCTGTGATCCGGTCTCGTCTCAGTCAAAAAATGGATTTCCTGACCGAAGCGATCGCCACGTCTGTTGTTCCGGAAGACGAAGATTTAGAGGCCTTTTTGCAAAACAACTCGGAGCGCTATGCGACGCCCAGCAAGCTGGCCTTCATTCAGGTCTTTATTGGTGAGGAGCCAAACAAAGCTGAAATCGAGGGGGTCTTGGCCGCCCTGCGCGCGGGAGATGAGGTTTCCGACCTGGGCGCCTCGACACTGCTGCCCGCATCTATGCCCTTGACTGCGACCAGAGTGATAGACTCGGTCTTTGGATCTGGCTTTTCCAAGGGTCTTACAACATTGGATAAAGGTCAGTGGGCTGGCCCGATCCAGTCGGGTTACGGGGTCCATCTGGTTCAGGTGCAAGACATCGAACCTAGTCAAATACCCCCATTGTCAGAAATTTACGATGCCGTGCTGCGGGATTGGCGTCGCGTGATGAGCGAAGATCTGGCGCAAGCGCAATATGAGATTCTTGCTGCCAACTATGAGATCATAGTGCCCGCTCTCTCAGGTCAAACCAAATGAAAGCTGTATTTGGCCTACTGTTTGCCTTGCTGATTGCGTGGGTTGCAGGAAATGCCTCGGCGCATGCGCTTGATCCGGGGTACTTGGAAATTCGCCAAATCACATCGGACACCTGGAGCGTTCATTGGCGAAAACCCGATGTGAATGGTCAACCCATGGCGATTGATGTCATGGCGCCGGATGGTTGCACCCCGGCGCGCGGCCCTACCCCAATTTCCGATGGCAGAGCATGGGTTTCTTCCTGGGTTATCGAGTGCCGCGGGGATATTGCGGGCCAACCCATCCAGATAGAAGGTCTGGAGGTTCAAAAGAACGACGTATTGGTCCGAGTGCAGCCCCTGCAGGCTGAGCCCACGACGCTTCGGTTCACACCAGAGACAGCCGTTCAGAACATACCTTCTGAACAGACCACATGGTCTGTCTTCACCGCGTATTTCCAGTTGGGTTTTGAACACATACTGGAAGGTTGGGATCATCTGCTGTTTGTCTTCGCGTTGTTTGTTCTGGTCCGCGATCCGTGGAGACTGGTGGGAGCAGTCACAGCATTCACACTGGCGCATTCAATAACACTGGCATTGGCAACGCTTGGTTTTCTGAATGTCCCTGGTCCGCCGGTCGAGGCCATCATTGCGCTTTCTATTGTTTTTCTGGCGATGGAAATTGTTAAGGTTGGCGACGGGCGTTTCCGACTTTCAAAGCAGAAGCCCTGGGTCGTTTGTTTCGGGTTTGGGCTTTTGCATGGCCTTGGTTTTGCAGGCGCTTTGGCCGATATCGGACTACCCTCAATCGATATTCCTGCAGCCTTGCTTGCCTTCAACCTGGGCGTCGAGGCCGGCCAGTTGAGTTTTGTCGGGGCCTTGGCACTTCTTGTCGCGATCTGGCGATTGATGGCACGTCCAGTTAGCCAAAGGGCGACTGTGATTACAGCCTATGGCATCGGGTCGGTATCGATGTACTGGCTCATAGAACGCATAAGTGGGTTCTGAAGCGCTTTGCCTTGGTGTTGGTTCAGGTGGTAGAACGGCTCAAAGGATAACTCGATTGCAAAGCGCGCAATTCGACCGGGTGCAGGTGCAACCGCGCAGAATGCGCCTGCGCACAAAAGCCCACTTCGTCGTATGCCCAACGTTTGTTGTCTAGCCCCCATGTTCTGGGCCATTTCGGACTAGAGTTTCGGGGACTGGTGGGCGCATGTTGAGGGCCTGATGGGGTCGGGTGTGGTTGTATTGCCTCAGCCAGCAATTGATCACGATCTGTGCCTGCTTGGTCGTTGTGAACCATTCGGAATTGAGAACCTCGCGGCGGAGCGTTCCATTGAACCTCTCGTTGTATCCGTTCTCCCAGGGAGAGCCCCGGGTAGATCCGGATCGGGTTCACACCGACCTTCTCGAGCCAACTCTGGGTTGCTCGTGAAGAGAACTCTGGGCCGTTATCGCTTCGAACGAAATCAGGCTTTCCGTGGCGCAGGAACAGCCCGCAGAGAACCTCCAGCACATCTTCAGAACCCATGCGGGTCCGAACTTCCACTGCAAGCGCCTGGCGGGTGTATTCATCCAGAACCGTGAGCATCTTGTAGCTCCGCCCATTGCTCAGCTTGTCGTGAACGAAATCGACGCTCCAGACATGGTTGGGATGCGTCGGTCGGAGCCGAATGATCGAACTGTCCTTGTGGTACAGGCGACGCTTCTTCTTGTGCCGCTGCGGGAGTTGCAGACCTTCCTCCCGCCACAGCCGTTCTACCTTCTTGTGATTGACACGCCAGCCCTCAACCCGAAGCAGCTGCGCCACCTTACGGTAGCCATACCGGCCATAGCTCTTGGCCAGACGGATCATGGCCAGTCGAAGAGCATCATCGTTCTTCTCTACGGCCTGGTATTGCATGGAGCTGCGTGCAAGGCCGACCACCTTGCAGGTGCGACGCTCTGATGTGCCAAGCTTCTGGCGAGCATGAATGACGGCCTGACGAAGTTGGCTCGTCGTCAGGCCCTCGGTTTTAGGTAGTTCAGACTTTCTTTGAGGATCAGCTTGTCCAGTTCCAGTTCGGCCACGATCTTCTTCAGCCGGGCATTTTCTTTCTCCAGGCTGCGCAACTCCGACAGTTGCGACTTGCCCATGCCACCGAACCGACGCCGCCAATTGTAGTAGGTCGCATCGCTGACACCAACACCACGACAGGCTGTCCGAACATCGTCGCCATCTGCCAGCTTCAGTTCAATCTCACGCAGCAGCTTCAGAATGTCTTCGTCCGAGTATCGCTTCCGAGCCATCTCTTGTTCCCCCTTCTCGGCCAAAGTAGTGGCCCAATTTTAGGGGGCAAAGACACCCTCGCGATTTACTCGTCTTGAGACCGGAAAATTATTGCAATCAGTTGCTGGCAAATAGCATTTTATAGATCGATTTCGGCAGTCGACCTCGTCCGCAACTCGGCCATAGGCCTTTCCGACATCGTTGCGGCCACGACCAACGGCCGCATGTTAGGTTGCGATGCAGCGCGTGTCTAATGCGCTCGTTTTGCTGAATGAGCGAAGGTCGCGATTTCAATTCGGCTGCTTTGGGCTCAATGCGGTCATACAAGTGTATTGAGAGGGACGTCTTCTTTCAAAAAGAATACGCTTTCATCACGCATTTTAACTGCGTTCGACAACGGCGTTTGCGCCCTCCCGCAACCAAATACAACAGAACCGCCCGTCGGATCTACAAACAGCCCACCGGACTGTTTGCTGCACGATCTCACCTCGTCAGGACCATGTCCTGAAGGCCAAAGGTTCAAACCCTACTCCAAAAATCAGCTTTAGAACGAAAATTACAAATGCTTACACGCCGATCAACGCCAAACATTCCGCAAAAAATAATGCCTATATCCCTCCGTCAGAGCCTAAAACATCGCCTGTGACATTGGAACAAACGCCTCTTTTATGGCTTTGAAATCAGACTATCGCATGAATCGGACCTTTCTCGACGGATTCAGGCATGACTCTCCAATTCGACATCTCTGACGCTATATCAACCTTGATGCCCGCCAAGCTTAGCGCGCGCTCAAGCATCAGGTCCAAGCAGCAATACTTGGATATCTGCAACATTGGTTCCGGTCGCACCAGTCATCAGAAGATCACCCGATAGTCCCAATGCCCGGTGACTGTCGTTGTTTGCTAACAGCGTGGACGGATTTTGCCCCGCATCGCGGATACGGTCGAATGTTCCCACATCCACAATCGCACCCGCTGCGGGGGTCGGACCATCACGGCCATCTGTTCCACCGCTGAGGAAAATCCAGTTGCCGGGAATAGCTTCCCCTTGCGCCAGTTGGGCGACGCGCAGCGCTAGTTCCTGATTGCGCCCACCAAGACCCGCACCCAGCAGCCGGACGGTTGTCTCCCCTCCGAAAAGCAGAGCGACCGGGCGGTCGGAAGCCACAGAACGGGCCGCTTGCAGAATCTGACGTGCAGCGTCGGACACGTCTCCTGTCAGTGCTTTGGAGGCAATTTCAGCCCGACAAAACTGCGCCGCACAGCGATGCGCAGCCTCAAGGCTTATCGTGTTCGACCCGATCAGATGATTTGTCGCTTCAACTGCTATCGTCTGTTCAGGAACGCTGTGTTCTAGATGGTCCCGCACGGATTGGGGAAGACGCTTCCAGATGCCAGCCCCAATGCAGATCCTGCGGGCATCGGCTTGGGTTCCGATGGGTGGAGAAGTGGGGCCGCTGGCAACGGCACGCAGGTCATCTCCGATCACATCCGACAGAATATAGGCTGTGACCGGTGCAGGTGAACCGTGTCGCAGAAACCCTCCGCCCTTGAGCTGGCTCAGATGCTGGCGCACCAGGTTCATGTGCACGATGTCCAATCCGGAAGACAACAAGAGCTCGTTGACCACAATCTTATCCGATAGGGACAATCCGTCCACAGGTGCCGGAACAAGGGCCGATCCCCCGCCAGAGATCAGCGCTATGATCTGATCTTGCTCGCGTGCTGCGCTGAGCAGATCAATGATCTGGCGACCGGCTTTGAGGCCCCGTTCGTCCGGAACGGGGTGTGCACTGTTCAACACAGTTGCACCGGGTACGACCGCTTGGTTTTCGGAATGGGTCACGGCCAGAGCGACATGATCACCCTGAACGTTTTGCAAGGCTTCCGCCATCATGGCTGGGGCCGCTTTGCCAATCGCGATTAGGATGCTGCGCCCACCCTGTTTGGGCGCAGGCAATGGGGCTGATTGCAGCCGTCTGCTCAGGGATACCGCCGGATCTGCCGCGGCTATGGCTTCGGCAAATATGTTGGCGGCACAATCGCGTTGAGACATGGACGATTGTAAAGTCATGAGGCGATCATGCTGCTGCGATTTGACGGGCCTTTTCAACCATAACTTCAGCTTGACGGATCGAAGCATAGTCGATCAGGCGGCCATCCAACGAAACAGCTCCCTTTCCCGCTGCTTCGGCTTCGGCCATTGCTTCGAGAATGCGTTGTGCCTTGGTGACTTCGGCGTCGCCCGGCGACATAACATCGTTTGCCAGTGAAATCTGGCTGGGATGGATGGCCCATTTGCCCTCGCAGCCTAATACTGCCGCGCGCTTTGCGGCGGCTTTGTAGCCGTCCGGGTCTTGGAAGTCTCCAAAAGGGCCGTCGATCGGGCGCAAACCATTGGCGCGGGCAGCCACAACCATGCGGGCAAGCGCATAGTGCCACATATCTCCCCAATGGGTCAGGCGTCCTCCGTCCGTATCGGCGTCAGTCAGAACGGAATAATCCGGGTTAACACCGCCGATAATAGTCGTCCGCGCGCGGGTCGAGGCGGCATAGTCGGCTACGCCGAAATGCAGGCTTTCGTTACGTTTCGACGCCGCCGCGATCTCACTGACGTTCTGCATCCCCAACGCAGTTTCGATGATATGCTCGAATCCGATGCGCTTTTTGTACCCCTTTGCATCCTCGATTTGCGTGACCATCATGTCGACGGCATAGACATCTGCCGCGGTGCCGACCTTGGGGATCATGATCAGATCAAGTCGTTCGCCAGCCTGTTCAACCACATCCACCACATCGCGGTACATGTAATGCGTGTCGAGCCCGTTGATGCGTACCGACATGGTCTTGCTGCCCCAGTCGATGTCGTTCAGAGCCTCAATGATGTTTTTGCGGGCCTGTTCTTTCTCGTCCGGCGCGACGGCGTCCTCCAGATCAAGGAAGATGACATCCACGTCCGATTGTGCGGCCTTTTCGAACATTCCGGGTTGGCTGCCAGGCACGGCGAGTTCGCTACGGTTTAGGCGGGCAGGAGCCTGTTCGATGGAATGAAAGCTCATGGGTTGGTGTCCTTCAGTTTACAAGTTTGGATAGATAGGGAATCTGGCGCAGAGGTTTGCGACTTCGGTTTTGACTTTGGCCTCGACCTCACCGTTACCGTCCTCGCCATTTGCGGCCAGACCGTCGACCACTTCGATGATCCAGTCGGCGATCTGGCGGAACTCGGCCTCGCCAAAGCCACGCGTGGTACCTGCGGGGCTGCCAAGGCGGATGCCGCTGGTCACCATCGGTTTTTCGGGATCGAACGGGACACCGTTCTTGTTGCAGGTGATATGCGCCCGGCCCAGTGCCTTTTCAGTCGCGTTGCCTTTGACGCCTTTAGGGCGCAGGTCCACCAGAACCACGTGGGTATCGGTGCCGTGGGTGACTGTGTCCAGCCCACCTTTGATCAACTGGTCCGACAGGGCCTGCGCGTTGGTGACCACCTGGGCGATGTAGTCCTTGAACTCGGG
>NZ_JBXWMQ010000028.1:0-14895 GCF_059609905.1 Ruegeria sp. YTSA226
GATCAGACATGTTCACCGCTCGTTTTTGAACCGTGAATCACGCCGCAAAACGGAAATCAATGGGTCCTGACCCTAGATGTTTTCGCATCTTTTCATTACCCAATAACGGATTGCGCGAAACGGAACTTGATTGCCGACGCAGCGGTTTGTCAAAGCGAGATAGGTTCCCTCTTACAAAACTGCTGCGTGCTTGGCTGCATCAAAGGCTGCCGGGTCAGCTTGTACGTTGCTTGTAATACGTGTCTTTATGGACAATCAGCCCGTCTCGGTAGGTCAGGATGTCAACGCTTAGAAACTCTTCTTTTGAACCATCCTTGTGCACGGCTGTACGGCGATATTCGCAATAAGCCTTGTTGCCGGAAATAGCGCAGTCGAGCGTTTCCCAATGCACGTTCGCGACCTTTTCGAACAGGGCTGCAAAAGCACCACGAATGGTTTCGGCTCCTTCCAGACGCACGCCATGTTCTTCGGGGCCAACAGCGTGATCAAATGTAGCGTCGGTTGCGAAGTGTCTCATTACGGCATCGATGTCATTGGCGTTAAACGCGTCACCGACAGAGTCGACTAGGTCTCGGGTCAAAGCGGTCATGATTTCGGTCCTTTTCCTTGAAGCATATCGCAAGTGTGTTTGAAGAAGGGGCTCGCCGGGTCGACCAGCACATTCAGTTCGTCAAAGTGATCCACATCGGGCACGAAATAGAGACCCATCTTGCGGTCTGCTGTTTCGTATTTTTCGACATACATTTGTGCCTGCCTGTGGAACTCGTCGGTTTCTGCGCCGCCGACGACGACCAGCTGAGGGGCATTGGTACCCGGTGGGTGCTTGGTCATCGGGCTTTCGGCCTGGGCTTCTGCCGGATCCATTTGGATGCCCGCATTCAAAGCCTCGGTCAGGCGGACCGGCTCAAGATAGCTGAGCGGTGAGACCGGAATGCCAGATTTAATCAGGTCTGCGGGCAAGTCATCGTCAAATGCCGGCCAATCGGTCGCCATCATCATCTGGGTAATATGGCCGCCAGCGGAATGGCCCATAACGCAGAGACGGTCTGGATTGATGCCCAATGCGCCCGCATTGCGCCAGACAAAGGACATGGCCTCACGCGCTTCTTCTGAAATTCTCGTGATGGTCACAGACGGGCAAAGATCGTATCCGATGACAACAACATTGAACCCCGCCTCAACAAACGGCGGCGCAATGAAGCTGTAGATCGATTTGTCGCCACGCTGCCAATAGCCGCCGTGGAAATAGACCAATGTCGGTGCGGCGGTGTCCGCGCAGCGGAAGACATCCAGCTTTTGTTTTTCACCTTCTCCATAGCGGATATCCAGGCTGCAATCGGATGTTGCACGCGCGTGGGCGCTGTCGCGGCTCCACCCGGGAATGACGGTCACTTCATAGTCCGGCCGCCCAGCCCGCAAATTGTACTGCGCGTCGAATTCGTCAGGGCTGAACCGGGTGTGGAAAGTCAGGTGATCACTCATGATACTGCCTCCGATTGGGGCGCGGAAAAGAACGCGCCGCGACAAAAGACCAGCGGAGGAACGGGTGCATGGGCATAGTTCACGACACGTCCCAAGAGGATTTCATGATCACCTGCATCAACCCGGTTGTGCACGGTGCATTCCAGATGCGCAGATGCACCGGGGACCAAAGGCGTCTTGGCCCCAGGAGTCCATTCCGTATCGGCAAACCGGTTTTCCACATTGCTGGCAAAATGCAACGCCAGAGCTTTCTGATCCGCGGACAGGATGTTGACCGCGAAATGATCAGACCTGGACAGCGTCGGGAACACGCGACCCGATTTTGCGACACAGACAGAGATCACAGGCGGTTCGAGTGAGACCGAGGTGAAGGAGTTGGCGGTCAGGCCCCATGGCATGCCCTCGGGGTCATAAGTGGCCACGATTGTGACCCCTGTCGGAAAAGCGCCAAGCGCACGGCGAAAGTCACGCAAGTCCATCACAGAACTCCTTCACTGACACAGGCCTTTTCAAGGGCGGCCCACTCATCCGGGTTTGTGCCGAAATGACGCATGACGTGACCCCGGTATGCGGGGCGTTCCGCCAATCGTTCGTACCACGCTTCGACATTGGGCAACGGTGGGCGGTCGACCTCGACATTGAAATAGCGATACGCCACGCAACCCAGCGGAATATCCGCCATGGTAAAGCTGTCGCCACAGACATAGGCCTTATCCGCAAGGTGCTGATCCAGAATGGTCAGTGCTTCATGCGCCTCATCGCGAAGTTTGGCGATCTGTTCCGGGTCCCGTTGGCCGGATTGGGTGCGCACAGTTGCAAAAAACAGGTAAATCACCGGCCCGAAGGCACGGCTGGCGGACCACTCCATCCATTGATCCGCGATGGCGCGGGTCTGTAGGTCAGAGGGGCTAAACGTTCCCGCGCCGTACCGGTCGCAGAGATACCGCACAATGGCGAGGCTTTCCCAAAGCGCGAAATCCCCATCGCGGATCGCCGGGATCATTTTGTTGGGATTGATCTGCGCGTACATATCAGTGTCGAGCTTGCCAAAGCTGCCCCCGGCCAGTTGCAGCGTATAGTCCAATCCCAACTCATTGGCTGTCCAAATCACCGGAATAACGTTTGATGAATAGGGCCGCCCCCAAATTTCAAGCATGTTCCAACATCCTTTTCTGCGCGATGGATTGTGTCCCGAATTTTGGAACGACATGCTCAAACAGTCGATGCCAACTGGACAGGATTTTCTCATAGGGAACGCCAGTGTATTGCTGCATCAACATGAGGTGGTCGAGGCCGATGGTTTCCTGCCGCTCGGCAAAACGATCCGCTACATATTCGGCGTCACCAACCACAATGATCCCGCGTTTATTGAGGAAATCGAACCAATCCATCTCTTCGTCCTCAGAAGTCATCTCTTCGCCGACATCAAGATAGCCATGTTTTGTCCACTCGCCCTTGGGGCGCGACCCGCCGAGGAATTCGTAATAGGCATTGATCGGGCCACGAATAGTGGTCACAGCCTCCTCCATGCTTGCACCAACATAGAAGGCCGTGCAGACGCCAACGCCTTCCCCTGGTTTCACATTGCGCCCTTCACGTTTGGAAAGCGCCTCGCGGTAGGGTTCCCAGCAGGCCAGTGTCGCCTTGGGTCCAGCGGCCATCGAGATCACACCCCACCCTTTTTCACCAGCAAGCTTGAATGTAGGAGGCGCATTCGACATGAGCCAGACCGGTGGGTGCGGATCAGAATACGGGCGTGGATGCACGTATATCGCTTTGTACTCGCCATTCTCGTCGTGATAGCGCGGGTCCAGCGGTTCAAAAAAACGGTTGGTTTCTTTCCAGCCTGGAACTGGGAACTCATAGAACTCACCTTGATGGGTGAAGGCGTCGTTGGTCCACGCCTTCAGAATAATATCCAGGCTCTCTTGATAGAGGCGCATCACCTTGCCGTTGTCGCGCCGATCCGCGTCCGAATTGAACTGGATAGTCGAGCGCTCATTGATACCCTTGGCGACACCAAAATCGAACCGGCCCAGCGACATGTTATCCAGCATCGCCGCGTCTTCGGCCACGCGCAATGGGTGCCAGTCCGGCAAGATGATGGGCGCCGTTCCAACCCGCAGTTTTGTGCAATGAGCAGCCACATGCGTACCCATCTGGATCGGGTTGGGCGGCGCGTTCATATAGCCGTTATGGGCAAAGTGATGTTCTGTGAACCAGGCGGTCGTGAATCCAGCCTGCTCTGCCAGCGAACATTGTTCGAGGATCATCTCCAATGTCCGGGTCCAGGGAATCGTCTCACCAGGACTGAAATTGGCAATCAAATCAAAGCGCATAGCGATCTCCCGGACAGATGTGGTAAGTTGAATTATTACCCAATTTTCAACTAAGTTGAATTTTACTCGAAAAATCAACAAAAATCTCTTATCCCGAATGCATGAATAGCAACGTTACTGATACTGACACTCAACGGCTTGGCAGCGAAATCCGCGAAGTGCGCAAGGCGCGTGGCCTGACGTTACAAGACCTTTCGGAAACGGTATCCTGCTCGACGGCGTATCTGAGCCGGATCGAGCTGGGATCAGCAAAAGCATCGGCGGAGCTTCTGCGAGAGATCAGTGAAGCGCTCTCGGTCGATCCCAACTGGTTCTTTCCCAAGCAATCGGGTGCCGGACCATTGGAGCGCAAACATGTCGTACGCAAAGAAAATCGCAGGGCGCTTTCCAACATGTACACGCGTACAACCCAGGAGTTGGGATTCGAAGACGAACTGCTATCCAGCACACTATCCGGACAATGCTATCTGATCCTGTCCCGGTTTCGCCCAGGGGCCGGTACACCGCCCGAACCCCAGGAAGGCTATTCCTTCGAGGGCGAGCAACATGCGATCGTCTTGAGTGGCGAAGTGGAGCTGCGCCTTGGTGAAGAAATCATAGTTCTTCGCAAAGGCGACAGCTTTTCCTACCCTTCAATGATCGCGCATCGGTTCCGCAACCGGACTGACAAAGAGGCCACAATGGTCTGGGCGATGTCGCCAATACGGATTACTTGGTGATTATTGGCCAGCCATCGCTATTGCGAGAATTGCTTTTGATACAAAGCAACGGATAATGGCATTCGGAAAAGCCCACAGGTCTGACCTAGCTGCTTGGGCCAAAACCAGTCATTTGGTCAATAGAGACAACAGTTGGCTTTGTCCTGCGATCTGTAAATTCGACCACTAATCGCCGCTACCGTCTGCATGAATGGTTACCCCTTCCGCTGAACAGCAACACCAGATTCTCCTCTCGCACTGCATTTGAGACACTGCGTGCGCTCGCAGCTAACCATCGCGATCTCGCTCTCTTCGATATGGCCATCGACAGTAAATTGTGCGGCTGTGGCTTGGTCACGATTGAAGTCTATGATGTCATGGCTTCTGGTCAGATCCATGAGCAAGCTTCAGACCTGCAAAGCAAGACTCAGAGACCCCTCCACTTCGAGATTCTTGAAGGAACCAGAACTCAGTCGAGAGGTGAATGGAAGACAAAACTAGGGTCGGGTTAGATTACTTTTTAGCAGGGCGTTTCCATGAGCGTTTGGGCATTTCAATGCGCAGATCGTGCGTGATTGGGCCAAGTCTATAGGTTTTTCTAACTCGTTGGTGCTGTCGTGTTGCTCTGCAGCGGAATTTGGTCTCTGTTGCAAGAAAGCCGTCTTATGAGAGGTCACAATGCCCCAAGCATCCGCCACCAATCGTCGTATTGTTCTCGCCAATCGCCCAACCGGACAACCGGACGAGAATACACTGCGCCTGGAAACCACGAGCGTTCCTGAACCTGGACCAGACGAAATGCTGGTACGTACGGTGTATCTGTCGTTGGATCCTTACATGCGCGGCCGAATGAATGACGCAAAATCCTATGCCGAACCCGTTCCGATTGGCGGTGTTATGACGGCGCAGGTCGTCGGGCAGGTGGTCAAATCCAACATCGAAGGATACGAAGTCGGTGAGTATGTGCTCAATACAAGCGGGTGGCAGGATTTTGCTGTCTCAGACGGAACGCAGGTCGTTAAGTTGGGGAAATCCCCGGACAACCCGTCTTGGTCGCTCGGAATTCTCGGAATGCCAGGCTACACGGCTTATGCCGGGCTTCTGAAAATCGGGGAGCCAAAAGCCGGTGAAACAGTTGTTGTGGCTGCCGCAGCCGGCCCGGTAGGCGCAACAGTCGGTCAGATCGCAAAGCTAAAAGGATGTCGCGTAGTGGGCATCGCAGGCGGTTCTGAAAAATGTGCTCATGTAGTCGAAAACCTTGGATTTGACGCATGTTTGGACCATCGATCTGATGATCTGGCAGCGCAACTGCGCGAGGCTTGTCCAAGTGGAATTGACGTGTATTTCGAAAACGTTGGCGGCAAAGTTCTCTATGCCGTATTGCCGCTCTTGAACCCGTTTGCACGGGTGCCCGTCTGCGGGATTGTATCCTGGTACAACCTGCCCGGCCTACCGGACGGCCCGGATATGGGCCCTGCGATCATGGGCACGATCCTGCGGATGAAAGTCAGAATGCAGGGTTTCATAATCTTCGACAACTTTGGTGCCGACGTGTATCAGGAGTTTGTCCGCGATATGACGGCTTGGCTCAAAAACGGTTCAATAAGCTACAAGGAACATGTGGTTGAGGGGCTGGAAAATGCTCCGGAAGCATTCAATCAACTGCTGGCCGGCGGAAACTTTGGAAAGATGGTCGTAAAAGTTGGTTAGCCGGACACGCAGCCAGACATTGCATCGTTCTTTGGATGGTTCCATCGTCAAAGTGCCGCCCAAAGCTGCAGTTGAGCCAAAGGTTCGATCTTCTCGGCTGATCCCGAAATCTGCCATTCGGGCGACTGGAAGGATGCGCCACTTTCAGAAGTCTAGTCCCCCGTCACGGCATTCGGATGACGCTCGACCGGGATTTTGCGTGGGGGCACATTGCTCTGGGAGGCGTGTATGTCGCCAGCGGCGACGCAAATGCAGCCGTCAGATACTCGAGTTTTTCAACACAATCGGCTCATAGCGGCCATCGAAGCAAACGCTGCATTCGATGATATTGTAATACGTCAACGTCAGGTTGGCGCTGACGTCAGACATCTCCCATCCCTCTTCAGGCGGAATTTGTCCGGCACCTTGCATGTAAATTTTCTGCTCCGGATCGCCGAAGAAGCCGAGACAGAAGCCTAGTGAAACCGCCTGCGCCACTTCGCGGAGCGCATCCACAAAGGCCGGGTCTGTGTCCTGACTTTTATCGGCAAAGATGACCGGAAAGCCTGCTGTGCGCGTGGGCCTCCGGCTTGTGCGCCAAGGACTCCGCTTGCAGGCCAAGGCAGTTCCTGATGACGTGCCGGTCCGCAACGGCCTAGACACAATGGCCGACAACCGAAAGATTGCCCAAAAAAAAGAAAGTGTTGCGCCATACATTCAACTTATGGATAGTTGATCCCACTCGAAATGTTCTACGGGCGGACAAAGCCTCTCGCTTGGTGCTTGTCTGCTACCAACTCAAGTTTCACTGTTAGCGAATGTGAGGGAGTGACCGATTATGCCAGTTTCGTATTTGAACAGGGCCGTCGCGGCCGGGTTCCTGATTTTAAGCATTGGGATTGCGCCGGCGCTTGCCCAGGAAGGCAGCGCGGGCGGCAAGCCGAACGTTCTCGTCATTTGGGGCGACGACATCGGCCAGTCCAATATCTCCGCATACACAATGGGGTTGATGGGTTATCAAACGCCGAATATCGACCGGGTTGCCAGAGAAGGTATGATCTTCACCGACTACTACGGTGAACAATCCTGCACGGCTGGCCGGTCATCCTTTATCATGGGCCAGTCGGTCTTCCGCACCGGCCTTTCCAAGGTCGGCCTGCCCGGTGCCAAGGAAGGTATGCAGATCGAAGATCCCACCATTGCCGGCCTCCTCAAAGCCGAAGGCTATGCCACCGGTCAATTCGGCAAGAACCATCTGGGAGACCGGGATGAACACCTTCCGACGAACCACGGTTTCGATGTGTTTTTCGGAAATCTCTACCATCTGAACGCCGAAGAAGAGCCGGAAAACGAGGACTACCCGAAGGATATGGTGTTGGCAGACGGCACGACGTTCCTTGAACGGTTCGGTCCGCGTGGTGTTTTGAACGTGACCGCGACCTACGGCGAAAATGAAATCACCCAGAATATCGAGGATACCGGGGCACTGACCCGGAAGCGGATGGAGATTGTGGACGACGAGACATCAGATGCTGCAATTGCCTGGATGGAAGAACAGACCAACGCCGGCACCCCGTGGTTCCTGTGGTGGAGCGGCACACGGATGCATTTCCGTACCCACGTCAGCGAAGAGAACCGCGCGCTCGCGGATGAGCTATACAATGGCGAAAAAGCTGACGAATACACTGCCGGCATGATCGAACACGACATGGATATCGGCAAGTTCCTCGAAAAGCTTGACGAGCTCGGCATCGCCGATAATACCATCGTGTTCTATTCCACTGATAACGGCGTCCATATGAACACATGGCCGGATGCCGGAATGACCCCGTTCTGGGGCGAGAAGAACACCCAGTGGGAAGGCGCTTGGCGGGTGCCTGCTATGGTCCGCTGGCCCAGTAATATCGCGCCCGGAACGATCTCGAACGAGATCGTGCATCACATGGATTGGCTGCCAACATTCCTGGCCGCTGCAGGCAATGAAACCATCAAGGAAGATTTGCTCGAAGGCATCACCGTTCCGGAAATGGCAGGCCGCGAGTATCGCGTCCATCTCGACGGCTACAACCTTTTGCCAATGCTTAAGGGTGACACGGACAAGAGCCCGCGTAATGAGATCTTCTACTTCACTGATGACGGCGACCTCGCGGCGATCCGGCTCAACAACTGGAAGATCACCTTCCTCGAGCAGAAGGCCTGGGGAACTCTCCGGGCCTGGATGGAGCCGCTGACGCCGCTGCGCGTGCCGCTGATCTTCAATCTGCGCCGCGACCCTTATGAACGTGGTTACCGGACGTCGAACACCTATTACGACTGGCTGCTCGACCATGCCTTCATGCTGGTGCCGGCCCAGGCTTATGTTGGGCAGTTCCTGGCAACCTTCGAAGAATACCCACCGCGGCAGGAGGCGGCTTCGTTCAGCCTCGACAAGGTAATGGAGAAGCTGTCGCAGCCGGGCGGCTCGCAGTAGACTCATCCCACTTCGTCCCGACGGAGTATTCCGTCGGGGCGCCTAATTTTCCGGTTGCCTCGGCATCCCTTTCCCTGCATTTGCGGAGGTTGTCCCTATGCGTGCTCTGCTAATTTCAATTCCTTTGACAATTCTGTTTGCATCAGCTCCGCTCGCTGACCCTTTGCCGTCTTGGACGGATACGGCCACCAAGGATCGGATCATTGCGTTTGTCGAAGGCATAACAGACCCGGATTCACCTGATTATGTCACCCCGGCCGCGCGTATTGCGACCTTCGACAATGACGGCACGCTCTGGGCAGAACAGCCGGTCTACTTTCAACTGCTATTTGCCATCGACCGATTGAAAGAAATGGCCGCTGCTGATCCCGGGGTGCTCACGTCTGACGTGCTGCGGGCCGCAGTCGAAGGCGACATGGAGACAGTGGCCGCCTCGGGCACTGAGGGACTGTTGGAAATCGTCTCCACCACCCACTCCGGCCTGACGGTGGACGAGTTCCAAGCCGCCGTGCGCAGCTGGCTGGACACGGCCAGGCATTCCGGCACAGGCCTGGCCTATGACCAAATGGTTTATCAACCCATGCTAGAGCTCTTGACCTATCTGCGCGATGAAGGCTTCCGTACTTACATCGCCTCAGGCGGCGGCCTGCATTTCATCCGGGTGTTCTCTGAAAGCGCATATAACATTCCGCCCGAGCAGGTCATCGGGTCCATCGGAAATGGCAGTTATTCCGCCGGGGACGGACCGCCGCGGGTGATGAAGGACCCCGGTTTATTCTTCATCGACGACAAGGCAGGTAAGCCCGTTGCTATCGAGGCCCGCATCGGGCGCCGTCCGGTGATCGCAGTGGGAAATTCCGATGGAGATTTCCAGATGCTTGAGTGGACTACTGCGGGCGATGGTGCGCGGCTGGGCATCCTGCTGCACCATACTGACAGCGAACGCGAATACGCTTACGGCCGTGAAAGCCATATCGGGCAGCTTGCACGCGGACTTGATGAAGCAGCCAGCCGCGGTTGGCTGGTAATCGACATGGCCCGTGATTGGGAGCGGATCTGGCCGAGCCGCGAATGAAGCCCTGCACCATCCCTGTGCATGAACGACCCAGAAAATCGGATAGTCCTCTGAAAATGCAGATTGTAGTCTTGATCCTTCTCTTGCTGCTGGGTCTGCCAGCGATGGCCCAGAGCCTTGACGGCTACTTGGGGTCGGATCGTTGCACCGGTTGCCATAAGGACAGCGCCACAGGCTGGGCAGGATCGCATCACGCTCAGGCCTGGACAACGCCGTCGCGGGAGACGGTCGCAGGTGACTTCGGCGGAACGGCCTTTCACCATGACGGTATGACTGCCCGGTTTCAGACAGGAGCGGAGGGCGAATACTACGTCGAGGTGATCGAAAAGGATGGATCGCAGGCGGAATACCAAGTGCATTCGGTTGCGGGGATCGAACCGCTGCAGCAATATCTTCTCGAGACCGAACCGGGGCAACTGCAGAGTTTTGACGTGGCCTGGGACACCGAAGAGGGGAAGTGGTTCCACCTTTATCCGGACCAGACCCTGCCTCCGTTGGATGGTCTGCATTGGACGGGTCCCTACAAGACCTGGAATGCGCGCTGTGCGGAGTGCCACGCCACCGGGTTCCGCAAAAACTACGACGCACGCCGTTTAAGCTATGCATCAACCCAGGTCGAAATAGGCGTTGGCTGCGAGGCTTGCCACGGACCGGGAAAGGACCACGTTGATTGGGCTGATACATGGGAAACGACAAGGACACCGCCGCCCGCAAACCATGGATTTCCTGTGGATTTCGCCGATCCTCGGCAGGCAGTCGAACAATGCGCGACGTGCCATTCCAGACGCGAAGCCAACTTGGACGGCAACCCGGTGCCAGGCACGCGTTTTCATGATGCCTACACGCTCGCACTTTTGCGCCCAGGACTTTACCACGCGGACGGGCAGATCCAGGACGAGGTCTATGTCTACGGCTCCTTTCTGCAATCTAAGATGCATGCTCGGGGCGTGACTTGCCTGAATTGCCACGGCGCACACAGTCTGGAGCTGAAGGCAGAAGGCAACGGCCTTTGCACCCAATGCCACAGCGCGGCGGGCAATCCGGATTTCCCAACACTCACAGCAGCGGACTACGACAGCCCTGCACATCACTTCCACCCGGAAAACAGCGCCGGAGCGAAGTGCCAGTCCTGCCACATGCCAGAACGCCTCTACATGGGCAACGACTGGCGCGCCGATCACTCCTTCCGCATTCCCCGGCCGGATCTTTCGCCGGTGACGGGAGCACCGGATGCCTGCACCGCCTGCCACCGCGGCCAGGACGCAGCCTGGGCAGCTGCACAGATTTCCGCTTGGTATCCGGACGACAGAAACCGTGGCCGACATTACGGGGAGGTGCTGGCGCGGGGGCGTGCCGATGCGGCAGCGGCCGCCGGCGACTTGACAGCGCTTGCGCAGAATACCAGCCAGCCGGGCATCGTGCGGGCCACTGCGCTCTGGCTTCTGGAGCAGTCCAACGACCCGCTGTTCGCCGCTAGGCTGACGGACCTGCTGCGGGACCCGGATCCGCTTGTCCGCGCTGCCGCGGCCTCTCTGCAGCGCCTTGCACCGCTTCAGGAAAGGGGCAAGCGCCTGGCCGCTGTATTTGCCGACCCTGCCCGCAATGTGCGCATGGCCGCTGCCCGCGCGATGCTGGGTGATACGGAGAACCGCCTCCAGAACGGAACCGCCAGAGAGCTGCAAGCCGCCATGGCTGAATGGCAGGATGCCATGGCAAACCGGCTCGATTTTCCTGAAACCCACCTCCAACTGGGCGGTGTGGCACTGACCATGCGCAACATGGGCATGGCCACATCCGCGTTCCGCGAGGTGGTGCGGCTGGATCCGCAACGGCTGGATGCATGGATGATACTGGCCAGGATCACAGCGGCAACCCAAGGACGCGTTGCTGCCGCCGCGGTTGTGGCAGAAGCTCTGTCAGCCAATCCGGAACATCCCGCACTTCTGGCCGCACAGGCAGAGCTGGAAGGAAAACCTGCGCCGCAAGGAGATAGCGAGTGACTGCTCTTGCCAGAATCCGGAACCTCAGAGCGGACGGCTGAGCTGCTCAGCTTCTGCTATCCCTGAAGCCACCCTGCACACAATGAAACGTTAGCTCAAAAGGCACTGCCTATGAAAACGATCTTGACCGCAATCGTGCCGGCAGTTGCCGGCATCCGGGCCCGCGTCTGCTCAGAATACTGACTGGAACTACGAGGCAACGATCTAACTGTTCGCGCCCGAGACCAAAACCGCAATCGATACACCCTCAGGGCAGATCAAGGGCGCACTCATGTTTGGCGACGCGCTTGAGAATCTGGACTTTGCCTTTATGGGAGCCTTTGCCGCCAGTAACGGGAAATGGAGCTTTCTCACCGACTATATGTACACGGACCTGTCCTTCGGCAACGAGATTGTATCTTTGATACTAGAGATGCGCCGCAACGCGTGCCAGCCCTCATTGGTGTCGGCAGACATCCACGGCATTTCTTCATGTAAAGAAGATACTGTCGCGTCCACCCAGTGCTCGTCTCTCGGCTCCACCAAGCGAACCTCATTCATTAGTGGGCGCAGTCGTTAGATTTCTTTCTCCGAAAGATGCCCAAGACCTGAGGCTTCAGCCCTGTGTTTTGGGATGCGCTGAACTAGATTTTTGATGCGCCGCTTGTCATCTCAAGTTAGCGCGACACCATCCGATAGTTCGCGAGCAACTTTATCGAAATCATCTCCGCCGAGATCGACCGAATGTTCATCGTCTCCGATGAATTCTCTGGCCAGCCGCGTTTTGCGCTATTTCTTCAAATATTCAGTGAACCGATGCGTAAGAGCATCTTTTTTAAAATTGGGATCAGTGGCGAGTAGGAGTTTGATAGTCTTCATAGCAGTTCCCTCATCTATCCAGTGAGAAAAACCGACCGACAACGTGCGAAGAAGAGTAGAATTGAGAAGCAGCCAACGGTCGGCCCTAACAGGGGCAGATCAGAGAAATCGTATGAGAAAGATATGCTGTGATGTCGTCATAGAATGAAACAGCCCTATTGCCGGACGCACGCTAATACCTTCGTACTATTGATACTGGCTGAGAAAGCATCTGTTAAGAAAATCAAACGCTTTCCCGCCCCTATGATAACAAGGGGATTTTGATACTTGGGCGACAAAGACCTTGTCTTTGGGCGAAAAAATCGCTGATTTGGGTCTCAATTGCTTGGTGTATCAACAACAAACTGTTCCGTTGGGCATAAATAACCCATAATCGGCAGCTCCCAAAATTTAAAGCATTGATTTTTATATATATTTATCATCACCCTTGATTATGCCGCGGCCACTTCGCCCATCTTGACAACTCATTGTCGCCCACAAAAAAATTTAGGCAACAAAAAGGCCGCCCCAAAGGGCGGCTGCTACTTCAGCTTTTTGTTCTTCTAGAATTCTGAGGTTCTGTAGAGCTCCACTCCCGCCGCTTTGGGTTCCCAAACTGGCAAGATCCCTCGAGATTTTAACTTCCTTCGGGCTTCCGGAACTGTTGTTGCCATTCTCGTCGCAACGTCGGTGATCTTTTGGTAGTCCACCTTGAAACGGTCCACGCTAGCAGGGCTAACAAGATCACGCATCTGCCCCATGTGTCTAGTTTGTCCGCAAATTGTCAGAACCGGTTCCATTCCGTCTGGTGGAGTTCGAAGAAGGAAGTCGACTGAGGTGGCAGAAAGGCCAAGCTTTCGCGCGACATCCGAAATCGATTTCCCGGGAGAACCAGTTCGGCAACCGAGTTTTTCACCCACTTCTGCCACGTCAACAAGTACAGATTGGTAACGCAGTTCTTCGTCGAGAAGCTCAACTCCAGTTAGTTGCCTATGGAGCAACAGTTCGACAATCTTGACAGCGGGCACTTTCAAGGCTTCGGCCGCGTTGGCAATTCCCAACACACCCTCTGAGGGTTCAGAAATGGACTGCCCGAAACTTCGCAAGCGGTTCACAAAACTGTCCAGGTCGTTGGCGTCAACTCCCTGAGCAATGCTCCTTCGGCCATCTCTACAGCCCGCGATTGGTTTAAGCATCCCAGCTTCGATGAGCTGCGCCACTTGGGGCCGTTTGCAGCCTAGATATTTTGGAACCTCAGAAATCGGAACCGAACGCCGCATCCTCCTGAGAAGGTCTTCAGAACGTGCAACGTCAATGGCTCCTAAATCCTGTTTCGCGTCATAGTCCGCAGGCAGCAGATCGGCGACCATCAGCGCATTTTGAACAGTTCTGGGATGCACACCAAACTTCTGGCTCAGCGACACTACAGAATGACGCCGCCGCTGCAAAACGAGTTCTCCAAACAGAATCGTTCCCGCACCAATTGGCATGGTTTCCAGAATATGCTCACGGAAAACCTCCCGAAATGGCCCAATCGGTTTTCGGTTTTTTTTGAACTGAATCCACTTATACAGAACACCGAACACACCTTGCGGCCCGGCTTGAATTTTTGAGCATGGCGTCTTCGACTGCACCGCTTCCAGCCCTTCTCTAACGCCTTCAGGGCCACGTTTTGTAAACTCGTACCCAACCGCCCCGGCCAAGTCCCAATCCTCTTGCGACAGATTTGGAAGATTTGCATTTGGACCAAATACGATACACGCACCAAGCATTTCAGATGCACGTGAGGCTAGATCAATCAGCTGCCCGTCCAGCCACTCTGGCCCTGGGCGCCCTTCAAGCCTGGCTTCAAGGTAAGATTGCAGTTCAGAGACGCGCCTCTGTTTCCCAATTTCGGCCAGCTTTGCCAATCGCGCTTCGTCTGGCATATGGGCAGCCAAATCCAGAAAGAGATTGCCTCGGCCTCTCCCAGGCTCTCGGACCAAAGGAACGGAATGAACGGGACAAGTTCTCACAGGTGAAAAAGCCCAATTGATCTTCCCAACCGGCATTCTCAACGACTGAGGGCAGTCCGAGATGTCGTTCAAGATGCATTGCGGGCAATAACTTACCCGATTGCCCGCAACGAACTCTGAATGAAACTCTTCATCTCGATGTTTGTAGTAGCGAAAGGCAAGCTGTTTGTATCCGCCCTGCGTAAGTCGCTCCGCAGGAATGCCGGTCAGCTGATGCTGTCCGTCGTCAGAGATATTCGGAGAGGTGAAGCGTTTTCGTAACAGAGGCTCTGGTTCGGTTTCTGTTTGAG
>NZ_JBXWMQ010000029.1:0-14744 GCF_059609905.1 Ruegeria sp. YTSA226
AAACTCAAACAGAAACCGAACCAGAGCCTCTGTTACGAAAACGCTTCACCTCTCCGAATATCTCTGACGACGGACAAGCTTTTTGCGGTTCGCGGCGTCGGTCACAACCAGCTTCGCTCCGCTCATGGTCAAACGGTCCTGAATGGCCTTTGGCCCAAAGGCTGTAAACAAAGGCTGATAGGCCGCACCAGCTCGGAGGGCGCCGAGAACAACCGTCGCAAGATCCGGGGTGCGCGGAAACAGACCCGCCACGATGTCACCGGGTTGGATACCTTGTTCTTTCAGCAAGTTGGCGAAGCGTGCAGCTTCATCGCGCAACTGTCTAAAGTCGCGGGTCTCATAGTGCCCGTCCAATGCAATCCAGTTCAAAGCCAGGGGATTGCCCTGCAAATGGACATCACAACATTCTACGCATGCATTGATCCCGTCGCTGAAATTACCGAAAAAGACAGACTTCGCGACGTCCAGATCAAATTTCTCCACCGCTTTGGAGTATTCTGGGGAAGTCCCAGAGTCAGAATTCGATTCCATCAAAACGTATTCCTCCAAATGCAGCCCTAAATTACCTTGCACTCAAATAGGTCGAATTTCCACGTTGGAGATTACGCGAACATCAGCGCGCCACGAGTGGTCCGTTGGTCCCGAACCAAGGCTCGATTTGGCACGAAACGGTAGGGCAACGGTCCAATGCGTGGCAGATGAAATGGGAGTGAGCCGACGCTCGTTACAGAGATACCTAAACGAGTCAGGATTCACATTTTCAGGGATACGCGACCAGGCTGTAAATCATGCAGCATTGCTCGTGCAAATGGCCTAGGTCAGGGTAGGCTCGTTCGACCATCGGAACTTTGCCACTCAGCGAATTTCATCGAACCGGTCATTGAAGGCCGCGCTGGAATGCGAAAATTGAGCCGCGCATTTTCTGCAGTTGGTTTGAACAATAAGAATGGCTGTCAGTCCTGACGTCAATTTTAGAAAACGCAGGAGCATTCCCGCTACACGGAGCAATGACAAATCAACTATTTGCCTGCGAGTTGGAATTTAAGAGCACACCATGCAAAACGTGGTAGTTCACGAATATTCTACCCTGCGTAACGGTTTTTCCTGATCTTGCTCAGACGGTACGTGTTGCGATTTTTAAATGATCATTTTAATATACTCCGATGGGTAGACCAAGATCATATTCACGCGAAGCTGTAGTTGAAAAAGCCATGGGTGTTTTTTGGCAAAACGGCTACAAAGCTGCATCGATAAGTGACGTTGTCCGCGAAACCGGGCTGAACACGGCCAGCATGTACAAGGAGTTTGGAGACAAGGAAGGATTGTTTTCAGCAGCTTTGGATCATTACCGCGATCATGTTATCGGGCCGCGCTATCGTATTCTGATCGACAACCCTAACTTAGAGGGCGTCGAAATGTTTCTCCGAAACGTTTTTTTGGGGGCCGCCAAGTCGGAATACAAGGGCTGCCTGATGATGAACCACCTTGCGCAGAAACATGTGATAAGTCCTGAGGCCGCTGAACAGGTGGGCGCGTTCTGTGCAGAGGTGGAGTCGCTGGTTGAAGCCGCTCTACGCAATGCCCAGGCGGAAGGAGATATCGGGGCGGAGAAGGACACGGCGCAGCTTGCGAGCTTTGTGGTTTTTTGCGTTCACGGGACCGTCTTGTATGGGCGGCACGACGAAAAAAAGCACGTGATACCAAACTTTTACGACTTGATCATGAGGGAAATTCGCGAGTGAATTTCATCCCCTATTTATTTTAAAATTGATTTTTTAAAATAAATGTTCTAAAACTATCCCATCCAGACGGAATTGAAGGCGACTACGCGCTGGACGTTAGTAAAACAGGGATAGGAGAAGCACGATGAGTATTTCCGAAACGGCTATGGCCTTCTTTGATGCATGCGAAACAGGCAAAGGCTGGAACGTCTGCAAGACATACTGTCAGGACGGTGCCGCTTTTACATGTGAAGCCGACGCATTGGCCGATATCTCGACAATCGAAGGTTATACAGCTTGGACCGCCGGAATTTTGACCCCAATCCCCGATGGCAATTACGACATCACCTCATTCTCGACTGATCACGAACGGAACATCGTAACGGCCACAGCAGTATTCAGAGGCAAACAAACCGGTGAAGGTGGACCAGTTCCTGCCACCGGCAAAGAAATCGCAACCAACTATGCCTACGTTATGGAATTTGAAGGTGATAAGATCGCCCGAATGACCAAAATCTGGAATGATGGGCACTCTCTAAAACAACTCGGATGGGCGTAGTGACGTCGCTATAGCGGCGGCGCCATTTAGGGGCTGTATTGCGGGAACTTGGTAACCACTTCGGGCTCTCACCGGCAACTTTGCGTCTGAGCTCCAGCCTACACACCATGATGACCGTCTATGGCGCATTTGGACCCAAAGTGGTTT
Organism: Ruegeria sp. YTSA226; assembly: GCF_059609905.1. Taxonomy (NCBI): domain Bacteria; kingdom Pseudomonadati; phylum Pseudomonadota; class Alphaproteobacteria; order Rhodobacterales; family Roseobacteraceae; genus Ruegeria; species Ruegeria sp. YTSA226. Next base: position 2,428 of record NZ_JBXWMQ010000029.1, read on the forward strand.
TGAACCCTTTGTAGGTCAAAATAACCGCGCCAAACACTCTTTTGGGGAGCGTGCCATGTCAACACAAACTGGATATCTGTTGATCGCCGACATTTCCGGCTACACACAATTTTTGACCACTTCGGAAATGGATCACGCTAATCCGATTTTGCATTCCTTGCTGGGCGTACTGGTCGAACAGGTGGGTGATCCGCTCCATTTCTGGAAAACCGAAGGCGATGCCGTTCTGGCATATTCAACCCGGCAGGATTTCCCCTCCGGCGAGACCTTCCTGACCATCTGCGAGAATCTCTACAACGCATTTGCTCTTCGTCGGCAGGACATAATTGCCAACACAACCTGTACCTGCAACGCGTGTGCCAATGTCGGAGGGCTGGATTTGAAGGTTATCACCCATCATGGCCAGTTCGAAGAAATGCAACTTGGCCCGGTAAAAGACTTTTCCGGCGCCGACGTTGTTCTGGTCCACCGAATGGCCAAGACGAACGTTGTTGAAGCCACCGGTGTACGCAGTTACGCGCTGTTTAGCGAGGCCGCTGCAAACGCCATGGATATCAAAGGCATAGTGGAACCGTTTTCACAGGACATCGAACATTTTGGCGAGGTTTCGATGAAAGTCTACGATTTGGCTAAATCTTGGGAACGTTTGCGTGCCAACCGCGAACGCCATTTCTTGACCAAGGAAGACGGAGTTTGGACGTTCCTCCATCATTTCGATGCCCCAATTGCAGTTGTCTGGGAGGCGTTGGTCGCGCCGGAACTAAAGCTGAAATGGATGAACCGTGTACAGGAAATCACCGTCGACAGCCCACAAGGGCGTCTCGGCAATGGGTCGGGCTATCATTGCTCTCACGAATTGGCGGACTTTTTCTATCGCATCACTGATTGGGAACCGTTCGATTATTTCTCGACCTGCATCCAGGATCCGGCGCGCACTGGAGTAAGCCTGCCCGAGACATATCAGCTGACGCAAACGAACACCGGCACCGACTTGCGATACACAATGGGTCAAGCGACGGATGCCGAGGGCAATAGGTCGGAAATCTCAGAACAGGAGGTTTCAGCGTTCCTGGCAGAATTCTGGGCCGCATCGTTCTCTGATCTGGACGAACAACTCAAGGCCTCGAAGTAAGAGCGCTTTGTTGGGACGGCTTACATTGCGTCGGCAACCGCGAAATGCTGCTCTCTGTGATGTGTATGATGTCTGACGCCATCACCTACCCAACATTGGAGCAACAGTAACGTTTTCCCATGCCCTGCTTCCCACGATCAATCCAACGGCCCTACCCGTCATAAACTCAGGGACAACATTTCACTCAGGGATTTCCACGGTTCCTACTATGTGGGTTCGCCTCAAAGGTAGTGCTTGGTACATCGACACAATGTCCGTCGTGGCTATGCCCTCGCCAGTCATTCCATCATAGCGCCCGGTTCCGACGATAATTTCCCAAGAGTTAGCCGCGCCTTTTTCACCTGCTTTCCAACGCATCGTGAAAGTGTCTTCGCCCTCACCAAAAATGCATATTCCGGAGATTGAGTTGGTCCCATCTTGGTAACCGAACCCCGATCCAAGGCATCGAGCAAGCCCGCCGTCAACAGGACCTTCGATAACTTCAAATCCTCCTTTGTTGTCGGCGATGTGGAAAATATGATCACCAAGGTCAAAGTTTTCCTGAGAAAGCGGATAGAAATTATTAAGCTCGATGCGTTGCTCCTCGGCACTGGTCGCAGTACTAGTAGCGGCCAAGACCGAGATCAAAATTAGGTTTTTCATTAAGGCCTCCTAAGGCTCCATTCACCTTAAGAGTATTAGTGAAATTAGCAAACGACGGGCATGTTAATTTCCGCTATTCATGAGCGCCCGCTCGTCTCAACCCGCCTGTATGTGCGGATTGTCCGGGAATGGGTGAAGCCCATAGACCTTGAGGCGAGCACCAACGGAACGCATTCTAAGAGGTGAGCCAAGGTTACTCAGATCTGCAGAAACATTGACAATCTGCGCAATAAGCGACTTCTGCCTGAACATACAAAAATGGATAGGACGGTACGGTATCCTGGCCTAGAGTTGGAGGGCACATTGGCCATCGCGGAAGCTTTTGAAATTTAGAGCCACAGGGTCGTTTTCCTAGACGGCCCAATCCGGACATTGGCTACCGGGTGGTGATGCCGCGGTCGCAACCCACTTTCCGGACATTCACTGCGAGCGAAGTCCCCGGCGCGCTGAGCACACACAACGCGAGACTTGTCGGACTTTCCCGAAGCCCCTTAACTTTAACGGAAGTTTCCTACTGGTTCTTGTTGGTGCTAGTAACCGCACGCCAGCCTTCCTTTGGCGGCCTGTCTAACAGGTCTTGGGCGCGGATCATCATGGCGATTGAGGCGGAGTCTCCGTTTCGCGCCTGGTCTGCGGCCGCGAATGCGGCAACGGCCTCTTCAAACCGCCCTGTCCGATAATGTGCAAGGCCCTGTTCATAAGCCTCTATCCAGGCAAATGATCCAAAACGCCCATCCGCCATCGCGATCAGTTCGTAGACCACCAGCTCTTCAACACGTCCAAACACGGTAAGCGTGTCCAACTCTCGGACCACGATTGCGTCAGCGGCCTGTCGCCTCGTTTCCGGCCCGACCAGGATCAGCGTTCCATAGTCTTTGTTGGCCCCTTCCAACCGACTGGCAACGTTCACGACATCACCAATCGCGGTGTAGTTCAACCGCTGCTCTGATCCGATATTTCCGACCAGAGCCTCGCCGCTGTTCACCCCGATCCTGACGCGTAGGGGGTTGCCGGCCTCATCTTCTATTCCGGACGCGCCCACGGCGGCGACAAGGTCCAGCGCTGCGCGGCAAGCATTTTCAGCGTGGTTGGCATCTTTACGCGGCGCTCCCCAAAACGCCATCACGGCATCGCCAATAAACTTGTCGATCGTCCCACCGTTTTGAGTAATGGCCGCAGAGGCTGCGCTGAAGAAGGGCTCCATCAGCTGGACAATATTTGGGCCAAGTTTTTCGGACAGCCCTGTGAAACCCGCTACATCGCAAAACAACACAGAGATCTGTTTCATTTCTCCGCCCGGCTGTATCTTGATGCCCTCAGCAACCAGCATACGCACGAGATCGGTGGGCACGTATTTTCGGAAAGCGGACAAACCAGCGGCCATGCTCGCGGTTGCCGCAGAAAGATTGGCAAGCTCAGACAGTCTGGAGGGTCTGCGCTCAATGCGTTCGACGTCAAAGCGTTCGATTTTGCCAAGATCTTCGGCGATGCGTGCCAACGGATTTGCGACAATGCTTCGGATCAGCCAGATCGCCAGCCCGGTTGCGACGATCACCACACCGATCAAAACGTATATCAAGTTTATCAGCGCTTCATCGATGCTCGACAGAAACGCCGCTTCGGGTATGACCGTGGCAACGCGCCAGCCGTAAAACCCCAGTGGAGTCAGCGCCACCGCATAAGGCACGCCGTCGATGACGACACGTTTCGTCAACGTGCCTTGGGCATTCGCTTGGGGATCTGCCAACAACCTTTCGCCTGAGATCATGGCAACTTCATAAAGCTTCCCTTCGCCCATGCGCGCCGGGGTAATCTCATCCGCTTCTGCATCAGGTACTGCAATAACTTTGCCGTCAGCGTTCAGAATAAATGCCGCGCCGAATTCGCCGGGGGCAAGCGTGGCGAGAAAACGTGACAAACGATCCGTTTCGATTGCAACGGCCAGAACACCTTGCCGCGTTCGGTTGACGTCTATCGGACCAGCAAAGGCGTAAACGGTTTTTTTACTATCCGGAAGGTCGTGCGTTTCGATCCACCCCGCAGAGCTGAGCCCCATGAAGTTTTCAAACCAGGCATGTTCGCGCGGATCATAGGATGTTTCAGTAAAGGTCCGCTCCTCGAACTGAATGTCACCGGGGATAAAGATATAGCGATCCTTCCGCAGCATTCGGTCGCGGATCCCCTTGTCGATTTCAATCATCTCAAGCCCGCCGTCACCTAGACGGTGCGACGCGAAAAAATTGCCATCGGGCCAGCCAAAGAACATCCATGAGATATTCGGCTGCGCCTGCAGTTGCGACAGAAAAACAAACTCGCGCTTGTCGGCCTGTCGCGTCGCGATGACGTTCTGAACAAAGATCGTGCGAACGGCTGCCCAAGCGGCTTCGGCCGACCTAAGCGTCACCCCCACCTCGATGCGGACAGTGTTCGCTATCTGGCCGTTGATTTCAGCTGCAAGCATGCGGCTATTGTCGCGCGCAGTCGTCCACCATAGGGAATGGACAATAAAGGTCGACACTCCGATAGACACAGCCACCAGAATTGACACAGCGATGCCCACGCTAAGTCGCACTTAAATCTCCGCCAAATTACTCATATTCTTCAGTATTGAATTGAGATTGCTAGGAGGGCATAACTTTTTTTGACCTATCCCGAAATCTCACGCAACTGTTAGGTTGCAGCAAAGCATTGTGTTGAAGCGGGCGCTTGAACATTGGCTACTGTAACTGACCTTTGCGATTTTGCCAGACGCTGTGTGCAAATGAACGGGCCGCCCGAACTTGCCATTGGCAGATATGTCCCACCACTGCGCTGCAGCTCATCAAAGGAGACATTCGCCGCAGCCACAAAATCGGCGGGTCTACGAACTAACAGCTCGCGAAAGGAATCTGCCGTTCATCTACTCTGCCCTTCCCGCCGCATATTGCGGGAAGAGCCGCCGTTGGCCCGAATTCGCAAGTTCGGTATGATCTTAGCGGCTTTGTCGCAAAATTCTCTGAAGTGTGAGGGCTGGTTGGAATTTACTAAGTTCATACGGTTTGGTTCGCAAACTGCTTGACCGGGCAGATTCCGACTCCGAACTGACCCTTTCTGATCATCTGCGCAACTTCAATCCCATCGAGCGTTGCAGAGGCGGACGCAGTTTCGCTACTGCCGACGTGCCATGTCGGCAATCAATGGCGCATATTTGACGATCCAACGGTTCAGCGTCGCGTGATCAACCTTAACTCTGCGCTCAGCCAGGATTTCTTCCAGATCCCGATACGACACTGAGTAGCGCAGATAGAAAAACGCCTCGTGCAAGATCACATCTTTTGGGAAATGCGAGCCCTTGAATGAGATCGTCACCGGATGCTCCTGTCAATTTTGGGCTGGTCATTAATGTTGTTTTCTCCAGTGACAGAATAATAAAGTCTATTGAGAACCAGTACCGCCAACCACTAATCCAAATATATAAGGGCGCTTCTGGTTAAACGTGGCCTTTGTGCCGAATGGGCAAAGCATTGGTTTTTCACCCGTCGCGCAAACAAACCGCACCAGGGAATGGCGAACGGCATCTAATCTGATCTCTAAACGGCGGCGGCTGCTACCTGAAGGGTGCGTTGTGGGCTAACACTTGCCAGATCTCAGGCTTCAGCCCTGGATGCTAGCATTGGATCGAGTTGCCTTTCAGCACATCGAAGCCAGCCAACTAGGGTCAGGACTCATAGCCAAAGATACTCTGATCCGACCATCAGTTCGTCTTCCATCCATTTCTCGACGGATGTGCGGGTGCCTTCCGATATCTCAAACCGAACTGACTTCTGCGTCTTGTTCTGTAGCGCTGAGGCGCGTTACTTGATCTGGCCTGACGCCATCACATGCACAACTTTCATCTTCACAAGGTCGCAGCCGCGAAGCTTGCTGTCGATTGCCATATTGAACAGAGCAAGATCACGATGGTTCTCTGCCAATTCAAGCCGCACCCAGATTGCCCAGACATGCTTTGGTTTCAGTAGCCGCTTCTGACCGACAATGCGGCCCTTGTTCCAGGCTAGTCGAAGTGCGCGAATGGCAGGTAAGATTGGTATTTTCATGACTAATCCTCCGATCCGCCATGCCCTCCCAAAACGACGACCCGACGTTGACACAGGCGTCATACCACAGGATGCCGCGCCGCCTCCGATGTCAGGAACCTAGTCCGACCTGCCCATTCGACAGAGCGCAGCGAAAGTCAGCTTTTTATGGCTTGGCCATAAATGCGGCTCGGATCGCCTCCTTCATAGCGTCCTGAGGCCCTTGTTCTTTCGGCTTGCTGGATGCCATCACCAGCTTGGAGGCAGGCGTGTTTCCGAAGCCCAATGCGTCGTTCACCACCGATAGACCTGCGTGAAACGACGAGCGACCAAGTAGACCTACTGCAATCCCAGCTTCAACCGCTGCAATCACGCCAGAGACGCTCTGGCTGGAATATACAACGCGATATGGCTCTCCGCGGGCTTGCAATGAATTGACTGCCGCGTCGCGCCACCAGCATGCATGATCGAACAAGGCTACCGGAAGGCTTTCATCGATCTGAAAATTCCAGCGCGCCGACGACACCCAACAAGTTGGGTCTTCATAAAGAACTTCCTCATGGCTGGACGGGTTTTCGACCTCATAGACCGCAAGGTCCAGCGAACCTTTGTCGAGGGCCTCGGGAAAACTGGTGCTCAGAGCGCATGTGACATCCAGTTCGACTTTCGGATGATGGCGGGTGAAGGTCGCAATGATCGCCGCGAGTTTCGTTCGTCCGTGATCGTCGGGTATGCCCAAACGTAGTTTCCCGCTTACCGTGTTCTGGGAAATCTCTCGTAGTGCCGCATCGAGACGTGCCGTCACGTCCTGCGCGACTGGAAATAGCTTTCGTCCCGTGTCGCTCAGGACCACCCCGCGACCATGCCTGTCGAAGACCGGCTGACCCAGGATCGCTTCGAGGCGCTTGATTTGAAGGCTCGTTGCAGACTGCGACCGGTGGATGCGGGCGGCACCGTCTGTGACACTGCCGGCATCGGCCACGGCGATGAAGGTTCGCAAAAGATCGCTATCCAGGTTTTCCATTTGTTTTTCCAATATCGGAAATTGAAACTATGCGTTTCACAGATGCCTCGCGCCGCACTATTTTTCAAGGTCAGAGGAGTATCTCATGTCCGATCAGACAGCTGCCAACCGACCGCCCAACCGGAAACCCTTAGTGTGGGGCCTGTTTCTGCTTCTGTTGGCAGGTGTAGGTTTTGCTTGGCCGGAACACGCCGCAAACGCAGCAATGTTCGTCGTATGGAGTCTAATTGTCGTTGCCCCCATTGTCATTCCGGGCATCGTTCTAGCAGCTTGGATCATCGCCAGCGGCGCGGATACCCATATCGCTGGCGCGTTCGAGGGCAGGACGTTGCGAACGGTTTTGGCTGCATCGCTCATCGGAGCCATCACGCCGGTCTGCGGTGTGACGGTGCTGCCCTTAATGGCCGGATTGCTGGCAGCGGGCGTGCCACTTGCTCCGATCATGGCATTCTGGCTGTCCTCCCCAATAACTGATCCGGCGATGCTCGCGACAACAGCCGCGACACTGGGTTTGAGCTTTGCGATCGGCAAAACACTCGCAGCTTTCGGATTAGGCATATTCGGGGGCGTGATCACAGGGCTATTCGCCAAGACACCTTGGGCAATGAGCGCGCTTCGAGACAATGGTCTTGCGCGCCAACTGAGTGCCGCACGATGCGGCAGGGATCAACCCTTTGATCCATGGGTATGGCGGTCTGAGGCACGAAGGCATTCTTTCAGCAGACAGTTCTGGGCGACCACGCGGCTGATCCTGATCTGCCTGATCCCGGCATTTGCCGCCGAGTATGCCTTAAACGCCGCACTGACGCCGGGCGCACTAGCAACATATGTTGGCGAAGACAAATGGTGGGCAATACCCGCCGCAGTCTTCGTCGGTGCCCCGGCCTATATCGACGGTTACGCTGCGCTCCCGCTGACACGCGGGTTGATCGACAACGGCATGTCCGAAGGCGCGGCGATGGCTTTCCTTGTCTCGGGCGGCGCGGTCAGCATCTGGGGTGCTATGGCCATCGCACCGGTGCTCAAATTGCAACCGTTGATGCTCTATCTGCTGCTTGCAGTTCTGGGTTCGCTTGGGGCGGGGTATGTCTTTGGGTGGATCGTCTGAGATTCAGCGTTAACGGGAAGCAGACGTTCAGCAACCGGCAGCTTCGTCCGCAATGTGTGAGTACGAGCAGCGCCAAAATTTGCACTTGCAGCGAATGACCGAAATGCGGGCTGCGTCCGCAGAATGCCAGCGGGGTGTTGAATGCCTTTTATGGGCCGCTCAGTGCTTTTTGGCCGCGTGCGCGGTAAAATTGCACAATAACCAGTTCTTCACGTCAGAGCTGTGCGGCATTTTGCACTTGGCACCGTGCGGAAGGAGTGCGGTGTTCATTGCTGTTAATGCCTCCGAGCGGCGACGCCCTAGGTGGCACCTGATTGACATTTTGGGTATTTTGGCGCAAAATAAAAGCATATTTAAACAGCATTAACACTATTCCAAATTTGCAAATCACACTTGGTCGAGATTGGTGTAAAGCGTCCTATTTGGCGCAATTCCCGAGAGAAATTGACAGAAGTTCATTTTTAAAACGGAGGCTTACTTTAGCTATGTCCAGTCTTATTCAATCTGTTTTCGGTCGTGTCACCCAACAGGAGAACGGTCAGCCCGTACACGGTATATTGGTCAAGATTCAGGCGGTATTTGGGGATGGCTGGCGCAAGCGAGACGGCTGTAAGATCGATCTTGGATGCGTCCTGACGGCCGCCGATGGCCGATTTGTGCTCATAGTGGATTCGTCGAAAATACCCGAAGACTGTCGATGTGCAGGTCCGATGGAATTGCGGATAAAGCTGCGCGACCGCGATGGCGTGCGCATCCATAAAGCCCGGCTCCAGATTGAGGATTGTTCCTGCACCGACGATATTAAAATCGACGTCGCCATCCCGGCAAAGAAGCTGGCGTGTCACCTGAGCCGTCCGCTAAGCTGGGCTGCACCGAATAAGCCGTTTTTGCCAGAAAGCGTTCTTGATGACATTGAGGAAGCGCTTGAGCTTGCGGATGCTGATCGGTTGCTGCGCAAGCGCACTCACTTCTTTGAGTGCATCCGCCCGACGCTTGCGATTTTTGACAACTCGCTTAGTGATGCCTGGAGTGTTCTGAACGGAGACGTCGCTGCCAAGGGGCGCTATGTGGATGTCCTCAATGCTCTTTGTGCCAAGTCGCCAACAGGCTGCGGCTGTGGCGACGCATCCGGGGATGATGCAGGCGGTATCTTGCAGGGCATTTTTTCCGACGACTGCAATGATGACAGCTGTAAGCCCATCAAATCCAAACCCAACCCGGTGTGCTGTTCCGACCATGTCTGCCCGACCGGTAAGTCCCTGATCTCTGACAAAGACATGAGCTTGATGGTCTTTGCGGCCATGCATGTATCCTGTGGTCACAGACCAACAATGATCAAATACGTCGGCGCGCTGCTTGAACAACGTTGCCGGTTCCAGGTGTTGACCGCGCTTCATGAAGCAGCTGTCAACCTGATCTGCAAGAAGGCGCACGCAGGGCGTCATTTTAAGGATCTGCTCGAATATGTGATGTGCATTTGCACCGGTCAAACCCCTTGCGGACAAGTGCCTTGCTGTCAAACTTGTGTCCGCCAGCCCATCCTGGATTGCATCACGGATGCATATAGAAACTGGTGCAGTATCGAATGCTACACCGTGACCAAGATCAACCCAGAGCGTGCCTGCCCCGGTGACACGGTTGCGATCTGCGGGTGCGGGTTTGGCGATATTGCGGGGCAAGTGCAGTTCACCCAGCATGGCACGATGAACCCCGGTCCGATCGCTGTGCCGACCTCGTGGTCAGACGAACGCATCTGCGTGATCGTCCCGTCCAGTGCAGGATGTGGTTTGGCGATCATTCCTCCGACCCAAACGATCAGCGTCTGCGATCGTTTCCTGGACTATCGAAAAAGCGGCACGATGTTGGCTGAGTTCGAAGGCACGAGCGCTGACATTCTCAAGTTTATCGTCAAAGGGCATCAGAACGACGACTGCCTGTTACCCGGCGAGGTTCTGAAAATCCGCTGGAAGGTCTGCGCCGCTGACTCAGTGACTGTGCGCATCGTCAATACAGACACCGGCGCTGCCATTGCGCAGATTTCACCGGCCCCCGATCTGGGACGCTGGGACTTCGATCAGACTGACTTCGACCAAACGACCCGAGTGCGGGTCGAAATCGTCGTGACCGGTAAATGTAAACCTCCTACAGTAAGTCAGGGCTTAGACCTCGTTTTCCAGAACCCGCCGGATCTATCCATCGACGGGGTCGAGGTAACGCAGGCGATACAGTATTTCCGAGCCAACCAGCATCTGACTGATCCAGCTGACCGCGGCCCGGACAACTCACTTCAACTTGTTGCCAATAAATCGGCCTGGGTGCGGACATATCTGCGCAGTGGACAGGATCCGAATTTCGATAATGGGCAGCTCGGCAATGTCAGTGGCACACTTCAAGTGGAACGCCGGGTTGGTGGGATCTGGTCCACGGTGGCCAATATCGTTCCGTCCAATGCCCCGGTGACAGCGCAGGACAGTTTCTCAAGCTACGACGCAGAGAGACGCGACATTGATGCGACGCTGAACTTCATTATCCCTGCCAACGTGATGACCGGGCTCTTGCGCCTTTCTATCACTGTCTCGTCGCCAGACGATTGCTATGGAGGCAGCGGCACGGCCCAACAGCTTGTTGATGTCGATCTTGAGCAAGAGTTGCGCGTTGCAGCCGTCACAATTGGCTATAACGGTCCACCGATGGGCGGCGGCGCCAATATTACTTTGCCTGCCCCCAACGCAGCGCAAGTTGCCGCTGATACCAGCTTTGCGCTTCGGGTTTTCCCGGTAGGCAGTACGCCCAACGTGCGGATCATCGACAGTCAGACAACAACACAAGGTCTGACAAACAACAATTTCCCAGCGGGGGGATGCGATCCCAACTGGACGCCGATCCTGAATTTCGTGGCTAACGCGCGCACGAATGACGGTAATCAGGGCGATTGGCTTTACTATGGACTGGTCAATGCGGCGATCCCGCGCTCGCATGGCAACACAGGATGCGCCAGCGGCGGCAACGGCGCTGGCTTGTCCGGTAGCCCGGTCACGTTGGCGCATGAGTTGGGCCATCAGGCGGGTTTACCACATGCCCCATGTGGCACGGTCGGCACGCCAAACGCGAGCTACCCGCTTTACGAGCCTTACGATACCGGCATGACAACGACCGATAGCAATGGCAACACTGTCTATTCGGATGCGAGCATCGGCGAATACGGCCTCGACACAAATGACGGGACAATACACCGGCCAGCCAACAGTGAGGATCTGATGGGTTATTGCGGCCCCCGGTGGGTCTCGATCTTTACGCATAACTATATGCTGAACCGCGCCGAATTTGACCCGGTGGCGCTGGCAACGGGCGTGTCTGGCGGCAATTCGGTGGGGGCAGGCGCCATGGAAGTCGACAGGCAAGACCAGATGCGTCCTTTCGTGACGATCGTGGGTGAAGTCGGCAAAGACATGCAGGTCTCGGTCGCAAGCCTCGTACGGGTTCCAACCCGGCCCTTGCGGATGTCTGGCGCGCGTACCGATCTAGTTTTGCAGTTGATCGGGGACAAGGACGAGGTGATCTCATCTGCGCCGGTGTTCACAATGGATAATCACGACGCCAATGGCGATGGCTGCGGTTGCGGCGGAGGCGATAAAAAGGATCCGCCTAAACCGCCGTATAGTTTCATTGCGGCAATGGGCGATGTCGGCTCCGGAATTGCAATCCGCATCTGCCAGGGGGACGCAGTCATATGGGAGCGCAAGCGACCGGCACGGCCGGTTAAATTGGCTTCGGCTGAAGCCAGCATTGGCAAGTCTGGTCTAAAGGTTTCCTGGAAAACGACCGGGGCCAAGCGTAGTTACGATCCCGATATTTGGCTGCAATGGTCTTCTGATGGTGAACGCTGGAACGGGCTCAGGGTTGGTGCGAGAGGTAACAGCGTTGAGATCGACCCCAACACCATTCCGGTCGACAAGGTTTGGATTAGGGTCCTTGCTCATGACGGTTACTTCACCGCAACGGCAGACACCAAGCAAGTTAAACTGCCACCAGCGCCACCCGAACTCGCCATTATTCACCCCTCTGAGGGGCAAGTGGTGCGCCCGGACCGACCGCTGCATCTCTGGGGTACATTCACTGGCCGCACCGAAGCAAAATCTGTTGAATGGTATCTGGACGGCAAGAAGGTCGCCAAAGATCTGGATGCTTGGATCGATGTACCCAAGCCAGGTGAGCATGTGGCGGAGCTGCGCGTTAAAGGCGCAAACCCGGTAACTGTCAAGTTTTCTACAGGTGAGCGCTAGGGTCAGGACCCATTGATTTCCGTTTTGCGGCGTGATTCACGGTTCAAAAACGAGCGGTGAACATGTCTGATCT
>NZ_JBXWMQ010000030.1:0-14178 GCF_059609905.1 Ruegeria sp. YTSA226
AAACTCAAACAGAAACCGAACCAGAGCCTCTGTTACGAAAACGCTTCACCTCTCCGAATATCTCTGACGACGGACAGGCTTCCTACTCATCGGCATGATGATACTAATCCTTGCGGCTCTGGCTCGCATCTTTACGCTTCTGACGGTGCGCCGACCATGAGGACGTTTCTTATTTTGGCCGGTCTGATTGTCCTCTTGCTCACGGGTATGCCAATCTTTGCCGGGCTCGGGCTTACATCGCTAATCAAAATGATGCTGACGGAGGGCAACGTGAATAGCGCGGCTGATACGGTGTTTGCCAAACTGAACAACGGACTTCTTACGGCTATACCGATGTTTGCTTTCTTGGCTCACGTGATGATCCGTGCCGGCGTGGTTAAGGACCTTTACGATGCAGCAAATGCAATGGTCGGCCATTTGCGTGGTGGACTTGGGGTCGCCACGATCCTCTCCTGCACCATATTCGCAGCCATTTCCGGTTCGTCTGTAGCCACAGCACTTACTATTGGCTCGACGGCTATCTCGCAGATGAAGCGCTTCAACTACAGCCCCAGCAATTCCTACGGTGTGATTGCAGCGGGCGGTACGCTCGGGATTCTGATTCCTCCCTCTGGGCCTCTTATTCTCCATGCCATTGTAACCGAGGCCTCGATCGGAGCTCTTTTCCTAGCCGGGTTGGTGCCGAGTATCATGATGGCTGTCATATTCGCGGTTTGGGCGATGGTCAGCGCTGGGTTTGGGGGCACGGCTGTCTCTCAACCATTTGCAGGTATGGGCGTTATTTGGTCACGTATGAGACAGTCGATCTGGGCCTTATTGATGCCACCGGTGGTTTTGGGCGGAATCTACCTCGGAGTATTTACGGCTACTGAAGCAGCTTCTATTGGCTGCCTTTACGCGCTGTTCATCAGTGTAGTTGTTTACCGCAATTTCGGTCTGAACGACCCTTGGGTGACTGCGTTTGAAACAGTGCGCACAACGGCGATGCTGTTCATGATCCTGGCTGCTGCGGCGCTGTTTGGTCACGCCGTAACCATTATTCGCCTGCCCATAAAGATCGTCGAACAAGTGACGGCAATGGGCCTCAGCCCCGCCATGTTTGTCGTAGCTGTTATGCTGCTCATTCTGGTGCTGGGCATGTTTTTGGAGACCATCTCGATCATCCTGATCACGACGCCAATCGTTTTTCCTGTCATGCTGGCATTGGGGATCGATCCAATTTGGTACGGCATCCTGCTAATGATCAACCTCGAACTTGCGCTGATCACACCTCCCGTGGGGATGAATCTCTTCGTCATCAAGGGCATTGCCAAAGCCCCTTTGTACGAGGTCATTCGCGGCGCCTTGCCATATGCAGCGCTAATGCCGCTGGGCCTGATCCTCGTCTTTGCATTCCCACCTTTGTCCACGTGGCTTCCCGAGGCGGCGGGGTTCGGCGGCTAAGCAACGCGTTCATGAAACTCCTTGAGTATTACCCTTTTCATCCTTAACGCCACGTCTCAGTAGGATTGGACCCCATGGCTAGGGCTCATTTGAGACACTAACCGTATACTTTCTGGGTCAGAAATGCCCGACGTTTAGGTTAGAATTGAATGACGTGATCCTCCGACTCATTGAGGTTTTGGCTGTCAATTGAGTCAAAGGTCAGTGGCGTTCCACATTTCTTGGTCTGGTCGTCATTTTGTGGATCAGTGTCGGAAAAAGTGAACTCTCTCCCCGTATTTCCCAAGTAGCATAACTTTGACAGCGAACGTTGTCAGTCACAGAAGCTGTCAAACGGGCCCGACCCGGAGCAGTTTTTAGACCGGTGTCGTTACCGAAGGGAGTTGGCCATGGCGAAACTACTTGATCCGTTTCAGCTCAAGCACCTGACGCTGCGCAACCGTATCGTCAGCACCTCTCACGCGCCCAATTACGTCGAAGATGGTCATCCGCGAGACCGTTACAGGCTGTATCACGAAGAAAAGGCCAAGGGTGGCGTCGCCCTGACAATGATCGGAGGATCGACGAATATCGCTGCCGACAGCCCCTCAGTATTCGGCCAGCTTTATGCCGGCGACGACAGTATCGTTCCCTGGTTTCGGAAGCTCACGGATGGTGTGCACCTGCATGGGGCCGCTATCATGTGTCAAATCACTCATATGGGACGCCGCACTGCTTGGGATGATGGGCATTGGTTACCGGTTATTGCCCCGTCCGGCGTTCGCGAACGCGCACACCGCGCCTTTCCCAAAGCAATGGAACAAGAGGACATTGAACGAGTGATCGGCGATTATGCCGCTGCGGCGCGACGTTGTCAGCAGGGCGGGTTCGATGGGATCGAGCTTCTGTCCCACTCGCATTTGCTGGGCCAGTTTCTGTCTCCACTCACCAACCAACGCGACGATGCCTTTGGTGGAACGTTGAAGAACCGCATGCGCCTGACCCTGCAGGTATTGGATGCGGTGCGCGCAGAGGTCGGTCCGAAGTTCATACTGTCCATGCGCATCACCGGCGATGAGTTGATTGAGGGCGGGCTGAGCGCCGAGGACTGCATTGCCGCCGCCCGGATGCTGGAAGATAGTGGCCATGTCGACCTGCTCAACATCCTGGTCGGGGCGCCCTACGATGACCTTGGCCTTGCTGAATGGGTGCGTCCGATGGGTCTGCCAGCCGCTCCGCATATTACTGTGGCCGGACGCATCCGCGAAGCCGTCAACCTGCCGATTCTGCATGCAGGCGGCATCGCAGACATTGCAACGGCTCGCCACGCGGTTACAGGCGGCCATGTCGATCTGGTCGGCATGACGCGCGCCCAAATGGCTGATCCTTATTTGGTGGCAAAACTGGCACGCCGGGAAGAGGATCGTATCCGTACCTGTGTTGGCCTCGGGTATTGCGTAGACCGCGTCAATCAGGGCAAGCCTGCCGTGTGCGGACACAATGCCGCCACCGGGCGGGAGCAAACTTTACCCCATGTTATTCCTGCCAGCCGCACCCGAAAGAAGGTGGTTGTCGTCGGTGGCGGGCCTGGTGGGCTGGAGGCGGCGCGGGTCAGTGCCTTGCGCGGTCACGATGTGGTTTTGTTCGAGGCGTCAGATCGACTGGGCGGGCAGCTTGTTTTGGCAGCCAAGGGCAGGACACGCAGGCAGATATGGGGTGTCGCCGATTGGTTGATTTCCGAGGTGACCACCCTTGGTGTTGATCTCCGCATGAATACCTATGTCGAGGCCGGTGACGTGCTTAGAGAAGCCCCGGATTTAGTCATAGTTGCTACCGGAGGATGGCCCGAGCCAGTATCCATTCCAGGCGGCGATCTGGCGCTCTCCAGTTGGGAGGTTCTGTCCGGAGAAGCGCGTGTCTCGGGCGAAGTTCTATTGTTCGACGAGATTGGAGACCATCCCGCGGCAGTCACGACCGACATGTTGGCAGGCGCTGGCCACAGCGTCGAACTTGTGACCCCCGACCGGGCAATTCTGCATGACCTTGGCCCAACGACCTCTGCCGTTGCTTTGCGCGATCTGGCAGCAAACGGGGTGACCTTTACCTGCCTCCACGAACTCTGTGCTCTAAGCCAAGAGGGAAACCGGGTGTGCGCCAGCCTGCGCAATGTCTTGACCGGTGATATCACCAAGCGTCTTGTCGACCACGTGGTTGTCGAGCAGGGTCTAATCCCGACGGACGCGCTCTATCACGATCTAAAGCCAAGCTCGCGAAACCTTGGGCAGGTCGATCACAAGGCGCTGATCAATGGTTCATTCCCGTTCAGGGAAGACGAGCCGGATGGCCAGTTCTATCTGGCCCGAATTGGTGACGCGATCGCAGGCCGCAATATGCACGCCGCGATTCTCGACGCTATGCGTATTTGCTGTTCAGCCTGAGCTGCGCTTCGAGCATTTTTCATCAGTAGCGGCGAAGGCAAAGCTGTACCTCGGCCCGCATCGAAATACCTTCAGGAAAGCAGAAGTTCGCAGCACTCGCACAGAGACCTAGTTTGCAGGCGAAAAGCAGATCTTAAGTTCGAAATACGATGCTTGCTCTACGCTGGAGGAAGCGGCCGCCCCAGCAAAGGGCTACCTAAACAATGCGGCATCAAAATACGCTCCCGATACTCAAACTTGGTGCTGTAAACAGGCTTGGCGGTTCAAAACCCACCGGTGCAAAAAACCAATGCTCGTTGAATTTTCTTGCGGAACCAACAGTACAGTGTTGAGATTGCTTCTGTCATTGGGAGGCTGGTCGGATGTTGATCTGGCCAACGCAATTAGATCAACTAGCGACTTAGAGCGACCGCCACTAACGACGAATTGACGAGTATCGCGCTGGGAATTTCGGCACGACACATAGGGGAGGAAAGAAATTGAAAAATCTGACGACGACGCTGGCGGGATCGCTGATAGCATTTGCGGCTTCGCTAACTGCGGCCCAAGCTGAAAAGCTGACGTTTTACTGCTCGGCACAGGAAGATTGGTGTCAACTCATGGCGCGCAGTTTCGAGGATGCCACCGGCATAGACGTCAATATGACCCGCAAGTCCTCGGGCGAGACGTTTGCACAAATTCGCGCGGAAAGTTCTAACCCTAAAGGCGATGTATGGTGGGGCGGTACCGGTGATCCCCATTTGCAAGCCGCCGAAGAAGGTTTGACGATGGAGTACGTGTCGCCGATGCGTGACCAGCTTCACGACTGGGCGATCTCACAGGCTGAAAGTGCAGGAAACAAGACCATCGGAATCTATTCAGGCGCACTCGGCTACGGCTATAACTCCGACCTCTTGGCCGCGAACAGCTTGCCCGAGCCCGCATGTTGGAAAGACTTGCTGAAGCCCGAATATAAAGGGCACGTGCAAATGGCGAACCCGAATTCCTCGGGCACCGCTTATACGACGCTTGCCTCGATGGTTCAGATATTTGGCGAAGACGACGGCTTTGAGTTCATGAAGGGCCTGCACTCGAACATCAACCAATACACCAAGTCGGGTTCGGCCCCAATCAAGGCCGCCGGCCGGGGTGAGAACACCATCGGCATCGTCTTTATGCATGATGCGGTCAAGCAGGCCGTATCAGGTTTTCCGGTCAAGGTCGTGGCCCCATGCGAGGGCACAGGCTATGAGATCGGTTCGATGTCGATCATTGACGGCGCTCGAAATGAAGAAGAAGCCAAAAAGTTCTATGACTGGGCGCTCAGCCCCGAGGCCCAGAACCTTGCGCTTGAGGTTAACGCCTTCCAGGTTCCGTCCAACAAAAATTCGGAGACCTCTGAAAGCGCACCTGACATGAGCCAGATCAAGCTTATTGACTATGACTTCAAAAAGTACGGCTCGTCTGACGAACGCAAGCGTCTCTTGCAGAAATGGGACGAAGAGGTCTCAGTACTGCCACAGTAAGTGACTGACACCACACCAAAAACGAACCACCCGGTTCTGATCTTCTGGATTGTTGCCGGGTGGGTCGGTTTCTGTCTGCTGCCATGGTTCATGGTGGAGGATGGCATTTGGTCATTCGTATGGCTGGTCGATGGATATCCGTTCGATGAAGGTTATGCGCCCGCCGCTTTCCTGATCGGACAGGGCGAAAAGCTGTGGCTTACGCCGCTTTTGGTCCCGCTTACCTTGCCTTTGTTGATACTCGGCAAACCAAAGTCCGATCCACAATACGCACGTATCCTGATTTTGGCTGGTGCCTTGGGTTTTGGCTGGCTGATTGCGCAAGGGTTCTCAATTGGCATTCGAGGGTTCAATTTCGACTGGATGAAGGCGCTGTTCGGAGAACCGAAGATCCGCCAGTTCGGCATGGGATACGGCGCGATGATCTGCGCCACAGCGTTCCTGTTCCTTTTAACTCAGGGTATTGCGGCGCGCGGCGCCATCAATGGCGACGTTTTCGTCGTCAGCGCTATTGGTGGCGTAATCACCATTGTTACAGTTTTCGTCTTCTTTCCAATTGCGAAGATGTTGTTTGCCGCCTTCGTTACTGAAGATGGTGTCTATTCAGTTTCGGTTTTTGCCTCGAAGTTCTTTGATGACCGACTTTGGGGCTTGGGCTGTTTTGCCGGTGCCAAATGCGGCGCCGCGTGGAACTCTCTGTTTCTTGCAGTTCTTGTGGGCTTCATCACGACGGCACTTGGACTATGTTTTGCACTTGTCGTCACACGGTCAGGTTTTCGTTTTAAACGCGGGATGCGCGCGCTGACAGTTTTGCCGATTATCACACCGCCCTTCGTGATTGGCCTTGCACTGATCCTGCTGTTTGGGCTTTCCGGTTCGGTCACCAAATTTGTTGCTGAGATCTTTGGTGTGCAGCCTACGCGCTGGCTTTATGGTATGCCCGGGGTGCTGATCGCTCAGACTCTGGCATTTACGCCGATCGCCTTTCTGGTTTTGATCGGGGTGGTCGAAGGGGTGTCACCTTCGATGGAAGAGGCTGCCCAAACCCTTCGAGCCAATCGTTGGCAAACATTCAAAACCGTGTCCCTGCCTCTGATGCGTCCCGGCCTGGCCAATGCCTTCCTGCTTGGGTTCATCGAATCCATGGCCGATTTTGGCAACCCACTTGTCTTGGGCGGAAACTTCGATGTGCTTTCGACTGAGATATTTTTTGCCATCGTCGGTGCGCAATACGATCAGGGCCGGGCTGCTGTTCTGGCCATGGTGCTGCTGTTCTTCACACTTTCCGCCTTCTATGCGCAGCGCGCGTGGCTGGGGAAAAAGAGTTATACCACCGTTTCCGGCAAGGGCGACGCGGGTGTGCACCCCTTGATGCCGCGCGGCCTTGCCATACCGGTTCTGGGCATTGCAATTGCCTGGGCGGTTTTCACTGCCGTGGTTTACGGGATGATCATCTATGGAAGTATCGTCGAACTGTGGGGCGTTGATAACTCGCTGACGTTCAAGCACTACGTCACAGCCTTTTCGGTTCGCTTCGAAGAAGAAGGTATTCGCTGGACCGGAGCCGCCTGGGACAGTTTCTGGACCACAATCACCATTGCTGCCATTGCCGCACCGTTGACGGCCGCCGTGGGGTTGGTCACTGCCTATCTGCTGACACGGCAAAGTTTTGCGGGAAAGAATGCGTTTGAGTTTGGTACGATGCTCTCTTTCGCCATTCCCGGCACGGTTATTGGCGTCAGCTATATCCTGGCATTCAACGTGCCCCCGATCGAGATCACCGGCACAGGCGTTATCCTTGTCGTCAGCTTTATCTTCCGCAATATGCCGGTTGGGGTTCGCGCGGGTATTGCGTCTATGTCACAATTAGACAAGTCGCTTGACGAGTCTTCGCTGACGCTCGGTGCAAATTCCTGGCAGACTTTCAGGCGGGTAATTCTTCCTCTTTTACGGCCCGCTATCCTAGCTGCGCTGGTTTACAGTTTTGTCCGGGCCATGACGGCGATTTCGGCGGTGATATTCCTTGTTTCAGCAGAGTATGACATGGCTACCAGCTACATTATCGGTCGGGTCGAAAACAACGATTACGGTCTTGCAATCGCATATTCCACAACGCTGATCTTCGTGATGTTGGCGGCAGTCGGGATGTTACAAATCCTCGTGGGCCGTGTTCAGATCGGGCGACGTACACAACTCGGGACAGAGAAAACGACATGACCGAAACGACTATAGCAAGTAAAGCCGCGCCTGTTCGTTTCGACGGTGTTTCGAAAGTGTTCGGCAAGGATGTGGTGGCCGTCGACAGCATCGATCTGCACGTCCAAGCGGGCAAACTGGTGACGCTTTTAGGCCCCTCGGGCTGCGGTAAAACGACGACGTTGCGCATGATCGCAGGACTGGAAATGGCGACCTCGGGTCGAATTCTGATCGGCGACCGAGACGTGACCAAATTACCCGCTACCGACCGTGACGTGTCGATGGTCTTCCAATCCTACGCGCTTTTTCCTCATATGAGCGTGCTGGAAAACGTCATGTATGGGTTGACCTTTTCCGGCTTCGACAAGCGCGAGTCCCGATCGCGCGCGCTGCATGGGTTAGACTTGGTTGGCCTGAAGGGCTTCGACAATCGTTTGCCAAGCGAACTTTCCGGCGGGCAGCAACAGCGTGTTGCTGTCGCTCGTGCATTGGTTTTGGAGCCACAGGTTTTGCTCTTTGACGAACCTCTCTCAAACCTCGATGCAAAACTGCGCCGCCAGGTGCGCGAAGATATCCGCGCCATTCAGCAAGATCTCGGTTTGACCGTCGTCTATGTGACTCACGATCAGGAAGAAGCCCTTGCCGTTTCAGATGAGATTGTCGTCATGCGCAACGCTGCCATCGCACAGATCGGCACGCCGCGTAAACTATATGATGCGCCGGTTGACCGGTTCGTGGCCGATTTCATTGGTGAGGCTAACCTGATCAGTTGCACTATTCTTTCCGTCAAAGGCGATTTAGCCACGATCGAAATCGAGGGCTATCAACACACGCTCCCCTCTCGTGGCCTAACGCCTGGTCCCGCAACGCTGGCCGTGCGCCCGTCACGGATATTGATTGGATCTGATACCGGCATCCCGGCCAAAGTTGCCAAGGCGACCTATGTTGGCGTGCGGATGGAGTACACTCTGGCCGGTGCCTTCGGGCAGGTATTTGCTGTGCAGGACGACGTGGACGAGCCACTGGAAATCGGCTCGGAAGTCAAAATGTCTTTTGCCGAACGTGGCCCCGTTCTGTTGCCGGAAGGGTGACGTGGGTAAACTTTTAGTCGTCTCTCAACCGGAGGTCGTCCTTGAGCCAGAGACACCGGTCACCGAATGGGGTTTGAGTGAAATTGGCCGCGCCCGAGCCGACACATTTTCACAAAGTAAGACCATGTCTAGCGTGACAGATATCTGGTCCAGTACCGAGCGAAAAGCGTCCGATACAGACGCTATCCTTGCAAAGCCTTTGGGGCTGGTCGCGAATTCCGAGCCTGGATTGAGTGAGAACGACCGAAACACTACCGGGTTCCTTCCTCCCTCGATATTCAAGGTCCGCCGCTGACACCTTTTTCAAGGCACCTATGTCCAGCTTCTGCAGTTGGGAAACAGCCCATGCCGCGCAACTGCGTATCGTTCGAACAGTCTTGTCAATCGTCATAAACCAAGACGGAAAAGACTTGGCCATTGTAACCCAAGGCGCGGTCGGAACACTGCTTTGGTGCCATCTTGCAGGGCAGAAAATCGATCGTCGGATTGTTCAACCTGGTCTGGGCCACTTCTGGCGTGCGGATATTAAAACTCTTCAACCTGAATTCGGGTCGAGCCCGATTGCCTGAAGGACGTCATTCGTTCCAAGCGTCGTCGCAGATCATTTTCAAGGTCTCGAACACGGCCGGTGTGCCAGCGATTACGCGACCACCGTCCCGGATCATCCCGTCGGCGTCTTGATCCTCGATCTCGCCACCTGCTTCGGCAATCATCAACTGACCGGCGAGGCAATCCCAGGCGTTCATGTGCTCTTCAATGTACCCCAATAGACGTCCCGCCGCGACATAGGCCAGCGAAAGCGCACCGCTTGCATTGCGATGATAGAGAGCGCCACGTTCGATAAGGGCCGCAATCACCGGTATGACTTTTGATGCCTCGACCCGGTTCGAATAACCTATTGAGACGGTTCCACTTGCCAGCTCCACGCTTGAGGCAACCTGCATGGCGTGTCCATTCAAAGTGGCACCTTCGCCTCGGACCGCCACGTAAGTTTCACCAACGTTTGGCTCGAAAATCACACCGACCTGCGTCTGACTGTCCGAAACGCACGCTAAGACAATCGTCCAGGCCGGAATGCCATTGACGAAGTTCGTTGTCCCATCAATCGGATCGATCACCCAGTCAAAACCGCTGGAGCCAGCTTTTTCCGCGTGTTCTTCGCCATAAATCCCATCATCGGGAAAAGAGTTCACAATCTTTTGGCGAATGAAGGTCTCGACGTTGCGATCCGCCTCGCTGACCCAGTCTTGCGCGCCTTTTTGATCAATGACCAAGGTATCTCTGGAAGCAAAATACTCTAGTGCAAGCGCGCCTGCCTCTTCTGCTACCGCAACGGCGAAGTTTCTTCGTGCAATGATGTTATGCATAGGTCGGCTCACTTCCTGCTAAATGCAAAACCATCCCTAGTGGATGGGGTGTCAGAACACAAAACAGTGTTTGCCAGACAGAAATCCACTTTCTTCGAGTCGCCCGAGTTTCTGTCGAAAGAATATGCCAATTAAAGCACTCATTCACTTCCGTGCAGTGAAGTCGCATATTGCTCGTGACCATTGCCGGATTTTGAGAACGCTGCATCGCAGCACTTGAAGTTGCGATGACGGTCCGCATCGGGCTGCCTGCGAGAGCGGCCCAGAGATATTATATTTCAATGGATTCGGAGATAGCCAAGGCATCTTCAAGTTCAACACCAAGATACCTGACCGTGCTGTCCATCTTTGTGTGCCCCAACAGAAGCTGGAAGGCGCGAAGCCCAAAGCTCCATATGCTGCGCCCTGCATCATAGTCCGCTTTCGTTCAGTCGATCCAATGAGTCAAATCACATGATCACTATTGTTCCATTCATATGTGGATGAAACGCACAGAAATATTTTGTTTCCATACCTTTAGTAACCTCAACTTTGGCGCTGACACCGTTTGGGATCTCCCCAGTGTCCCATCCGAACTCATCGGCTGTGGCCGTATGTGGTGCCAGATCTTCATTGGTCCATTGAATGGTATCACCAACAGACACGTTCAGAAGCTTTGGCGTGAATGCGAATGCTTTGATCCTAACTTCGTGGACTACGGGTTCTGCCGCCCGGGCTCGCGTTCGGGTTAAAGCGAGAGCGGCCGCCGATGCGACCGCTCCAACCATTACGCGACGGCGTGAATGGGCTTTTCCCATCACTGCAGTGCCTCGACCATCATTTCGGCGTGGCCTTCATGGGCTTTAAAGATCTCAAGTCCCTGCTCGAACAGAGCCTTCACCTCGGCATTGTCGATATTGGGGATCATTGTGTTCTCCACCAGATCATTCACCGCCTGGTGATAGGCCAATTCATTGGCTGCATAAGCGGCATCAAACTCTGCTCCACGCAGCTTGACGAAGCCATCGATGATCTCTTCGGCATTGGCATTCAGCGTTTGGCTGAACGCATTGTCCTGCGCTGACACGCCCAGTTTTTCGAGCAGGCCCAAGGCCGCTTCATTCACGGCAGTATGGTCGCGGATCATCGTGTTTGCGAATTCATGGATGTCGGGGTTCGACGACAAAGCTAGCGCCAGATAGGCATACCGAATGTCGATGTTATCGGCCGTATAGGCAATGTGAGCGTATTCGAGATCGCTCATCTCGGCGACGTCCTGCGCAGAGGCTTGAGCGCCAGTCATGGAAAGTGCCACAGCAAATGCGGAAATCAGTTTCTTCATTTTGGAGACTCCACTGAGTGTTACGATGGCAATAGGAGTAATCCGAACCGGGAAGTGAGATATATGCGGGAACGTTCGATTTTCTGTGCAGATCGTTCAAGCTGCTGTACAAAAACGCCAAATAATGCCATGAAAATGCATGCTTGATTTGCTTAGCGATATCCTTACGAAACTGTCTGTTCAAGGCGCGCTCTATTTTCGAACTTCGTTGACCACCCCTTGGGGGATTGAAGTTCCCAAGTTCAATAACGTCGCCCGATTTCATTTTGCTCATAGGGGCAATTGCCTGATCGAAGTTGAAGGATATGAAAAAGTGGTGGGGCTGGAGCAGGGCGATCTGTTGATTGTTCCGCATGGCGCGTCACACAAGTTGTACTGCGCGGCTGAAACAAGAGATGCAGTTTTGCCGCTGGACACGGTAATCGAGCGGTCGGGATACACTGGAACTGGGGTTCTGGTTTACGGCGGCGACGGCGATGAACGTGACACGCAACTTATCTGCGGCCATTTTTCATTCGACCCTCATGCAAAACACATACTGTTGGAACGCCTTCCACCGATCATTCACCTAAGGAATTACGGGGAATCCGCTGGAAAATGGATGGAGGCGACACTGCGCATGATCGGAGATGAGGCCGGGGGTCTTCGCCTCGGTGGCGATCTCATTGCTTTGAAGATGTCAGAAGCCATTCTTGCGCAGGCAATACGTTCGTTTGTGGAAAGTGACGAATCCTCGAGGTGGGGCTTGAACGGATTCTCTGATCACCATCTGGCTCGGGCTCTTGACGCGTTTCACAAGGATCCAAGCGCATCCTGGACGATAGAAACAATGGCGCGCATTGCAGGCATGTCACGAACAAACTTTGCGGTTCAGTTTCAGAAAAAGATGGCGATGTCGCCAATGCAATACGTAACAGCTTGGCGGCTGGAGATCGCGAAACGCTGTCTTACTGACCCATCAAGTTCTGTTTCGGATGCGGCAGAACGCGCTGGATACGCATCGGATTCTGCTTTTGCACGCGTTTTCAAGAGGGAAATTGGGCTCTCACCTGCCGGCTTCCGTCGGCAGATCACATTATCATCGGCGCAATAAACCGGACGGGATCTGTTGCGAAGTTTTAACTTGCCACAGTGATATCTTTGTACCGGCGGACTAAGCCGCCAGCTCCGTAAATTGCCGAAACGGACAGACACCGGGCGTGATTTGCCCTTTGCGGATTATGTGCACCACTTCTATTCCGTCGAGCGTTTTGCCGTGGTTGTCGACGGCTGGGTAAAGATAGACCCACGCGCCTTTCCCCTTGATGTTGATCACACCATTCACGCTATAATAGGTATTAACAATACCTATTATAGCACACAGATAGTGAGGCGTATCGTTAAGGTAGATCCGATGACTCGTACCATGCCAATTCGGCCACATATGTTTGACATCACAGCGGATGAAATCGCGACTTTGGTCAACCAGTTCTATGTGCGCATCAGAGTGCATCCTGATCTGGGGCCGGTATTTGACAGGGCAATCGAAGATTGGCCGGAACACGAAGAAAAGATCGCAGCCTTTTGGCGCGGCGCCATTCTACGAGAGGCAGGCTATTCGGGTAACCCGATGCAGGTTCACCTGGCGAACTCTGAAATCCTACCAGAACATTTTCGCCTGTGGCTCGACCTGTTCGAAGACACCGCAAAAAAAGCCCTTAAACCTGCAACCGCCGAAGCGTTCTCTCATTTGGCCACCAGGATCGGTAAGGGCTTGTCATTCGGAATTGAGAACTTTCGTCGTGAGGCTGACACTCCACCGGTGTTGTCATGACGGTCTCTGTCTATACCAAAGCTCAGGTCATCTCTGATCCTCCCGCACGCGTTGTCAAACGTTGGCTGCAGGCGGGCTGGGGCGACGTGAAACGCAACCCGGGATATTCCTTGCTTTACGGTGGTTCACTCGTAGTTCTGGGGTGGATTTGCATTGCGGCCCTGATGCTCAACGATCTTGGTTGGGTTTTGTTGCCTTTGCTAGCTGGCGGCGTTTTGGTCGGACCACTTGCAACGATTGGTCTTTATTCCGTAGCAAGCGGTAAAACAGGGCTCAGAGCGGCCACGGGTCAGATTACGTTGGTGGGCGTCATACTGATGGTTTTTGCTCTCATCTGGATTCGCGCGGCCACAGTTATGTTCGCCATAGTCTACGGGCTGCGCCCATTCTCAAGCTTCGCAGATACGCTGCTTTTGCTGATTACTACGCCATCAGGATGGGCGCTGTTAATCGCAGGATCATTGGTTGGCGGGCTGTTTGCGGCATTAGGGTTTGCGGTGTCAGCGTTTTCATTGCCAATGCTGATCGACCGCAAGATCGATGGCTTCTCGGCTATGGGGCTCAGTTTCAACGCCACCACTCACAACTTCAAGCTTTGCTTGTGCTGGGGAGCCATCATCACTCTTTTGACTTTGGTTGGAATACTGTCCGGGCTACTGGGTTTGGTCGTGGTGTTCCCATTGCTCGGGTACGCGACCTGGCATGCTTATGCCGAGCTTTTTCATGGAGATGCATAAATGACTGAAGCGCTTCCAAAAGGCGTGGTGCACTATGCGACCTCGCGGTTCACGCATGAGACATTGCCAGAAAAGCTGCGCAAAGATCACAGCACCAAAGCGGGTGTTTGGGGTCAATTGGCTGTGCAACATGGGCAACTTCTACTGAGCCGGGATGACAAGGGTGATCTGGTTCTGGGCGTTGGGGCCACTGCTGTGTTCGCGCCACAGGTGTCTGACGTCAGCACCTACCGGATAGATTTAGGGTTTGAGCAACGGAGGATTTCTGGTTCATCGAAGCCATTATGG
>NZ_JBXWMQ010000031.1:0-8278 GCF_059609905.1 Ruegeria sp. YTSA226
CCAAAGGTATTCCTCTCGGCCATCGCTCTCGCTGCTACAGTCCTATTCTGGCTGTAAATCAATGAGTCTGGAGCCTACGGCTTTTCAAAATCTGACGAATGGGCTGACAGAAGCAACCCACCGAGCTAACTTCATTGCAAAGAGGAGGGGTGAATGGGAAGACGTCTCACGACGGTATTGGCCGCCGACATTGTGGGCTATTCCGCGCTGATGGATCAGGACCGTACTGGCACAGTCGCTGCATTAAAGACCTTCCGCGAGGACACGTTTCTCCCGATCGTGGAAGATACCAATGGTTCACTGATTAAAAGCATGGGCGACGGCTGGATCGTCGAGTTTCAATCACCATCTGAAGCAGCAGCTTGCGCGATCGCAGTTCAGTCCGCCCACAAACCTGACCACATCAAACTGCGCATCGGGGTTCACACAGGGGAAGTGGTATCTGACGGCGATGACATTTTCGGTGACGGCATCAATGTTGCCGCGCGTCTGGAGGCTCTCGCGAAGCCGGGACAAGTGCTCTTTTCAGATACGTCTCATAACAGCCTTGACCGTAGCGATGCGGGATTATTCGACGGCGGAGACCAAACCGAACTGAAAAACATCACGCGCCATGTTGGAATCTGGTGTTGGCCAAAGGGTACGAAAGCCAATCTCGCGATCAAAGCGGATGTGAGGCCGGGAATCGCTGTGCTCCCATTCGACAATATGTCGGGTGATCCGGAGCAGGAATTCTTTGCCGATGGCATCACGGAAGACATCATAACTGAGCTATCGCGGTTTCGTTGGTTGATGGTCGTCGCACGAAACTCTTCTTTTACTTATAAGGGGAAAAGCACGGACATCCGCGACGTGGGCCGCGACCTAGGGGTTCGGTATGTACTGGAAGGCTCCGTTCGGCGTTCCGGGCAGCGCGTCCGCATCACGGGACAGCTCATAGATACCGAAAATGGCAGCCATTTGTGGGCGGACCGCTTTGACGGTGTGCTCGACGACATCTTTGATCTTCAAGATCAAGTCACCGAAGACGTAGTTACAGCTATTGAACCATCGGTGCGGCACGCTGAAACAAATCGTGCGCGTGCAAAACCCACCAAGGACTTACAGGCATACGAGCTCTACCTCCGAGCATTATCACATTTCCACTTGCTGACTGACCAAGACAACATAGAGGCAATACGACTGACAAAACTGGCTTTGGATCGAGATCCGGAATACGCCTCCGCAGCGGGCTTGCTAGCATGGCTTCATATCCAACGTCTTGTGCAAGGTTTGGAACCTGTAGATCAGGGACCCAAGTCAGCTGTCGCGGCCGCAGAGCAGGTGCTGCGGAGTGATCGCGCGGACGGCATTGCAAAGGCTTATGCCGCACATTCGATCTCTATGCTGGCACATGACCTGTCCCGCGCGCGGACAGCCTTTAAGGAAGCATTGTCGGAAAATCCCAACGCGGCGACGGTCCACATGCTCGCCGCTGCAAATCTTTATTTGCTGAATCGCCCTGACAAGGCGCTGGAACATGCAGTCCGGTCTGTCGAACTCAGCCCGGGTGATCCATTGCGGCACGCCGCTTTCATGGGACAGGGTGCCGCCTTGTTTCACTTGGGACGTTATGAGGAAGCCGCGCAGGCCTGTCGCGAAGCCTTGTCTGTGCGTGCAACCTTCCTGATGAGCCACCTGATGCTGATTGCCTCGCTTGCTGAGCTCGATGACATAGATGCGGCAAAAACAGCGGCTGTCAAATTGAACGAAATCGCTCCGAATGCGGCTTCGATAACCGAGACAACACGTTTACCATTATTCTCTATTCCAACCTGCGCTGATCGCTGGCGCAGCGGGTGGAAAAAAGCAGGGTTGCAAGTGTGAAGGCAAACGGCACCCCCCCGGTTCCGACAACCATGCATTCGGTAAAGGATGTTTCGCCTTTGTCTTGAAAATCAGTCGCTGACCAAAACTCTGCCTGGCTGGCCCTCCTCATGGACACGGAACACCAAAATGGTTGCCCCTTCGTCCCCTGAGCGAGCGGTGTGCACTTTCTTCAACGGAACGACGCCTACGTCACCTGAAAAAGCTTCTTGTTCGCCTTCGCCGTCTAGGATGAGGGTGACGCTGCCCTGCAGAATGTAGGCAAATTCTTCACCGGGATGCCAATGCATTGGTAAAGTGAGGTTTGGTGGTAGGGCAACATGGCTCACGACAACCTCCAAGCCCTCAGTGCTTTTGAGCGACTCGGTTAGCAAGTCCTGAATAAGCGGTTTTTGCAAAGCCGCTGGATCCCGCACATCGTGCGACATAGCCGCTGCGGCACCAGTCACGACAATCAAAAAAGCAAATATGATTGGTTTCCACATCTAATCCCCTCCTACTTTTAGAAGATGATGGCATTGGGACCTTTTCGAAATCAATGCTGGTGTGCACGCGGTTAACTGCGGCGTTCCAAATTGTTGTGTCAAAGGCTGTTCCAGGGTCCGCAAAGTTCGCGGAGCGTTTCTTAGTGGACGGTGCGGCGAGTGGCGGCTTAGTCCGCATTCCCGTCATAACCTAAGACACCGATATGCTCCTGCAGCGAAGGTCTGGAAAGCGGGCTGCAAACGCGGCATTTCGACCCTCGGTCTAGTGACCGGTTTGGGCCGCGAGTTACAACACACTCTGGAGCTGGCGATGTACCAGAAATCGGACAATGCTGTCACTCTGTCGCAAGTTGAAATTTGAGGAAGGTCGCCCCGTCATAGTCGACTTCGCCAACCCGCCAAGCACCAAGTCTGTCGAGTGCCCGCAGGTTCGTGCGTGACGGTGGTAAAAGGAAGGTCACATACGGGATGCGTTCATCGGAAATTGCAAAGTCGATCGCCTTTCGCGAGATGCGCGGCCCGAGGCCAAACGTGTCGGGCCGCAAGACCAGTCCGAAATCCCACTCGGCTCCTTCTTTTTGAAATCCACCCCAGCCGACATATCGGTCATCGGACAAGAATGCCCAATGTCCAAGTCCGTCACGGTGCCAACACTCTTCCTTTTTGGCGACAAACCGCGCCACTGTCTCGGCATTCCAAGTAAATCTCAGAAGCGGCATATGCTCGGCGACACGAGGGTCGGACATGTGCGCTAAGATTTCGGTTGGGTCGATTTCCGACAATCGGACGAATTTTATTTCAGATCTCATTGCGGCGTCTTTCGATGTGCTCGTCTCTCATTGTCCGCTGGACACGATATTTCAACAGCCAACTCTTTGCCTGCTGTCACGCTGGGACATACGCATTCAGTTTGTTGCCATCCAGATCCCGGAAATACCCTCCGTAGAAACCATGATCTCCGCGTGTGCCGGGGGGTCCCTCATCTGTTCCGCCAAGTTCGAGGCACTTGGCGTGAAGCGTATCGACGGCTTTTCTGTTGGTCATTTTCAAAGCGACCATCACCCCGTTTCCAACGCTTGCCGGTGCCCCATTGAATGGACAAGCAAGGCATAACGCAGGCTCGGCCCTTGAGCGGCCCCATGCGGCCATATCGCCGTGTTTCCAAAGACGGTTTGCGCCCACGCTCGAAAACAAGGCGTCGTAGAATTTCAGCGCGGCCTCGAAGTTGTTGGTTCCGAGGGTAACATATCCGATCATGCTTGATCTCCGTAATTCTGTGGTCGTCATTTTCAACTCTAAGCCCAGCTACAAAGACCCCTGGGTTGCTGCGCCAGACCGCCTAGCAAGCAGGGTCGAGGCCGGACCATGGCTCGGAATTGCCCGCACTTCAAAATTTTCGAAACGCTCGATTGCCTGCATCAATCGGGAGCGGGACATAAATCGGCCGGTCCCGCGAAACAAAAGCGCCTGGCGCATGAGGCTGCCGGCAAGACCACGGGCAGGCTCATCCGCGCAGAACGCGAGACAAAGCGCGCCGCCGGCTCGAACAACCCTGCAAAGCTCACTCAAAGCCAGATGGGGATCGGGGACGGTTTCCAAAGCCCAAGCACACGTCACAAGATCGAACGTGCCATCTTCAAACGGCAGGGACTCCAACCGTCCTTGTATCTTCGGCACAGGAATGTCGGCGCAGCGTGCAAGCATCGCTGCGGACGGGTCGAGAAGGGTCATCAAATTCGGCGGCATGCCCTCGGCGATCAGTCTACGTGCCAGGTTGCCGGTGCCGCAGCCAGCATCCAAAAGCCTCGAATTCGGCGTCGCAAGTGCACGCACCAGACCTTCCAGGGCGGCCTGCGCCTCGCCGCCTGCATGACGCAGCCAGCGATGATGAAGTTTATCGTAGCGAGGTGCGAGCTTGTCATAAAGATCAAACGCATCGTCTAAAGGCGTTTCTTCCAACATCTATTTGGTCCTATTATTCATTCATCGTGTCCGCGGTGCGCGCACGTTTTTTCGGAGAACTTGCGTCGGATTGCGGCGCGGTGTGTTCGTTCTCGGGCCACGTCCATGCGGTCCAGAGAATTGCGATTAGAGCCACGATCTCGATGACGAGGTGGAAGGTGTCATCCATGTCGGTGGGGGTCGAGGAAAGGAGCGTACCGGTTGTGACGATCGCTGCAAGAAAGGTGACAGGGCGACCAATCCTGCGGGTTAGCAGGAGCGAAAAGAGCACCATCGCAATCGGCACTTGGACGAGGAAACCGCCCAAAAGCATCAGCCCTTCGGTGATCTCGATGCCGTTGTAATGGCCTGTCAGCAGCATCTCGATATGGGACGCGAGGACAAACTGGTGAATATCGCGAAAGATGATGTTGAGCAGTATGAACAGCCACAGGGCCGACAGAAGAATACGGGGATCGAGCCGTCTCATTTTGGTGTCTTCTTTCTGTGTTTCTGGAGTTTGCCGGTATCAGGTCGAGAGCACGACCGGGTTCAGATCACCGCGCCGGATGTGCGCGTTGCAAAGGCGCGGCGGATAAGGAGTTCCGCAATCGCAAGGTTGATGGCCCACGCCCCAACCATCAGGAGGTCTCGCGAAAACCCCTGCAGTTCGGTGTCAAAGAGGGCCATTGCGACCAGAAAGAGCGCGGTTTGCGTTGAGGCCCCTTGGCCGATGGCATAGGCGCGCAGCATCGCGGCGCGGTGCGCGGCGACGTTTCGCGACCGGATCGCGACGATGGCCCATGCGATGAGGGTGACCATCGCGAGGCCGAGCGTGACCCTTGCCCCGTAAAGTACTGGTCCCTGCAGGGCATCGGGAAATGCGTAGAACACGGTCATCCAGAGCCCGGTTAGTGCGCTGATGCATCCCGCTGCCGCCACAATCCGCCCGAGGGTCCTGTGCAGGGCCGAGCGGTAGCGCCTCAGGCTCGGCAGGAATTGCACAGCCCCCACAAGGCAGAAAACTGAACTGCCGAGGATATGCAATGTGATCGGGAGGGGATCGAACACCGCACGCGGGTTCGGCGGGATGATCGCCCGAGCGCCGAGAAGTTCCGGAAGCCGGACCAGCCCTACGACTGCCGGAATGAAAGAGTAGAGGAACACGAGGGCAAGGAACGCCCACTCGCGACGGCTGATAAAGTGCATGCTTCGGTCTCTCAGAATAAGGCGTCGGTCTGCCTCAGGCGGGCTTGCGCGCGACGATAAAGGGGCTCAGTCGGTTCTTTCCGAAGTACCGCGTCTGCTCGATTTCGAACCCGGCGCGGATCAGGTGTCGGGTCAATTCAGCGCGACTCAAGATGATCACATTAGGCGCGATCCGCGCGGCCATGAGCACGCGAACCATGGCTCGCATCCAGCGCGGCGCGTCCTTCAGGCAAACCGTCTTTGATATGAAGTGACCGCCGGGCTTCATTTGGTGGAATGCTGAATCCAGCACGGTGGGTATGTCATCCACCAGATGAAGCAGGCTGAACGCGCAAATGACCTCGAACGGTTGGCCAGGAATGTATTGCGCCGCCTCCGCCTGAAGAAATTCTGGTTTTCCCGCGGCATCGCCACCTGATCGTGACCGGGCGATCCGGATCATCTCGGCAGAGAGGTCGGTTGCGGTCACATGAGCGACGACAGGCGCGATCTTCCTGGCCGTGCCGCCTGTGCCGCAGCCGATTTCAAGAACGCGATCGGTCGATCGAAGAAGCGCAGTGACGCATTCCAGCTTTTCTTCGTAGGCGGTGACATCGGCAATAGGCTTCTTGGCGTACTTGGGCGCATGCCGGTCCCAGAAGGCTTGGGCAGTCATGTCGGTTTCCTTTGCGTGTTGCACTTCAGGTTTGAAGCAGCGCGGATGCGCCAGTCGTAAGAAACTGCGGAATGCATTGTGTCGCTTTCGATTGCAGAGACCGGGCCGATCTCGTTTCGCAGCCGGTATCATCCATGCGCTCATAAAAGGTCGATTGCTTAAATTCGTCCACCTGCTATACGCTCATGAATGAACTGGCAGGCCGTTTCCTTCGATTGGAACCAGGTACGCGCCTTCCTCGCGACAGCGGAGGAAGGCTCGTTCAGCGGCGCGGCGCGCGTGCTGAAGACAACGCAGCCGACGATAGGACGGCAGATCGGTGCGTTGGAGGAGGCACTTGGCGTCACGTTGGTAGAACGCAGCGTCCGTGGTCTTACCTTGACGGAAGCAGGGCGCGACCTGATTGATCACATGCGCACGATGGGCGAGGCTGCGACTCTCATCTCGATGGTGGCCGACGGTAAATCTCAGGATGTCACCGGAGAGGTCACGGTCACGGGAACGGACCTCTTGTCAGCAGCGATCCTGCCGGGCGTGCTCAAGCCGTTGAGACAGATGGCGCCGGGCATCCGCGTCCGCATTCTCGCGTCGAGTGAGATGCAGAATTTGACGCAGCGCGAGGCAGACATCGCGATACGCCACGTCCGCCCAGATCAGCCGGACCTGATCGCACGGCACTTGGGCGACTTTCGCGCCACTCTCTATGCCGCGACCGACTATCTCGATCGTGCAAGCCGCCCACGGACACCGCGCGATGTGGCTGCACTCGATTTCGTCGGCAATGCCGACCCCGAGAGGCTAATGGCCCCACTGCACAACATGGGCGTGCCCGTTCGCGCAGAGAGCTTCGTGATGTCGAGCGAGAGCGGTGTCGTCGCATGGGAATTGGTGAAAGCGGGCTACGGCGTCTCTATGCAGCCCGAAACGTTGGGCGAGGCTGAATCTGGCATAGAGAAGGTCTTGCCGGATTTCCCTTCGCTTGAGTTTCCAATCTGGCTGGTCACCCATCGGGAGTTACAGACCAGCCGTCGTATCCGGATCGTATTCGACCTGCTGGCCCGGGGTCTGTCAGACGTTGCGAAGCGCCGAAGTGGTGGCGATTAACAGGTGCAAAAGCGCCGAACCCGGAGCAAGTAAGGTCGCGTGGCAATAGTTGAAGCTGCGCTTGCACGAGTTCGTTTTGTCCGATGAGTGTACGTTAATGTTGGAAATGCTGCGCAATCGATCAACTTCCGCTTTGGGGAAGCTGCATCGCAGCGACGTCTGTCGCTATAGAGGGCAGCTTTGGGCCGTCCTTTCGAACGGCCCTTTAGTCTAGATTTCAATGGCTTCGGCAATGGCCAATGCATCCTCAAGTTCGACACCAAGGTATCGGACCGTGCTGTCCATCTTCGTGTGACCGAGTAGGAGCTGAACAGCTCGGAGGTTGCCTGTCTTCTTGTAGATCTGCGTGACTTTAGTTCTCCGCATTGAATGGGTGCCATACGCGCTCGCCTCAAGACCGATCGATGTGACCCAATCTCGGACGATCCGTGCATATTGGCGGGTCGAATTGTGCAGGCGCTCATGAAAGCGCCCGGGCCAAAGGTACTCGGAACCGACCATCAGCTCGTCCTCCATCCACTTTTCGACAGACGCGCGCATTCCTTCGGATATCTCGAAGCGCACAGGTTTTTGCGTCTTGCTTTGAAGGACTGAGGCTCGTTCTTTGATTTGGCCTGAAGCCATGACATCGACCACTTTCATCTTCACCAGATCACAGCCGCGGAGCTTGCTGTCGATCGCCATGTTGAACAGGGCGAGATCGCGGCGGTTCTCGGCCAATTCAAGTCGAACCCGTATCGCCCAGACGTGTTTTGGTTTCAGTGGTCGCTTCTGGCCGACGATACGCCCTTTGTTCCAGGCAGGGCGAAGTGCGCGAATGGCTGGTAGGTTTGGTGTTTCCATGACTGATCCTCCGATCCGCCATGCCCTCCCAAAACGACAACCCGACGTTGACCGGAGCATTTTATCACGACACGCTGCGCTGCCTCCGAGGTCCGCTCTGAGCTGATTTCGTTGAAAAAGTCGTTGATTTCGGCAGGCTTGTTTGAGGTATCGGTTTGATTTCGTTCAGATGTCT
>NZ_JBXWMQ010000032.1:0-2500 GCF_059609905.1 Ruegeria sp. YTSA226
TTGCTTCCACGGTGCTTTCAGTTGTGATGGCGCAACGCAAAAGCCCGCTCGGGCGCGGTGTGTAATATATTGATATTGTGTAGTGATTTAGGTTGCGGGAGTAGGGTTTGAACCTTTGGCCTTCAGGTTATGAGCCTGACGAGGTGAAGACGTTAAGCAATTGATCCAGTGGATCAATTTTAGTCTGAACGGGCTGTGTTGATATTATTCGACCTGGTTGCGGGAGTAGGATTTGAACCTACGACCTTCAGGTTATGAGCCTGACGAGCTACCGGGCTGCTCCATCCCGCGACACTAGGTTGGCCTATCGCTTTCGCTACTTGAGGCCGGGGTCGAATAAGTATTGTTATCATTTAGAGAGAATTGGGATTTTTCTAGGTTTGGCGGTGACCTACTCTCCCGGGGCTTAAGCCCAAGTACCATTGGCGCGGCAGTGCTTAACTTCCGGGTTCGGGATGGGACCGGGTGTTTCACTTGCGCTATGACCACCAAACCGAGGAAAATCCCACGTTGCGACTTGCGTAGCAAGCGCGACGGGTGGCAGGCAGCGTCTTTTGCGTGCAAAAGGCGCGTTGCCACTCGGTAGTGTAATCAATCAACAGTGCCGCTTGGCGCGACACAGCCATCGTTAGTCTAAGGTGTGTATGTTTTTGATTTGTCTTTCCATTACTGGATCAAATCAAGCCTATCGGGCGATTAGTACCGGTCAACTGAACGCATTACTGCGCTTACATCTCCGGCCTATTGACGTGGTGGTCTTCCACGGCCCTCAGGGAGACCTTGTTTTGAGGGGGGCTTCCCGCTTAGATGCCTTCAGCGGTTATCCTGTCCGATCATAGCTACCCTGCACTGCTGCTGGCGCAACAACAGGTCCACCAGTGGATCGTTCACCCCGGTCCTCTCGTACTAGGGGCAACTCCTCTCAAGTCTCCTACACCCACGGCAGATAGGGACCGAACTGTCTCACGACGTTCTAAACCCAGCTCACGTACCTCTTTAAACGGCGAACAGCCGTACCCTTGGGACCTGCTCCAGCCCCAGGATGAGATGAGCCGACATCGAGGTGCCAAACACTGCCGTCGATATGGACTCTTGGGCAGTATCAGCCTGTTATCCCCGGCGTACCTTTTATCCGTTGAGCGATGGCCCTTCCACTCGGGACCACCGGATCACTATGGCCGTCTTTCGACTCTGCTCGACTTGTCAGTCTCGCAGTCAGGCTGGCTTCTGCCATTGCACTCAACGAGCGATTTCCGACCGCTCTGAGCCAACCTTCGCGCGCCTCCGTTACGCTTTAGGAGGCGACCGCCCCAGTCAAACTACCCGCCACGCAGGGTCCCGGATCCGGATAACGGACCGCGGTTAGACATCAAGAGTGCGAAGGGTGGTATCTCAAGGGAGGCTCCACAGGGACTAGCGTTCCTGCTTCAAAGCCTACCACCTATCCTGCACATCACAATCCTGATGCCAGTGCGAAGCTGTAGTAAAGGTGCACGGGGTCTTTCCGTCTAACCGCGGGAAGCCTGCATCTTGACAGGCAATTCAATTTCGCTGAGTCGATGTTGGAGACAGCGGGGAAGTCGTTACGCCATTCGTGCAGGTCGGAACTTACCCGACAAGGAATTTCGCTACCTTAGGACCGTTATAGTTACGGCCGCCGTTTACCTGGGCTTCAATTCAAGGCTCTCACCTCTCCTTTTAACCTTCAGGCACCGGGCAGGCGTCAGACCCTATACGTCGTCTTGCGACTTCGCAGAGCCCTGTGTTTTTAATAAACAGTCGCCACCCCCTGGTTTGTGCCCCCAGCCCCTAGTTGCCTAGGAACCGGGCCTCCTTCTCGCGAACTTACGGAGGTATTTTGCCGAGTTCCTTCAACATCGTTCTCTCAAGCGCCTTGGTATTCTCTACCAGTCCACCTGTGTCGGTTTAGGGTACGGTCTTATAGGAGGGCTATTTCCAGGAACCTCTCAGCAGCCCATTCAATCCGATAAGGATGAACTACCTCTGAGATCCGTCACCACTCCACGGCCTAGGAATATTAACCTAGTTCCCATCGCCTACGCCTTTCGGCCTCGGCTTAGGGGCCGGCTTACCCTGCTCAGATTAGCTTTAAGCAGGAACCCTTGGACTTTCGGCGAGAGTGTCTCTCACACTCTTTGTCGCTACTCATGTCATCATTCTCACTAGTGATCTCTCCACCGGATCGCTCACGCGCCGGCTTCATCGAAAGCCTCTCTCCTCCAATACGCCCGAAGACGTGAAGGAGGAATGAGACTATGTCACACTACGCTCTGCTACCATGCCTTACGGCATCCTAAGCTTCGGCTCATGGCTTGAGCCCCGTTACATCTTCGCCGCAGGACAACTTATTTAGACCAGTGAGCTGTTACGCTATCTTTAAAGGATGGCTGCTTCTAAGCCAACCTCCTGGTTGTTTTGGTCGTCCCACCTGCTTTCCCACTTAGCCATGAATTGGGGGCCTTAGCTGTAGGTCAGGGTT
>NZ_JBXWMQ010000033.1:0-4830 GCF_059609905.1 Ruegeria sp. YTSA226
CCAAAGGTATTCCTCTCGGCCATCGCTCTCGCTGCTACAGTCCTATTCTGGCTGTAAATCAATGAGTCTGGAGCCTAATCGTACGTTCCCAACCAAGTTTTCTTTTGGCTCGACCACATTTACTTGCTTCGGAACTTAGTCGGTGTCATTCCGGTTTGACCTCGGAAAAAGCGAGTGAAATGGGACTTGTCGGAATAGCCGAGCATCAGACCAATCTCCGCAATTGTCATCTTTTCTTTTTTGAGGTGCTCTTTGGCGACATCGACACGCAGCCGTTTGATTTCACGGGGTAGCGTTGTGCCTTGTTGTTGAAGCGCTTTCAGAAACCGTTCCGGTTGTATTCCCAGCATTCCAGCCACCAACTCTGACCCCAAATCGGTTTCATCTAGTTTGTCGCGTAAGACAGAGCGCAAAGCTGCCACCACGGTTACTTCTTCCTCTTGTTGAGGTGAGGCTATGGGCTTGGGAGAGCCCTCAGAGACATGGTGCAAAAACAACCATTCCACAGGAAAACTAATCTGCATTCCGGGATCAGTCCCAAGGCCAACCTCGATCCCTTTGTAGTCGATAGGCAGCCCATTGATGTATCTGCTTTCCCATCGCACACGCGAAGAATCCCAAGAATCTCCGACGACGGTCTGCAATAGGCGTACATAGATTGCGGCACCAAAACCGGTCACCTGAATGGGTGGGACAGTTGGTTCCTGTTGCCTCTCGATACGATAAGTCGCCTTGTCTGCTTCAATCACAAGGCTGTGCCGCACAGAATTGGACTCCTGCGGTACGAGCCCAACAAAGCGGGTAAAAAACTCGAATAACGTTTTCGTAGATTGCAAGGCTTGAGCGAAGGGCGGCCATCCTTGTAGGTCAAACGCCTCCCCTACATTCAGTCCTAGGTATCGATCTCCTGATACTTCTGAGAAGGCATTCACCAATCCGTAGACCAGCTCTGAGTGAACGAACACGGATGGGTCAGACAACAGTTCGGCTTTCAATCCGACCTGGTCCAATGCTGGTTGCGGATTGATCTTGCGTTCGGTGAGATATTGCAAAAACGGAGCGGCTAAGGAGAGGCGAATAAAGCCCTCGCTATGCTCTTGAGAGGCGGAGTTGAAAGGCAAGCTCGTCACCCTTGTGATGATTAGTATTTGTATTCAGTGGCCATTTTTACGAACACATTCGAACATGCTAATTCAAAAGTGGCAACCGAGGAAAAGTTTTCCGGACTACAGTTGGCAAAACATGAATATGAAGGGAGTACTTATGTCCGGTCTACGAATGTCGCTTTGCTCGACCGTAATTGTCGCTGCAGGTCTTTCTTTTTCAGCATCCGCGCAGGCTCAGGATCAAGAAGAACCCCAAACGTTGTTTACCAACGTGCATATCTTCGATGGCGTGAATGAACAGCGTATCGAGAATGCCAGCGTATTGGTCGAGGGCAACCTGATTAAGTCCGTATCGACCGATGCGATCGATGCCCCCAATGCTACAGTCATTGACGGAGAGGGGCGGACACTGACACCCGGGTTTATTGAACTACACGCACATCTCATGCTGATGGGGCCGACCTTGCCTGCGATGGAGGCCAACACGACCTGGGAGGACTTTGCCATACACGGTGCGCGGATGGCCGAGATGTATTTGATGCAGGGTTTCACCACTGTCCGGGATGCTGGTGGCGCTAATGGCGGACTACGTAGGGCGATTGACTCGGGGCAAATCGAGGGCCCTCGTTACTATCCATCTGGGGCGTTTATCGGAACACGCGGTGGTCACGCTGACTTCGCGAATTTCACAGCACCACCTGGTTCGGAGACAAACATGGGTCGGCTGAACATGGCTCAGGAGGTCAGTGGTGTTGATGACGTCTATAAATTCGCACGTAACAACTTTCGTATGGGCGCGACGCAATTGAAATTCATGCAATCCGGTGGTGTCGTGTCGGCATTCGACCCTTGGCAATTGCTGGCCGGGTCGCCCGAAGAAATCAGAGCCGCCGTGCAGGTCGCGAATGAATATGGCAGCTATGTCATGGCGCATTCCTATCGTAAGGAAGCTATCCTGAGTGCGCTCGACGCAGGTGTTATGTCAATCGAACATGGTTTTTCTTTTGACTGCGAAATTGCCGAAGTCATGAACGAGAAGGGTGCGTACATTACAACAAACCTAACGGCATTTGACCCCGGACTTCTCGACATTCCAGCTGTGGCGAATGTTCCGGCGAGCCTTGCCAAGGCAAAGTCTGCCTCGGCCACATTTGCAGGCTATATCGACAATATGAAAGAATGCCCGGTGAAGCGGGGTTTCCAGACAGACTGTGTTGGTTCGGTAGAGGCGTGCAATATCCAGATTGCCTACGAAAAACACTTAAACAATGATTTTTTCGGCCCCTACACGTCAATGGTCACGTTGACATCGACGGGTGGCGAGGTAGTCGCTCTATCAGGAGACTTTATGAACCCTTATACCGCAGGAAAACTGGGTGTGATCGAGGAAGGCGCCTATGCAGACATCCTGCTGATCGATGGTAACCCCCTCGAAGACTTCTCGGTCGTTGGCACGGGTGATCAGTGGTTTGGTGCCGATCCGAGGCCGGAAAGCCCTGAAACGATCCGGCTTATCATGAAGGACGGTGTGATATACAAAAATACACTGAATTGACCCCAAAACTCGACTGGAGAGTATTCATGTTCCTTTGGTTTCGTTCCGTCTTGCTCGCGGGTTTGGTCTGTTACGGTCATTCCGCCATGGCAACGCCAGGAGCAGCGCTGGACTGGGCAGACCTCCCGGACCCATCTGTGCAGGTCTTTGAGGATCCCTATCGGGAGCTCAGCCCCGAACAGTTCGACGACGTCCTATTCGTTGTGCGGATGCGTGGCAGGCTACAGCAAGACACTGGCAGCGCGGAAGAAAGACTGAATTGGCAGGAGCTTCTGACCGAGACCGAGGATGCCTTGGCGGGAGTTGGCGTTGATGTCGATTGGCTGCTCGATCAAAGAGAGCTTGTGAAAGAACGGCGAAGAAAGGCAGGAACAAACGGAAATCCGCAATTCGACGGTCAAACAATAACAATCGCGGGCTTTGCCATCCCGGGCCCGAGCGATCCAGACGGGCGATCTGTGGCGTATCTAGTGCCAGAACGAGGAATGTGTAGCCACATGCCCCCGCCCCAACCCAATCAAATGATTCGCGTGCGGTTGAATGGCGACTGGACGCCCAGCTATTTCCACGAACCCGTTCGGCTGACGGGCACGCTGACTATCGATCCCACTGTTCAGAATATGATGGTTGTGGACGGCCTTATGCCTATGAGTGCGACATTCCAGTTGGAGACGGAACGTGTCGAAACTCTGGAAACCGAAGCAGACAGGCTGGAATGGAAGCAGCGTGCCGCTGATCGTATCCGAGCGGCGGGCAATCGCAAGACCGGCGGGGCAAAGGCGTCTGAATGATAAGGCTTCTCGTTGTCGTACTGAGTATTGTCTCAGCCGGCGCGGCGTCGGCTCAAGGTCTGTCCGGGCCCTCTTCGGTCGAAGCTGATCTTGAGACCGGAGATGGACTGACCGATCCACAATATCGTTCCGATTTTCCGCGCAATACCGCACCGGGTTGGTTTCAGTGGAAAGACCGACTGGCGGAGAATGGGTTTCGGTTCAACATTGATTACTTGGCATTGGGCCAAACCACGAACGCGGATCTGGGGGAGGGCGAAGCTGCCAGCGGAATTGCGCGGTTCTATGGCAGTTGGCAGGCAACTGAACGAGGGTCTCTGACGTTCAAGATCGAAGACCGGCACAGTTATACCGATGTTGCCCCGCAATTCCTTGGGTTAGATGGTGGAGCGCTTTCAATCACAGGGACAGCCTTCAACGATAATGGGTTGCTATTGACCAATCTGTTCTGGACCCAAAGGGCGGAGAACGGTTCGTGGACGCTGCAAGTCGGCCAGATTGATGTAACGGACTTTGTGGACATCTATGGGTTGGTAAGCCCTTACAGTGGTTTCCAAAACCTGTCTTTCAATACCAATCCGACAATTAACGCGCCCAACCAAGGTCTTGGCATTGCCGGTGGGGTAAAGCTAAGCGAGAACCTTTACGCCGTTGCGAGCGTCTCAGACGCAAACGCCGACCCGTCTGATCCGAACTTTGATGTGTTTAGCGACGGCAATCTCTTCAAATCACTCGAACTTGGTTACACCTCTGGCTTTGATCGCATTTACTTCGACAATATCCATCTGACCCTCTGGCATGCGGATGCGGCTGACGATGGTAGCCGTCCAGAAGATTACGGCGCCGCGTTCTCAGCAGCATGGTTTATTGACAATAAGTGGATGCCGTTCTTCCGGGCAGGGGCCTCAAAAGGGGCAGCAGCACTCTATGATCGGTCCGTTTCTGCGGGTATTGGCTACTACGGTCGCAATACCGATTTGGCCGGGTTGGGCCTGGACTGGGCCGAGGCAAGAGGCATAGATGGCGATCAGTTCACACTCGAAGCATTCTACCGTTTTTCAATCGCACCCGGACTGCAGATCACGCCATCGGTACAATTCATTTCCGACCCGCTTCTAAATCCCGATCAGGACCGGATTACCCTGTTCGGTCTAAGAACCCGGATCGTTTTCTAATGCGGGGTGAATGCAATAGGTAAGTGGCAGTGCCAAAGGGCGACTAAGTGAGATCAACAGGACTTAGCAAAGTCCGCTTTCTGCGCGTTGCCACCGTTAGCGCGGACTGCAGCACCCGGTAGCTTTGGGCTGATTTCGTTGAAAAACTCCTGCTTGATCGGCGGCCCACCGGCTGATTCAATTCTCGAGACGAGCAGGAGGAT
>NZ_JBXWMQ010000034.1:0-4529 GCF_059609905.1 Ruegeria sp. YTSA226
ACGGTGAGGTCGAGGCCAAAGTCAAAACCGAAGTCGCAAACCTCTGCGCCAGATTCCCTATCTATCCAAACTTGTAAGAATTCAGTCATCCAAGAACAAAACGGCGCCAACCCGGCGCCGTTTTTTTTGTGGTCAGATAAGCCCCTGCCACATCATGAAGATCAGCAACAAAGCAGAAAAGGCCAACAGGTTAAAAGTCAGCCCGCCCAGCATTCCCAGAAACCACCCCATCCGCCGATCCGCCAAATTGATACCCCCCAGATGTTTTTGCACCTCTTCCGAGGCCTGGATCAGTTTCGGATTGTCCAGCACAAGTCGCAGTTTTGGATGGGCCGCCATCTGCTCTGCTTGTGCCAGAACCATTGCCTGTTTGTATATCCGGCGCGGCAGTTGCCTTTTGGCCTTTTTGACCGAGGCGGTCAGCGTTTTGTCGCGCACACCCAACTTGTCACGCAACAGCTGTATGGTCTGCGCAATTTGGGTTTGTATATCTGTGTCTTGCGGCATGCTGCGGCCTCCTGAGCTGACAGTTTACCCATGTGGAATAGGAGCCACAATGGGGCTGGCCGTTTCAGATTGCGGCGGGTATCACGGCTATATGCTGAACACGATCATACATGGTGAACCAACCGACAAGCCCCCTTTGCTGATCGCCCATGGCCTATATGGCTCGGCCCGGAACTGGGGGGTCATCGCCCGCCGGCTATCTGACGAGCGGCAAGTTGTGGCGGTTGATATGCGCAACCACGCAAACAGCATGTGGACGCATGACCATGGGTATTCCGATCTAGCAAATGATCTGGCCGAAGTTATCGACCAGTTCGGCGGACAGGCAGATGTCGTCGGACATTCGATGGGCGGCAAGGCATCCATGACTTTAGCCCTGCTGCACAGCGCAAAGCTGCGCAAACTGGTGGTGGCAGACATCGCCCCGGTGGCCTATAGCCATAGTCAGATTCAGTTTATTGAAGCGATGCGCGCGGTGGACCTTTCCCGGGTCGAGCGTCGCTCGGACGCTGAACAACAACTGGCCGACAACGGAGTCGAAAAAGCCCTTCAGAGCTTTTTCACGCAGTCACTCGACATCAACGGACAGCGTTGGCTTTTGAACCTGGATACTTTGGCCTCTGAAATGCCCAAGATCATGGGCTTTCCTGAAATAGACGCATCCTGGGGTGGTCAAACACTGTTTTTGTCCGGGGGGGAGTCCGACTATGTGCTGCCTGAACATCGCTCTGTGATCCGCGGAATGTTCCCTTCGGCACGTTTTGCAAAAATACCTGGTGCAGGACATTGGTTGCATGCGGAAAAACCGCGTGAGTTCGAGGCCGCCGTCAGGACGTTCCTCAACGCCTGACCTGACCTTTCGAACGATCACAGCTCGGGTTCTGGCGTTTCCTATTGGCTAGGCGACTTCGCCCCCGCCATTCACCCAATCGACCAAGCCACCCAGGTTATAGACCTGCTCATACCCCATGTCCTGCAACAGTTTTCCCGCAAGGGCAGCGCGGCCACCCGAGGCACAATACAAGACAATTGGACGATCTTTGCGAAGCTCTGGATCATGTGATTGCAGAGTGTCATCGGCCCGAAATTCCAACATACCGCGCGGGATATGATGTGACCCCGAAGCACGCCCTGTCTGCTGCAATTCCGCTGCATCGCGGATGTCCAGAAGCAGGCCACCTCGCTCCAGGATCTCGACCGCTTTGGCTCTCTGGATTCGCTCGACGGTGGAGTTCGCAGCTTCCATCATTTGTTTTACGGTCAACGGCATATGGTGTCTCCTGAAGAAATTTACGGGATGCTAACATGCAGGAACTGGAAGGTGTAGCCTGACAGGCCTTCACCTTAGGCTGGATAGATATTGGACATTTATTGCAGGACACCGATTTTTGCGCTGAACCAATCCCGGTATTCAATTCCCGCCGAACCCGAACCAAAGCAAACCGGGAGAGGTTCTGCTGCATCGAGACTTGAAAATCAATCAGGGCATCAGAGGTGGTGCGGGCGGTGGGACTCGAACCCACACGGGCATACGCCCTTCAGATTTTAAGTCTGATATGTCTACCATTCCATCACGCCCGCACAGCGCGTTGGGCCAGTTTTTAGGCTGAAAGCACCAGTAAGGCCATAAGGCTATGAACACAATGCGTTTCGCCGATGCAACTTGCGGAAATTCAATCGCCGCCTTTGACCACCACCCCATTTACGCAGGTCATCAGAAAAAGTCCTCGGAAAAACTCTTCGTTACGCAATTCGCCTGCGCTGTCCCAATCATTCTGACTTTTGGAAAATCAAGAAATAGAAAGAATCTTAGAGTGAAATGGTGCCCCCACACGGACTCGAACCGCGGACCTACTGATTACAAATTAAAATCACAAAATCTGCTAAGTCACTGGAATCGTGCCGTAAACTCTTGAATACACGTATTTTTATACAAACGTTGATAACGCACGTTGATTGACAATGACGCCTGATAACGTACATAGACTGACATATGACTGACACGAGGCACTGACATGGCAATCAAACTAAGCGCCCGCAATTTGGCCGAGGCGCGGGCGGGCAAACTGATCTGGGATACTGAGGTTAAGGGCTTTGGCGCACGCAAGGCCAACAACGGCGACGTGACCTTGTTTCTCAATTACCAGGTGCGCGGAACTGGGAAATACAAGCGGCTGACAATCGGCAAGCTGGGCGAGTTGACGGTTGATGCGGCCCGT
The DNA here is from genome assembly GCF_059609905.1 of Ruegeria sp. YTSA226. Lineage (NCBI taxonomy): Bacteria > Pseudomonadati > Pseudomonadota > Alphaproteobacteria > Rhodobacterales > Roseobacteraceae > Ruegeria > Ruegeria sp. YTSA226. The sequence continues at coordinate 2,727 of NZ_JBXWMQ010000034.1, forward strand.
AAGAGGGCAGCCCAGATGCGGCTAGAAATACGCGCGGGAATGGACCCCAGCCAGCAGGCCGAAACGGCAACGGCCAAGGCCAAGCACTCTGACACCTTGGGCAAATATGTCTCGCAATGGCTCGACAGTCCCAAGCACTCTTGGAGCGACAAGACCAGATATGATTACCGCAAGTCGATGGAACGGCATTTGCTGGTTACGCCCGAGGCCAGCAAGCGCATAGGCGAGATTTCACGAGCGGACCTTATGCGCCTGATCGATACCGCGACGGATGCCAGTGCCTCTGGCGGCGCGTTGTTCTATCGCGTCCTGTCCTCATTCCTGACGTGGTGCGATGACCGCGAGTTGTGCGAGGTGACGCTGCCACGGGCCAAGCGTGTTGCGCCTGCCGTGGCGGCCCGTACGCGCGTCATGTCGGATGATGAGATTAAGGCCCTCTGGGACGCCTCAGAGGTACTGACACCTGAGACACAGGCTTGCGGGCGTTTGATGCTGCTTACCGCCCAGCGCACAGGAGCCGTGCAACGCCTGAATGCTGATTGGGTAACACAGGCAGGTGTTACGTGGCCCGCCGAGGTTATGAAAGCTGGCCGTGCTCACTTCACCCCGTTGACGCCGTGGGCGTACGATTGCCTGCGCCCTGCCCTTGTCGACACCGAGGGCGAGATATTCGGCCACAATACAAACCGTCTCAATCTCGCATGGCGCAAGCAGTGGCGGCCCAAGGCTGGGGTTGATGCTGGATTGCGAATGCACGACGTGCGCCGTTCTCTGCGCACATGGGCTGCTGCCAACGGGTACGGCCACGAGGCCAGCGAGGCCGCACTGGCGCACGAGGTGCAACGTGACGCCCTGGCCAAAACCTATCAACAGCACGACTATGCTGAGGAAGCCGCCGAGGTGTTACGCGGCTGGCAAAATCATGTGCAGGAGTTGGTATCATGAACAGGGTTTTCGCAATAGCTGCACTTCTGGCGGTTGGCCAAGCTGCATCGGCAGACGTAACTTGTTCAGTAGCACAGCTCTCGCCAGCAAAACCGACCGCAAAGTCAATAACCCAACAACCTGAAGTGCCACCGGAAACAGTAACTTTTAGTTCTGGGACTGAAAGTGTTAAGGCCGATTTGTCTCTATTCGACATGAGTTTTGCGCTGCCACCAGACGAGAATTGGAATCGAGTGTTTTCATGCACAGGTGAGCAAATGCTCTCTTGTATCGCGAGTATTGGCGACCAAGATTCTGAATGGGGCAAAGTAGTCTACGGACTTAGTTTCTATGGAAACATCTTTAATCTGATTGCGGAATACCCCGGCGGACGATCAAACAGCTTGGTTTATCAAATCCTAAGTTGCGATGGTGAGCCATGATTGTTGGAAAACAAGGGGGCAACCGCATGAGTAGGTTAATGTCTATTGCAACCGTTTCATTGGTTGCACTTTCAACTGCCTCAAATGCTCAGACAACCTGCACAGTTTGGTTGGTTCGCGACAATAAGGCGACGACCAGTCTCTACAACCCAATGGATGAAAGTCCTGTGGGTGATACGGTTGCGTTCAACGGTGATAAAATAACAGCAAACCTGCAACTCTCTGACTGGATACTGGGTAATTCTGACGAGTGGGACGGTGTGTTTTCGTGCAGCGGGCCGCATAACAATGTTTGCTATTCGAGACACGGTGATTGGTTGTCGACAAACGAAATTGCAATGAGTTATCAGCTTGACGTTTTGTCTGACGTCAGCACCTACCGGATAGATTTAGGGTTTGAGCAACGGAGGATTTCTGGTTCATCGAAGCCATTATG
>NZ_JBXWMQ010000035.1:0-4493 GCF_059609905.1 Ruegeria sp. YTSA226
ATGACGGATATTAAGCGCACGCCTTTGCATGGTTTGCATGTTGAGTTGGGTGGGAAGTTGGTTGATTTTGCGGGCTGGGAGATGCCTGTTCAGTATCCTTTGGGGATTATGGGTGAGCATGCGCAGTGTCGTGAGAAGGCGGCGGTGTTTGATGTGTCTCATATGGGTCAGGTGATCCTGCGGGGTGAGGATGTTGGTGCCAAGCTTGAGGCTCTGTGCCCGCAGGCCTATGCGACACTGAAGCCTGGCAAGGCGCGGTATGGATTTTTCACCAATTCGGATGGCGGGATCATGGATGATCTGATCGTGTCGAATGCGGGGGATCACTTCTTTGTGGTGGTGAACGCGGCGCTGCGTCATCAGGATATTCCGCATATGCGCGCCAATCTGGACGGGGTTGAGGTGATCGAGATCTTTGACCGCGCGCTTGTTGCGGTGCAGGGACCGAAGGCCGAGGATGTGGTGGGTGCGCTTTGCCCTGCGGCGCGGGATCTGAAGTTCATGGAAACCGTTGTTGCCGACATCCTGGGGGCCGAATGCCGGATCTCGCGTCTGGGCTATACCGGTGAGGACGGGTACGAGATCTCGATCCCCGAGGACCGCGCGATTGAAATCACCAAGGCCTTCCTGGCGCATGAGGATTGCGAGGCGGCGGGCCTGGGCGCGCGCGACAGCCTGCGGCTGGAGGCGGGGCTGTGCCTGTATGGCAATGACATCGACCAGGGCACCTCGCCGATCGAGGCCAGCCTGGGTTGGGCGATCCAGAAGCGCCGCAAGGAAGAGGGTGGGTTCCCGGGGGCCGATCGCATTCAAAAAGAACTGGCCGAGGGTCCCGCGCGCAAGCTGGTGGGCATCAAGCCGGAAGGCCGGGCACCGGCGCGTCAGGGCGTGGACATCCAGTGTGCGCAGGGCAATACAATCGGTCAGATCACCTCGGGCGGGTTTGGCCCGACGGTCGGTGGACCTGTGGCGATGGGCTATGTGGCGGCGGATCATGCCGAGCCGGGCACGGTGGTGAACCTGATCATCCGGGGCAAGCCGCAACCGGCACAGATTGTGGCCACCCCCTTTGTCACCCAGAATTACAAGCGTTGAAGTCAGGAGAGAGACAACATGGCAACCTATTATTCCGAAGAGCACGAATGGCTGACCGTCGAGGGTGACACCGCGACGCTGGGCATCACCAAACACGCGGCTGAACAGCTGGGCGACGTGGTGTTCGTGGAACAGCAGGAAGCAGGCGACGAGTTCGAGAAGGGCGGCGAGATTGGCGTGATCGAATCCGTCAAGGCGGCGTCCGAGCTTTATGCGCCGGTTGATGGCGAGATCGTCGAGGTCAACGAGGCGCTGGCCGACAATCCGGGCGCGCTGAACGACGACCCCGAGGGCGAGGCCTGGATCTACAAGATCAAGATCACGGATGCGTCGCAGCTGGAAGATCTGATGGATGAGGCCGGCTACAAGGCCTTCATCGGGTAACTTCAATTCCGGGGCCCTGAAACCGGGCCCCGGGCTTCATCTTTTTCCAAATACTCCCGCCGGAGGCATCTGCCAGAGCGGCTGGGCGAGACATTCCTTGAGGAGCGCTACACATGGCCTTCAAACTCACCGATTACGAAGCCTATGACTTTGCCAACCGTCGCCATATCGGGCCCAGCCCGACCGAGATGCGCGACATGCTCAAGGTGATCGGCTTCACGACGCTGGATCAGCTGATTGACGCCACCGTCCCCCCTGCGATCCGGCAGAAGGAAGCGCTGGACTGGGGTCCGGCGATGACCGAGCGCGATGCGCTGTTCCACATGAAAGAGGTGGCGAGCAAGAACAAGGTTCTGACCTCGCTGATTGGTCAGGGCTATTACGGCACCACCACGCCTGCGCCGATCCTGCGCAATATCCTGGAAAACCCGGCCTGGTACACGGCGTACACGCCTTATCAGCCCGAGATCAGCCAGGGCCGGCTTGAGGCGTTGCTGAACTTCCAGACCATGGTCAGCGATCTGACCGGGCTGGACGTGGCCAACGCATCCCTGCTGGACGAAGCAACCGCTGCTGCCGAGGCGATGGCGATGGCCAAGCGCGGTGGCCGGTCCAAGGCCAATAACGCGGCTTTCTTCGTCGATAAAAACTGCCACCCGCAGACCATTGCGGTGATCAAAACCCGCGCCGAGCCTCTGGGCATCGACGTACAGGTGGCTGATCCGGATATGATGGACGCGGGCGCGGTGTTTGGCGCGATCTTCCAGTATCCCGGCACGCATGGACATGTGCGCGACTTCACCGCCGAGATCGCGGCGCTGCATGAACATAAAGCCATTGCCATCGTTGCAGCGGACATCCTGTCGCTGGCGCTGCTGAAGTCACCGGGCGAGATGGGCGCAGATATCGCCATCGGTTCGACCCAGCGCTTTGGCGTGCCGATGGGCTATGGCGGCCCGCACGCGGCCTATATGGCGACCACCGACAAGCTGAAGCGGTCGATGCCCGGCCGGATCATCGGCGTCAGCATCGACAGCCGGGGCAACAAGGCCTATCGCCTGGCGCTGCAGACCCGCGAACAGCATATCCGCCGCGAGAAGGCCAACTCGAATGTCTGCACCGCGCAGGCGCTGCTGGCCGTCATTGCGTCGATGTATGCGGTTTATCACGGCCCTGATGGCATCAAGGCCATTGCGCAATCGGTGCACCGCAAGACCTCGCGCCTGGCCGCCGGTCTGGAAGAGGCGGGCTTTGCCGTGGAACCGGAAGTGTTCTTTGACACCATCACGGTCGAGGTCGGCCATCTGCAGAATGTCGTGATGGAGGCCGCCGTGGCCCGCGGCGTCAACCTGCGCAAGGTCGGCGACAGCAAGGTCGGCATCAGCCTGGACGAACAGACCCGGCCCGAGACCATCGAGGCCGTCTGGGGTGCCTTCGGCATCGATCGGGCGGATGACAGCTCGAACAAGCAATACCGCCTGCCGGATTACGCGCTGCGTGAAAGCGAATATCTGACCCACGAGATCTTCCACAAGAACCGGGCCGAGGCCGAGATCACGCGCTATATGCGCCGTCTGGCCGACCGCGACCTGGCGTTGGACCGGGCGATGATCCCGCTGGGGTCGTGCACCATGAAGCTGAACGCCACGATCGAGATGATCCCGGTCACCTGGCCCGAGTTCGGCAATCTGCACCCGTTCTGCCCCGAAGATCAGGCACAGGGCTATCACGAGATGATTGCCGATCTGAACGACAAGCTGTGCCAGATCACCGGCTATGACGCGATCTCGCAGCAGCCCAACTCGGGCGCGCAGGGCGAGTACGCAGGCCTGCTGACCATCCGCAACTATCACGCCGCGCGGGGTGAGGCGCATCGCAATGTCTGCCTGATCCCCACTTCGGCCCATGGCACCAACCCGGCCTCGGCCCAGATGGTGGGCTATCAGGTGGTGCCGGTGCAAGCGGATGAGAAGGGCAACATTGATGTCGCCGATTTCCGCGCCAAGGCGGAAAAGCATTCCGACCATCTGGCCGCCTGCATGATTACCTACCCGTCGACCCATGGCGTGTTCGAGACCACCGTCCAGGAGGTCTGCCAGATCACCCATGATCACGGCGGTCAGGTCTATATCGACGGCGCCAACATGAACGCCATGGTCGGCCTGTCGCGCCCCGGTGATATCGGCGGCGATGTCAGCCACCTGAACCTGCACAAGACCTTCTGCATCCCGCATGGCGGTGGCGGCCCCGGTATGGGTCCGATCGGCGTCAAGGCGCATCTGGAGGAACACCTGCCCGGCCACCCGGAATACGGCACCGCCGTCGGTCCGGTCTCGGCGGCACCGTTTGGGTCTCCGTCGATCCTGCCGGTCAGCTGGGCCTATGTGCTGCTGATGGGCGGTGCGGGTCTGACCCAGGCCACGAAAGTGGCGATCCTGAACGCCAACTATATCGCGGCCCGGCTGCAGGACGCCTATCCGATCCTGTACACCTCGGAAACAGGCCGAGTGGCGCATGAATGTATCCTTGACACCCGTCCCCTGGATGAGGCGGCCCATGTCAGCGTCGACGATGTGGCCAAACGTCTGGTCGATTCCGGCTTCCACGCGCCGACCATGTCCTGGCCGGTGGCCGGAACCCTGATGGTCGAGCCCACCGAGTCGGAACCCAAGGACGAGCTGGATCGCTTCTGCGACGCCATGCTGTCCATCCGGGCCGAGGCGCAGGACATCATCGACGGCAAGATCGATGCGGAGAACAACCCGCTGAAAAACGCCCCCCATACGGTGCGCGATCTGGTCGGCGACTGGGACCGCCCATACACCCGCGAACAGGCCTGCTTCCCCCCGGGCTCCATGGGCGTCGACAAATACTGGTCCCCCGTAAACCGCGTCGACAACGCATACGGTGACCGAAACCTCATCTGCACATGCCCACCAATGGACGCTTACGAAGAAGCCGCAGAGTAAACAGACGACAACCAGATCAGCCCCCGCAATGGCCAGGGGCTGATC
>NZ_JBXWMQ010000036.1:0-2579 GCF_059609905.1 Ruegeria sp. YTSA226
GACCGAAACCCAATGAGCTATAAATCTGACATCGAAATTGCGCGTGAGGCGAAGAAGAAGCCGATTCAGGAGATTGGTGCGAAGATCGGCATCGAATCTGCTGATCTTCTGCCCTATGGCCATGACAAGGCAAAGGTGAGCCAGGACTTCATCAATTCGGTTCAGGGCCGTGAGGACGGCAAGCTGATTCTGGTGACGGCGATCAACCCGACGCCTGCGGGTGAGGGCAAGACGACGACGACTGTGGGTCTGGGTGACGGTCTGAACCGGATCGGCAAGAACGCGATGATCTGTATCCGTGAGGCTTCGCTGGGCCCGAACTTTGGCATGAAGGGCGGCGCTGCGGGTGGTGGTTACGCGCAGGTTGTTCCGATGGAAGAGATGAACCTGCACTTCACCGGTGACTTTCACGCCATCACCAGCGCCCATTCACTGCTGTCGGCGATGATCGACAACCACATCTACTGGGGCAATGAGTGCGAGATCGACATTCGCCGTGTAGCGTGGCGTCGTGTGGTCGACATGAACGACCGCGCGCTGCGTCAGATCACGGCCAGCTTGGGTGGCGTATCGAACGGTTTCCCGCGCGAGACCGGCTTTGACATCACCGTGGCCTCTGAGGTTATGGCGATCCTGTGCCTGGCCAACGACCTGAAAGATCTGGAAAAGCGTCTGGGTGACATCATCGTGGCCTATCGCCGCGACAAGACCCCGGTTTACTGTCGCGACATCAAGGCCGAAGGCGCGATGACGGTGCTGCTGAAGGACGCGATGCAGCCGAACTTGGTGCAGACGCTGGAAAACAACCCGGCCTTTGTGCATGGCGGCCCGTTTGCCAACATTGCACATGGCTGTAACTCGGTCATTGCGACCAAGACCGCGCTGAAGGTTGCTGACTATGTGGTGACCGAAGCGGGTTTTGGGGCCGATCTGGGCGCCGAGAAATTCATGAACATCAAGTGCCGCAAAGCGGGTATCGCGCCGTCGGCTGTGGTGCTGGTCGCCACCGTGCGTGCGATGAAGATGAATGGCGGTGTGGCCAAGGCTGATCTGGGTGCGGAAAACGTCGACGCGGTCAAATCGGGCTGTGCCAACCTGGGTCGTCACATCGAAAACGTCAAATCCTTTGGCGTGCCGGTTGTGGTTGGCATCAACCACTTCGTCACCGATACCGACGCTGAAGTGCAAGCCGTGAAAGACTATTGCTCTGACCACGGGGTCGAAGCGGTTCTGTCGCGTCACTGGGAGTTGGGGTCGGAAGGTTCGGCGCCGCTGGCCGAGAAGGTGGTCGAAATCGTCGAAGGGGGCACAGCGAACTTTGCGCCGATCTACCCCGACGATATGCCGCTGTTCGAGAAGATCGAAACCATCGCCAAGCGCATCTATCGCGCGGACGAGGTTCTGGCCGACAACAAGATCCGCAACCAGCTGCGTGAATGGGAAGAAGCCGGTTACGGCAACCTGCCGGTCTGCATGGCCAAGACGCAATATTCCTTCTCGACCGATCCCTCGTTGCGCGGCGCGCCCACCGGCCATTCGGTTCCGGTGCGCGAGGTGCGCCTGAGCGCGGGTGCCGGATTTATCGTGGCGGTCTGTGGTGAGATCATGACTATGCCGGGCCTGCCGCGCAAACCGGCGGCCGAAAGCATCTGCCTCAATGACGCAGGTGAGATCGAGGGCTTGTTCTAAGTCGCCAGATAAGACATCTCGTGATCCGGAGAATGCTCCGGGCCACGAGGAGATCACGATGCCCACTCTGACACCGCCGCAAGACTGCGCAACGATGCAGGATCTGCGGATTCAGATCGACCAGCTGGACCGGCACCTGATCGAGATGCTGGTGAGGCGCGCCAGCTACATTGATCGCGCGTCTGAGTTGAAGCCGGGCGAGGGCCTGCCGGCCCGTATTCCGGATCGTGTTGAAGAGGTGGTGCAAAAGGTGCGTGCCAGCTCTCAGGCGGCGGGGATGGACCCCGATCTGGCCGAGACGCTGTGGCGCATTCTGATTGACTGGTCGATTGCGCGTGAGGAACGTGTGCTCGGCAACGACTGACTGACCGGGCGCCCCAAGCGCCCGATCCGTTTTTGGGAAGAAGGGATCGAAGAATGGTAGCGCAGGTTATCGACGGTAAGGCCTTTGCAGCAACGGTGCGGGCACAGGTTGCCGATCAGGTTGCAAAGCTGAAGGACGAAAATGGCATCACCCCCGGTCTGGCCGTGGTTCTGGTGGGCGAAGACCCGGCCAGCCAGGTCTATGTCCGCTCGAAGGGCAAGATGACCGTCGAGGTCGGCATGAACTCGTATGAGCACAAGCTGGATGTGGACACCTCCGAGGCAGACCTGCTGGCACTGATCGACAAGCTGAATACCGATCCCGCAGTCCACGGCATTCTGGTGCAGCTGCCGCTGCCCAAGCATCTGAACGAAGATCTGGTGATCAATTCGATCGACCCGGCCAAGGATGTCGACGGGTTCCACATCTCGAATGTGGGCCTGCTGGGCACCGGTCAGAAATCGATGGTGCCCTGTACCCCGCTGGGCTGCCTGATGATGCTGCGGGACCATCATGGATCGTTGTC
>NZ_JBXWMQ010000037.1:0-1559 GCF_059609905.1 Ruegeria sp. YTSA226
GGGCTGATTTCGTTGAAAAACTCCTGCTTGATCGGCGGCCCACCGGCTGATTCAATTCTCGAGACGAGCAGGAGGATTGGCGATGATGGGACCAAGGCAAGAGGCGCAGGCCGCTTTGTTCTACGAGTTCTCGCTTGAGGATCACGTTCCCCATAATCACTTGGTGCGGTCGATTGATCGGTTTGTTGATCTGACCAGCGTCCGCGCGCATTTGGCCGACTTCTACAGCCACACGGGTCGCCCCTCCATTGACCCGGAACTTCTGATCCGAATGCTTTTGATCGGATATTGCTTTGGCATCCGGTCGGAGCGGCGGCTTTGCGAAGAGGTGCATTTGAACCTAGCTTACCGCTGGTTTTGCCGCCTCGATCTCGCGGATCGCATCCCGGACCACTCGAGCTTTTCCAAAAACCGTCATGGTCGGTTCCGCGAAAGCAATCTGCTGCGCCATGTGTTCGAGACGACTGTTGCCCGTTGCATGAAGGAAGGTTTGGTTGGCGGTCAGGGCTTCGCGGTCGACGCCAGCCTGATCAGCGCGGATGTTCAGAAGCAGAACTCCAGTAACCCCGAAGGTTGGGCAGCCCGCGAGATTAATCCCGATGATGCGCCACGCGCTGTACGCGAATATCTCGACACGCTGGACGACGAGGCCTTCGGAGCAGCTACCACTGCAAAGCCCAAGTTCACTGCCCATGCCGACCCTGCCAGCCAATGGACGGCGGCGCGGAAAGGTCCTGCTTTCTTTGCCTATTCCAACAATTATCTGATCGACACGGACCACGGCATCATCATGGACGTAGACGCAAGCCGGTCGAACAAAACCGCTGAGGTTGGCGCGATGCGCAAGATGCTCGACCGCATCGAAGAACGCTTTGGCGTGAAACCCGATTGGATCGCGGCAGATACGGCATACGGGTCTTCGGATAATCTAGTGTGGTTGGCATTGAAGCGACAGATCCTTCCCTTCATCCCAGTCTTCGACAAGGGCGAGCGGACCGATGGCACGTTCTCTCGCTCTGACTTCACTTGGGACGATGAAAACGACCGCTATATCTGCCCCGGCGGCAAAGAGATGCGGCATACATGGCGGACCTATTCTGATCCAAAACGGAATGCGCCAGTTTGGAAATCCAGAAACTATCGGGCACTGAAATCAGACTGCACAGGATGCGAGCTGAAGGCAAAGTGCTGCCCCAACGCTGAAACGCGTTCGGTCCATCGCGATAAATATGAGATCGTCAGAGACTTTGCTCGCCAATGCACCACCTCAGACTTCAATCCCGAGGCTCAGGCGCGACGAAAAAAGGTCGAGATGCTCTTTGCCCACCTCAAACGCATCCTCGGACTGGGACGGCTCCGATTACGGGGCCCTTGCGGCGTTCAAGACGAATTTACCCTCGCCGCCACCGCCCAAAACCTTCGGAAACTGGCCAAACTCAAGCCAATGCCGCTCGCCACTGGTTGAAGCGGCGGTTACGCCTTAGACATCTGAACGAAATCAAACCGATACCTCAAACAAGCCTGCCGAAATCAACGACTTTTTCAACGAAATCAGCTCA